>JBLNCQ010000022.1:0-20417 GCA_050260815.1 Bacillota bacterium
CGGACGGCCCCCTGCCACGCCCTGCGTCAGCAGGTTCCAGGTGCGGCCGCCGTCGGACGTGCTGTAGAAGCGGCTGCTGAAGTCGTCACCTTTGAGGTAGAGCCACCCGTGGCTGGCGTCGGGGAAGGAGACGCCCGCTGAGTCCTTCAGGTAGGGGACCTGCTTTTCCGGCTGGAATGACACCGTCCAGGTCGCGCCTCCGTCGGACGTGGAGAGCAGCATCGGGCGGCCGCCCTCTTCACCGGCCACCCAGCCGGTGAGGGGATCTGCGAAGCTCATGTGCACGGGGCGGAAGCCGGTGCTGGGGAAAGAGACGGCCTGCCACGCCCGGCCGCCGTCCGCTGTGGCCAGCAGGGTGCCGCCCACGAGGGCGTATCCCTTCTCCAGGCCGAAGACGGACAGCGTCACCCTCTGCCGCATCAGCATGCTGTCCAGGTCGGTGGGCCGTGGTCCCGTCCACTGCTGCTGCCAGGTCCTGCCGCCGTCAGCGGTGGCGAAAACCCCGATGCTCTTGTAGTTGTGGCCGCTAAGCTCCGCCTCCGCAAGGGCCCAGCCATGCTGGGCATCGACAAAATGAAGAAGCAGGGGGTTGTCACCCGGCACCGCCACCCGGGTCCAGGTGCGGCCACCGTCCGCGGTGGCAGCTAGTTGGGCGGCGGCGGTACCCGGCGCACCAGCACCCGGCGTGGACGCCGTCCCCTGACCGGCTGTGAAGTCCGACGCGTCGGCGTAGCCCGAGACCCAACCCGTCCTGGCATCCAGGAACGAGAGGGCTGTCAGCCGGGACAGCAGAAGCGGCTCCGCCGCGGGGGGTTGGGTTGGTCCGCGCTCCGGCGTGGCGGCGGGGCCGCCGGAAGGGGCGGGGTTCCTGGCTGCTCGACCACAGCCCGCCAGGACGAGGACGAGGGAAACCGCTGCGGCGCCGGCTGCGGCCCGACGGAGAAAACGGATGCGAGACGACTGCAGAAACACAGACACGTCACCTCCTGTGTGGCCTTTTGATGACCGGGGCCGGACCCCGAGTTTCACTCCCTAATGACGTGGAGGCGGCGCTCCGGTTGCGGGTTCCGGCGCGACACCAGCTTCAGCGGCGCGTGTTGAAGTCAGGACTCTCCTACTATGCCGCAAAGGGCCCCCGTCCCACGCGCCAGGGTGCAGCGCGCGCACGGTCACACGTGAAAACGGAGACAGGGCGGCTCACTGCTGCCCTGTCTCCGCTGCGTTCAGGCTGAGAGCCTGCGCCGGGTTACTCGGCGTCTTCCTTCTTGTCCTCTTCGCCGGAGGCACCCTTGAACTTGCCCAGCTTGCCCACCACTTCCGGCACCATCTCAATGATGCGTTCCATGGTGCCGCCGCGCACCAGGGACAGTACGCTGACCTCGCCGTTCTTGATCATCACCAGGGCCTTGGGGGCCACGCGCCCGCCCCCGCCGCCGCCGGATCCTGAACCGGAACCGCCCTGTCCGCCGCGAGGCGTCTCACCGGGTCCGCCGGTGCCGCTGCCGCTCCCGAAGCCGAACATCACGTCGACGATGGGCACCAGGGTCACATCGCCCATGGTGATGGGGTCGCCCACCACCGTCTTGGTGGAAAGCAGGTTGCTCAAACCGCTGAGCAGGCCTTCCATGGTGTCCTTCTGATCCATTGTGCATCCTCCTGTCTGTGATCTGCCAACGTTCTTGTGCCAGGTAACCGAATCCTCACGTCACGGGCCGGGTCTGCCTTTCCTGCAGCGGCCGTGCCTTCCGCCTGAAGATGCGCCGGACGTGCCGCCTGAGGCGCTTCATCCAGATGGGCCGGATGGGCCGCGAGAAGAAGGCCCGCAGCAAGGCCCAGACCACGGCGGCCAGGCTGCCGTACCCCCGGGCTTCCACCCACCCTTCCAGTACCGGGCGGGAGAAGTCCAGGCTCACGCGCAGGTTCGGGGCGATGCCAGAGGGCAGTGCGGCCCTGGCGGCCGCCAGCATGCCCGTCAGGGACGGGTCTTCGAAGCCGAGCACCAGGTCGCTCTGAAGCTCCAGGTGAAGCGAACGCCAGACCCGCTTCAGCAGCAGCACGCCCTGCTCCCACACGCCCCGGTTCAACCACTCGCGCCAGGCCAGGCCATCGCCCCGCCGGGGCACCTTCTGCGCCCTGCCGCCCCGGTCCGGCCGCGGCGGTCTGCCCGGTTTGCCGCGTCCCTGGGCGTTCTTGGAGAGCGGCATCCCCAGAAGGCGGGCCCGAAAGCCGTTCCCGTCCGACCCGACGTCAGCCTGAAGCAGCGGCCCTCCCCACTGCAGGTGAAGCTGCCAGTGGGCGGGGGCTGCGTCCGCGTCTTCCTGCTCCGGCGATGCCCAGGGCCGGAACCACCGTCCCGAAAAACCGAACGGCAGGGCCAGGACCAGCAGGAGCAGTACCAGTGCCAGAGCCAGCAGGGCCAGGAGGGCCAGCCCCAGGCCAAGGACGACTCGAACCAGCCAGAATGCAGCCAACGATACCACCGTCACCCGCTCACCCCCGTTCCCGGCCGCCGGACCTCAGGCGGCGTACCAGCCGCGCCGCCACGGACATGGCGACCTTGGGGCCGCGCCGCGCGGTCTGGCGCACCAGACGCCCCGCGGCGTCAACGCCGGGAATCAGCCGCAGTCCCTGGGCCATGCCCCGCGCTCCGGCCAGAACCGGCTCCAGCGCGGAGGTCCCGGCCCGGGCGTTCTGGGCCACCGCCTCTTCCCACCGGGCCATCAGGTCGTCGGAGATGCGCTGCAGCTCCTCCGGCACCGGCTCCGTCCGGTAGGCGGAGCGACCCAGGTCCCAGAACAGTTCCTTGTAACCGGCTACGGCGCGCCGGCAGGCGGGGCACACGGCCAGGTGCCTTTCGTAGAGAATGGCTTCGGCCTCTGACAGGCCGCCTTCCGCGTAGAGCTGGGCGATGCCGTCGTCACAAGCGGCTCCGGGGTCTTGCCTCGTCATGCTCATCCCTCCCAACTGGCCGCCAGCGACTCGCGCAGGGCGCGGCGGGCTCGGAACAGGTAGGTCTTCACGGTGCCGAGGGGCAGGTCCAGATGGCGGGCGATGTCCTCATAGCTGAGGTCCTCCTGGTGGCGAAGCACCACGGCCATGCGGTGCAGGGGCGGCAGAGCCGCCAGGGCGCGCCGCAGGTCGTCGCTGAACAGGTTGCCCAGGGCTTCCTGAGGCACATCCGCGTCTGCCGCCAGCAGGTCGGCCCGGCTGACAGGCCCGGAATCGTCGCCCGCTGCAAACGCCTCGTCTAGAGAGACCAGGGCGGGGTTGGACCGCAGCCGGTTCAGGCAGAGGTTGGTGGTGATCCGCCGCAGCCAGGGCCAGAGCGGACGGCCCTCTTCAAACCTGGGGAGAGCCTCAATGACGCGCAGGAACACGTCCTGGGTCAGATCTAGCGCATCCTCTCGCACGTGGAGGAAGGAGTAGGCCCGGCGATAGACGCGCTCCTGGTAGCGAAGGAGAAGCTGGGCGAAGCCCTCCGGCCGCCCGCGGCGGCACGCCGCCACTACCTCGCTGTCGGTCCAGTCCACCATGTCACCCCCGCCCTCCACGTTCTACTACCCGGCAAGGCCCGAAAAGTTTCAGGGCAGTTTCGGCCGGCCGCCGCCGTGACACCCAGCGCAGGATTTCGCGCCGTGGCGGTCGAACCTGTAGCGTCGGCCCGCTTAATCCACAGGGAGGAACTTCATTCGTGAACGTCGTCACGCGGCTGCGGCAGGCCATCCTGGCCTACCCGCCGCTTCTCTGGCGCATCGGCCTGGTGCTGTTCATCAATGTGACCGGCTTCTCGTTCATCTGGCCGATCACCACCCTCTACATCCACGACCAGCTTGGCCGGCCCGTCACGGTGGCGGGCCTGGTGCTTCTGCTCTACTCCGGCGCCAGCTCGCTGGGGCAGCTCGCCGGGGGCGTCCTGTACGACCGCCTGGGCGCCAGGCCGGTGATGACGACCGGGCTTCTGGCGGCCGCCGCGGCCATTGCCCTGCCCGGGCTCTCCGCCAACTGGGTTCTGTACGTTTCCGCCATGATCCTTTTCGGCTTCAGTCAGTCACTGTTCTTCCCCGCCGCCAATGCCCTGGCGGCCACGGCCTGGCCGGAAGGCGGCCGTGATGCGTTCAACTTCATCTACGTGGTTCACAACGCGGGCGTGGCCGCAGGCACGGCGCTCGGCGGACTGGTGGCCAGCCGCTCCTTCGCCGAGGTGTTCCTGACCACGGCCGGCATCTCGCTGGCGGCGGGCGTTCTGGTGTGGCTGACGGTGAGGGATCCCCAGCGTGCCGGATCCAGACGCGCCGACCCCAGCGGTCCGGCGACGCCAGGGGCCGCCGCTGTGCCCTGGGAGCCCGTGCTGGCCCTCCTGGTGAGCGCCGTGACGCTGTGGATCGTGTATGTACAGTGGACGGGCACCATTGCCGTCTACATGCAAAGCATCGGCATCCCTCTGCCGGCCTACAGCCTGCTGTGGACGCTCAACGGCGTCCTGATTGTGCTGGGGCAGCCGCTCGTTGCCTGGGTGGCGCGCCTCGCCCGCTCCATCACCGCCCAACTGTTCCTGGGAACCGCCCTGTTTGGCCTCTCCTTCGCCCTGCTCATACTGTCGCCACGCTACGCCGTCTTTGTGGTGGCCATGGTGGTCCTGACCCTGGGCGAAATGCTGGTGTGGCCGGGGCTTCCCGCGGCCATCGACCGCCTGGCGCCGCCCGCCCGCCGCGGCTCCCTGCTGGGGCTGCTGGGCGGCGCTACCTCCGCGGGCAGGATGGTGGGCCCGCTGGTGGGCGGGTTTCTGTATGACCGCTACGGCCACGCCGTCCTGCTAAACGCGCTCCCCTGGCTGCTTCTGCCTTCGTTTGCCGCCTTTCTCGTCTATTCCTGGACGTCGCGGCACGCCGACCGGACGCCCGAATCGCGGCCCCAGCAGGAAGCCTCGGACTGACGCGCGACAAGGTCGAAAAGGTGCAGAAGGGGCCTCACCCGCGGGGTGAGGCCCCTTACCGCTCCCGACTCGGCGCGTCTTGCTTGATTCTGCGCGGCTGCGTTCAATCTGTGCCTCCCGCTACCGCTGCTTGAAGGCCGGGGTGTTGGCGGGGGCGTCCAGCAGCGACCGGAGTTCGGCGTCCAGCTTGAGCAGCGTGATGGAGGCGCCGGCCATCTCCAGCGAGGTCATGTATTCGCCCACGTAGGTACGGTGAACGGAAATGCCCTTCTCGCGGAGAATCTCCGACACGGTCTTGTTGACGATGTACAGCTCCATCAGCGGGGTGCCGCCCAGCCCGTTGACCAGGACGGCCACCTCGTCGCCCTGGTTGTAGGGCAGGTCGAGAAGGATCTTGCTCATGAGATGCTTGACGATCTCCGCAGCCGGACGGATCTCCTCCCGATGGGTGCCCGGTTCGCCGTGAATGCCCATGCCGATTTCCACTTCGTTCTCGGCCAGCGTAAAGCTGGGCTTGCCGGCGGCGGGAACGGTGCAGGGGGTCAGCGCCATGCCCATGGAGCGGACATTGGCGATCACCTTCTCGGCCACGCGCTTGACCTCGTCCAGGGACTTGCCCTGTTCGGCGGCGGCGCCGGCGATCTTGTGGACGAAGATAGTTCCGGCGATGCCGCGGCGGCCCGCCGTCCAGGTGGAATTCTCCACGGCCACGTCGTCGTTGACGACCACGGAGGCAACCTTAATGCCGTCAGCCTGGGCCATTTCGGAGGCCATATCAAAGTTCATCACGTCGCCGGTGTAGTTCTTGACCACCAGCAGGGTGCCCTTGCCCGAGTCCACCGCCTTGATGGCCTCGTAGACCTGGTCCGGCGTCGGCGACGTAAAGACGGCGCCCGCCACCGCGGCGTCCAGCATGCCCTCGCCCACGTACCCGCCGTGTGCCGGCTCGTGACCGCTGCCGCCGCCGGACACCAGAGCCACCTTGCCCGCCACCGGGCTGTTCTTGCGTGCGATGACGTTGGCTTCGGACAGCTTCCGCACTTCGTTGGGGTGGGCCGCCACCATTCCGGCCAGCATCTCCTCGACCACGGATTCAGGATTGTTGATCAGCTTCTTCATCTGAAAACCTCCCCTTGTCTTTGGTGCGTCTTCAATCTCCAGCCAGGTCCAGGCCGCTGCGTCCAGCAGCGGGGGCGTCAGTCCGTCCGGCCGCAGCCGCCCGATAAGCCTGGCGAAGAATCTTCACGGGATGGATGGTTTCCGCTTCCGCGCCGAACTCAATCTGCATCTTGCAGGTCTCGCATTCCGTCAGCACCCGGTGCCCCTTCTCGCGCACCCTGGTGAACAGGCGGCTGCCGACCTTCATGGAGACCTCGAAGTTCCTCTGCTTCATGCCGTAGGTGCCGGAGAGGCCGCAGCAGCCGGCGTCCAGGACATCCACCCTGACGCCGGGGATGAGGCGCAGGACCTCCACGAACGGCAGGCCGTTGCCCAAGGCCTTGAGGTGGCAGGGCTCGTGGTAGGAGAAGGTCTCGTCCACCTCGCCGAAGTCCAGGCTGAGCTCGCCGTGCTCCCATAGGTTTCTGAGGAATTCACCCAGCTCGTGCACGCGTGACGAGAATCGGGCGGTGGCCTGGGCGCCCACCAGGTCCGGGTAGTCCGACCTCAGCGTGAGGGCGCAGGACGTGGAGGGCACCACCATGGGGATGCCCGCCTCGGTGTAGGGGCGGATGTGCTCCAGGTTGTAGCGGGCGTTCTGCGCCGCCTTGTCCGGGAAGCCGTTGGCCACAAAGGGCAGGCCACAGCACATCTGCTCCGGGATGATGACACAGAAGCCGTTGTGCTCCAGCACCTCGGTCACCGCGTCCGCCAGGTCCGGGTCATAGTAGCGGGCGTAGCAGCCGGTGAACAGGACAACCAGCTTGCGTCCCTCCGCGTCCACCGGGAAGCGAGAGGGGCCGCCGAATTGATGGGGCGATGCGCCGTCCCGGCTGATGAAGGCACGCGCCCCGCCCGGCAGCGGTTGGTACCGGGCGGCCACCTTGTAGGGTCGGGTCGCAAAGCGCGGCAAAGGCCGACTGGCCTCTATGCCCAGGACCTTCTCCATGACGGTGCGCACCGGCGCCAGACCCGTGGCCAGGTTGGCCAGGCTGGGCGCCAGTGTTCCCATTTTGCCCAGAAGTTCCGTGTCCGCGATGTAGCGGTCGCCGAACTTGCCGCCGGACTCCCGCCGTGCCCGCGCCTTGGCGCGGCTGATCATATGGGTGATCTTGACGCCGGCCGGGCAGGCCATCTCGCACTGCTTGCAGCCCGTGCAGAGCCCCAGTTGTTCGTCGCCAAAGGCGGACATCTCCAGGCGCCAGCGCTCGCTATCGGGCCCCAGGTTCTTGGGCCCGGCGAACAGGGGGTTGACCTCCGACACCGGACAGTGTTCCGTACACAGCGAGCACTTGAGGCACGCGTCCAGGTTCCATGACTCCTGCTCCGTAGTGTTCTGCAGCAGCAGGTCGCTCATGAGGCCAGCACCTCCGCAGCCAGCTTGCCGGCGCGGTAGCCGCTGGCGATGGCCACGCCGTTGCCGGATTTCTCCGCTATCGGGTCATGGCCCGCCAGCAACCGCCCCGCCAGAAAGAGGTTATCGAACAAGACCTGGCCGTCCCGGCCCAGGGGCCGCAGCCGGCTGTCGGCCGACACGCCCGCCTGGCTGAGGGGCTGGCCCTCCGGGGAGAGCCATTCGGGGTGGGTCCAGTCATCCGGGTTCGCAGGAAGCTGAACCGGCAGGTGGAAGACCCGCTCCTGCAGGCCCCGCCGATCGTTCAGCTCAAGGGCGCCCCCCGCCAGGCCGCCGGTGGCCAGGACCACGGCCTGGGCCTCCACCTCGCTCGCGCCGCCAAGGGAGCGAAGGCGCGCGCCCGTGGCCCGAGAGCCCTCCGTGAGGCCCTCCACGGCCTCGGCCTTGACCAGCCGGACGCCTGCCTGACGCAGGGCGTCCGCCAGAATCTGGGCCAGCCGCATGCCTGGAACGGAGGGCGATAGGGCCGGCATCTCAAAGACCTCAGCCTTGAGCGCCCGACGGCAGTCCGCCAGAACGGCCGGCGCCTGGCGCAGCCCCAGGACCGGAGGCAGGCCCACCACGGCCTCGCCCCTGTGAACGGAAGCCAGACGCGTCAGGAAGGATCGCCTGACTTCTGAGTCATCCAGCAGGTGCGCCGCCTGCACAGGTGACAGTTCGCTGAAGCCGGCGTAGGCCATGCTGACCGTGGCGCTCCGGACGGGAATGCCCAGCAGCGCCGCCAGATTTTCAGCCGCCAGAGCCGGATAGGAGTCCTTGAACTCCTCGATGCCCACAACCAGCAGGGAGCCGATCTCTCCCGCATCACCCGCCGCCATCGTGGGGGGCACCAGACCCGTCGGCTTCAGGCCGCCGATGGCCGTGGGCACCAGCCAGCTGCGATCAAGCCCTCCCTGGTAGGGATAGCCCGCCTCCTGCGTCAGGCGCAGGAACAGCTCCAGCCCCTCGGCAAGGGCGCCGGCGCCGGCCAGGGCGTAGGGGTGGCCGGGCTTCTTCTCCCGCAGGGCGGCAATGGCCTGACCCGGGGCGTGCGCCTCCCCCCACAGGTCGATGCACCCACTCTCCATGTGCAACGTGGCCTCACCTGAGGACACCAGGGTCACGCGGCGCCCGGAACGAGCCGCCTCCAGTGCCGCCAGGCTGCCCGCCAGGCCGCCGCCAATGACCAGCACGTCCGTTTTCACCGGTGCACCTCCTCCAGAACAGGCATGGCCGCCGCCATGGCGTCCTCCGCCTCCCGGGACGCGGCCACTTCCGCATCCGCCGCCGTGACCTGCGGCACGCCCGGCAGGGACGAAACGTTCAGGTTGCCCTGATACAGGCCGCGGGCCACTTCAGCGGCGCGCAACTGCTGGAGCGTGGGCGAATGGCGCACGCCCCGCCAGCGGCCGTCCAGGAACGTGACCAGGGCTTGATTGGCCTCGCCCGCCGGGGCGAGCCCGGCGCGATGCAGCACGCCGCCGGCGCGGAAGGCGCAGAGGGTGCCCTGGCAGGGGCCCATGCCCAGGCGGGTGCGGCGGCGCACGTCCGCCAGATCCAGGCGGCCAGCCGCCTTGCCGGCCGCCAACAGCTCCGCCTCGTCCACACCCTCGCACTCGCAGAGCAGCGGGCCGCTGCCCTGCTCCGCCAGCCTGGCCGCTTCCGTCGCCGGCAGGTAGGAGAACAGGCGCCGCGCGCGCCGGATGTTCATGGCCCGCGGCGTGGTGCCGGCGGCCTCCGCCGCACCCAGGGCCAGCATAGGCGCGTAGTCGCCAGCGGACTGCAGAAGCGGCTCGGAGGCGGTGGTGCAGGGTGCTGTCACACCCAGTCTGGCCGCCACCACGTCAGAAACCTTTTCCGCCATCAGGCGATAGGTGGTCAGCTTGCCGCCCACAATGGTGACCATGCCAGCCAGGCCGTCGCTCTCCTGGTGGTCCAGCACCACCAGGCCGCGGCTGATGTCCCGCTGCCCGCCGGCGGAGTGCGGCGGCCGATACAGGGGCCGGATACCGGTGAACGTTCGGAACACCCGGGCCGAGGCCAGCGCCGGGATCATCTCGGCGCCAATGCCAATCAGACGCTGGACCTCCGACGCGTCCGTCGTCCGCTCCTCCGGGTCGTTCACCGGCACCGCGGAGGTGCCCAGGATGGACACGGAGCCCACAGGCACCAGGATGTCGCCGTCGCCCGGCATGCGCAGGCGGTTGACTACCCGCGGCGAGTAATAGTGATCAAATACAATCATGGTCCCCCGGTCGAGGGCCATGGGGATGTCCAAGTCAGCGAGGCGGCCGACCGTGCCGGCCCAGGCCCCGGCGGCGTTGACCAGCATGCGGCAGGACAGCCGCACCTGCGTGTCGTGCCGCAGATCCTTGAGTGCCACGCCGGTCACCCGGCCGTTCTCCAGCACAATGGACTCCAGCCGGTGCCAGAGGTAGACGTCGGCGCCGCGGGCCTGCGCGTCGTGCACGTTGGCCTGCGTCAGGCGCCAGGAGTCGATGGAGCCATCCGGGATGGTAAAGACACGGGTTGTCCGGGGATGGAGGCAGGGGTCACGGCGTAGGGCTTCCGCCGCGCCGATCTCCTTGATGGGAATGCCGGCGGCGCCGCAGGCCTGGGCCCAGCGATCGGCAAAGGCCGGGTCGTCGCCCTCCACCTGCACGAACAGCCCTTCCTGAACGTCAACGGCATGCGGCGCAATGCGCCGCAGCGTGGTGTTCTCCTCAATGCATTCGCGGGCCGACTCCGGATCCTTAACGGCGTAGCGCCCACCGCTGTGGAGCAGGCCGTGGAAGCGGCCGCTGGTTCCGGAGGCCAGATCACCCTGTTCCACCAGGGCCACCTTCAGGCCGCGCAGGGTTAGATCTCGCAAGGTGCCCGTGCCCGTTGCTCCTCCGCCCACGACGATCACATCATAGTTGCGCTCCACGAATACTCCCTCCCTAGAGGTACAAGAGCGGCGGCCGGGCGTGACGCTCCTGGTCGTCTCCCGCTTGGGCGAAAGGGACTGGGGCCGGTTCGGGGTAAGCCCCTGCCGGCCCCATCCGCTTCGCCTGCTTCCGGTTGCTTCTCTCTGTGGTTACTTGGCTTCTTCCCAGGCCAGAGCCCGGCTGACGGCCTTCTTCCAGCCGGCATACAGGGACGCGCGCTGGCTCTCCTGCATGGACGGGGTGAACCGGCGGTCAGAAGCCCACTTGGCGGCGATTTCGTCCCTGTCCTTCCAGAAACCGACGGCCAGGCCGGCCAGGTAGGCGGCGCCCAGAGCAGTGGTCTCGGTGACCACCGGGCGGTCCACCGGCACGCCCAGGATGTCGGACTGGAACTGCATCAGGAAGTTGTTGGCAACGGCGCCGCCGTCCACCTTGAGGGCCTTCAGGTCGATGCCCGAGTCGGACTGCATGGCCTCCAGGACGTCGCGAGTCTGGTAGGTGATGGACTCCAGCACGGCGCGCACGATGTGAGCGCGGTTGGCGCCGCGGGTCAGGCCGACGATGGCGCCGCGCGCGTACTGGTCCCAGTAGGGGGCGCCCAGGCCCACAAAGGCGGGAACCATGTAGACGCCGTTGGTGTCCGGCACGGAGGTGGCGAGGCCCTCGCTGTCGGCAGCCTTCTCAATGACCTTCAGTTCATCGCGCAGCCACTGCACGGCGGCGCCGGTGATGAAGATTGAGCCTTCCAGGGCGTACTCGACCCTGCCGTTCAGGCCCCAGGCAATGGTGGTGAGCAGGCCGTTTCGGGAGGGCACGGCCATCTCGCCGGTGTTCATCAGCATGAAGGAGCCGGTGCCGTAGGTGTTCTTGGCCATGCCGGGCTTGAAGCAGGCCTGACCAAAAAGGGCCGCCTGCTGGTCACCGGCGTCGCCGGCAATCGGAATCTCCACGCCGAAGAGGGACTTGTCCGTATGGCCGTAGACCGCGCTGGAAGGCATGGGCTTCGGCAGCATGGAACGGGGGATGTCCATCTCCGCCAGGATCTCATCATCCCAATCCAGCTTGCGGATGTTGAAGATCATGGTGCGGCTGGCGTTGGAGTAGTCGGTGGTGTGAACCTTGCCGCCGGTCAGCTTCCAGATCAGCCAGGTGTCGATGTTGCCGAAGAGCAGATCGCCCTTCTTGGCCTTCTCCCGGGCGCCGGGCACGTTGTCCAGGATCCACTTGATCTTGGTGCCGGAGAAGTAGGCGTCGATGACCAGGCCCGTCTTTTCGCTGATCCGCTGAGCCCAGTCCTTGCCCTTGAGCTCGTCGCAGTAACCGGCGGTGCGGCGGCACTGCCAGACGATGGCGTTGTGCACCGGCTCACCGGTGTTCTTGTCCCAGACAACGGTGGTCTCGCGCTGGTTGGTAATGCCGATGGCGGCGATCTCTTCGGGCTTGATGCCCTTGTCGGCCAGGAGCTTCTTGGCCACGCCGATCTGAGTGTTCCAGATGTCCATGGGGTTGTGCTCAACCCAGCCCGGCTTCGGGTAGATCTGCTGGAACTCCTGGTTAAGCTGACCAACCGACCTGCCGTCCTGCGTGAACAGAATCGCGCGGGAACTGGTGGTACCCTGGTCCAGTGCAAGAATGTACTTGCCAGCCATTAAAAAACGCCTCCTCCAAATCTCTTGCGAGGTTCATGGCTGCGGGTCTTGTACGTAAAGGCCCCCGCCGGCCGGAACGGCCGGCGGGAAGCCGGCGTACCGCCTTCGGGCTTTAGAAGAAGAGCTGGAAGAAATAGGCGCCCAGCGCGCCGCCGATGATGGGGCCGATCACCGGAATCCAGGAGTAACCCCAATCGGAGTCGCCCTTGCCGGGGATGGGCAGGAAGGCGTGGGCAATGCGCGGGCCAAGGTCTCGGGCCGGGTTGATGGCGTAACCGGTGGGGCCGCCCAGGGACAGGCCGATGCCCCAGATCAGGATGCCGACGATCAGGGTGTTAAGCCCCGGCGCAAATTCATTGGCGCCAATGGCCAGAATGCCCAGCACCAGCACGAAGGTACCGATGATTTCGGAAATCAGGTTGGCCGTGGTGTTGCGAATCGCGGGGCCGGTGGAGAAGACCGCCAACTTGGCGCCCTTGTCCTCGGTCTCACCCCAGTGCGGCAGGTACATCAGGTAGACAACAACCGCACCCAGGATGGCGCCGATCATCTGCGCCACGATGTAGGACCCGACCTGGCTCCAGGAGAACTTGCCGATAAGGGCCAGGCCGATGGTGAGAGCCGGGTTCAAGTGAGCGCCGCTGACGCGGCCTACCGCATAAGCGGCAACGGCCACTGCGAAACCCCAGCCCGCAGTGATCACGATCCAGCCGGAGTTCTGGCCCTTGCTCTTGTTGAGTACCACGTTGGCGACAACGCCGTCGCCCAGGATGATCAGGAGCATGGTTCCGATGAGTTCGCCCATGAAGGCCGTCATGTAATTACCCTCCTGTTACATTGGTCGGACTAGGGCTCCCCTTGAATCCGCGGAGCAGAACTGCCCTGTCGGTGCATTGGGACTCGCATTCTCCATGTCTCAAATGAGTCTCACCTTTAGTGCACCTCGCGATGTGCCTTGAACAGATCCACCTCCTTGCCGCCCGCCACCGCGCCGGCCATTGGCGTAAAGGTCCACAGCTCTTGACAACTGGTGGACACGCCCGCGGCGCCCGCGCGCATCGCGGCGCTGCACTGGGCTCGGGTCCTGATCAATCCTCCCGTGATGAGGGGAACCCTGATCTTCCGGACAATCTGCTGCACTTCGCCGGGGATGATGCCCGGCAGCACCTCCAGCACGTCCGGCTTCGATTCATTCACCAGGTGGATGCCCGACGCCACCGACTGAGAGTCCAGCAGGAAGGTGCGCTGAACGGTCAGCAGGCCGCGACCCCGGGCTGATGCCACCAGGCTGTTCCTGGTGGTGATGATACCGTCCGGGGCCACATTGTCCGCCAGGTAGCGGACGCCGTAATCGTCCCGGGACAGGCCCTGGATCAGGTCCAGATGGACGAAGGTGAGTTTCCCCGCCTGTCTGGCCCTGGCCACCGCATCCGGCATGTTGAAGATGGTCCCGGTAAGGAGGAAGATGATGCCCACCGGCGACTCCAGCGCCGGAGCAAGGTCCGGCAAATGCCGCACCGCAGCGATGACCGGGCGGCCCTCCAGAACCTGGACAATACGGTTCATGCAGGCCCCCTCCTCAGCGCAAACAAAAACCCCAGAAGAGCACGCGCCATTGCGGCGGTGCGCCCTTCTGGGGTTCTCCTTATCTCTACCCCATTGCCCCGGCGGGCCTGTGTGCGTCTGTCGGATCACGGCGGATCGTGTCGCCTTCTGTTCGCATTTCTTAGTTTCTGCATGGCGAATCCTAGTCCTGCTTTGGGAAAACATTCACGAAATAAATGTGTTGGAAGAAGTGGGTTGTCGGTTGGAGATGTCCCGTTAAAGCCTTATGTAACGCCGTGCCCCTCCGCCACGTACAATGGCGGCAGGAGGGAGTGAGCGTGTCACCAGATTTTGTAGACCAGCTAAAGCGCGGGCTGCATCGCCGCTCCAGCGTATTCTGGCTGCATGGCGGCGAGAAGACCGTAAGCACCGGCGACATCGTCGCGGTGGGAGAGGATTTCGTTGAGATCCGGGGTCTTGTACCTACGGTAGAGGAGTGGTCCCAGGGCATGGCGCGTGGAGAAGCGCAGGGCAGCCAGCTTTCCACGGTCATCCCGCTCCACAGCGTGTGCGCCGTCGTCCGAGATGTGCCAGCGGGACAGAAAGCCTTCCCCGGCGCAACGCGCGTGCGGGTTCCGGACACTCCCGAGCCTGAGGTCCAGCCGCAGGGGTTTGACTCGGAGCACCTGTCGGAAGAGGAGTCGTCCATGCTCGTCGACGAGGTCGAAGAAGCCCCGCCGAGGCGCAGAAGAAGTGTCCGCCGCCACGCTGCGAGTCTGGCTCGCGCCGGCGACCCGAAGCGTCTTGCTCGTCGGAACGGGGTACACCCGACCACAGCGCCCCACCCGCAGGATCCGCTGCTGGAGACGCGCCGGACGAACGGCGGCCGCCCCCGTATGCCACGCCGCCACGCCCGGACCGTCCGAGCCCAGGTTGCGAGGCGCAGCCCAATTCCTGCTTCGCTGCTGAGCCGGCTGGAGCGGCTGGAGAGGTCCATTCTCAGGGCGCGGTCGCAGCGCCAGCGGCTGCGGCGCGCCGTGACCAGGCTGCGGTCTTCGCCTTCGGCCGGACGGAGGCGTGTGAGGGCGGTCCGGGCGCGGACCGTTCCTCCCACCGTCAGGGTCCGCCGCCCCGTCCCGGCCCCCGCCAGGTCCAACTCCCGCGTCCTGCAAGTGTCCGGGGGGTCCATCCCCATCCGCCGGCGGGAGGCGGCCACCGGTCCCTACGGATGGATGTAGTCCGGGAACATCAAAGAAGACCGGCTGGCTGCAGCCGGCCTTCTTCTATAAAGCCTTCGGAAATCAGGAGTATGTGCGGCCAGCCGGCTGGGCCAATGGCACGGCCCCCTATTCCTCGGGCGACGCCGCCTCCGGGCTCAGTTCCTGCCAGGGGCCCTCGTTGATCCGGAAGGCGTAGTCGAGGCGGGCCCGTCCGCTCACCAGGTGGGCCACCACGCAATAGCGGTCGCGCGACAGGCGGATGGCCCGGTCCACGCGGCCCGGGTCCAGGTCGCCCCAGAGGTGGTACCGGACGCTGATGACCTCGAAGGACTGGGGGTAGTCGCCGCGCTCCTGACCCGTCACCTCGACTTCCAGGCGCGTCAGCTTCTGACGCATCTTGCCCAAAATGGAAACCGTGTCAATGCCGGTGCAGCCGCCCAGGCCCGCCAGCACCAGCTCGGACGGGCGCGGGCCGCGATTCTGCCCGCCCAGCTCCGGACGCGAGTCCAGCGTTACGGTATGTCCTGATTCCGTTGAGGCCTCAAAGGCCATGCCGCCGGTCCATCGGACCACGGTCGTCTTGCTCATCGCTCGAGTTCCTCCTTGCCCCAGATGGCGGCTCAACCACTTCACCGTCCACCGGGACCTTTTCGCCCGGGCGGACCACGACCATGTCACCAGGAACAATGGCGTCGGCAGGAATCTCCACTTCCTGTCCGCTGCGAATCACCCTTGCCGTCTTGGCCCGCAGCCCCATCAGCTTGCGAATGGCTTCGGAGGTATTGCCCTTGGCCACCGCCTCCAGGACCCGGCCGACCAGGATCAGGGTCGTCACCACGGCCGCCGCTTCAAAGTAGTACTCAGGGTCCGCGCCTGCGCGCTCAAACAGCGAGGGGGCCAGAAGGGCCGCCAGGCTATAGATGTAGGCGGCGAAGGTGCCGACCGCCACCAGGGTGTTCATGTCCGCGGTCCGGTTCCGGAGCGTGGACAGAGCACCGGAGAAGAAGGAAGCTCCGCCCCAGAAGACCACGGGAGCCGCCAGCACAGCCTGGAACCAGGGATTGGACAGCAGCGGCAGGCTCAGGGACCAGCCCAGCATGCCGGGCAGGCTTCCCAGCAGCACGGGGACGGTGAGGACCAGGCTGACCCACATGTGTCGCGAGAAGTAGCGGACTTCCTGAAGCCGGGCCTGGCGCTCGCTGTCAGTCTCGTCGCCTGTCTCAACAGGCTTGCCTACCGGGTAGGGCGAAACCTCGGCCAGGCCCTGGCGGATCGTCTCGGGGTCCGTTGCTCCCGGAACGTACTCCACGTAGAGCCGCCCCTGGACGGGGTCGCAGTTGGCCCCCACCACGCCCTTCTGGCACTGGGCAGCGCGCTCCAGGCCGGTGGCGCAAGCATTGCAGCGCATGCCGGGAAGCGGCAGGCAGCAGGTCTCCGTCTTCATGAGGCAGCACCTTCTTCCACCACCAGGGTCCCCTGGTACATCCCCATCCCGCAGGTGAAGGTGTAGGACCCGGACTTGTCCGGCGTGAATTCTACGATTGTGACTTCATTGGTGGGCAGTTTGCGCGCAACGTTGAAGTCGGGAAAGAGCACGCGTTCCGAGCATGACGCAGTCTCCAGGCGCCTGAACTTCAGGCGCACCGGCACGCCCTTGTGTACCACAATCCTGCCCGGAGAGTAGCCGCCCTTGACGGTGATCTCCAACTCCTGAACCCCGGAAGCCGTCTCCTGAGCAGCGGCGGCGCGGCGTCCGCCGAAGAAGAACCACCAGACGGCCACTGTCCAGGCTGCTGCTAGAACCACCGCGAAGATGATCTTGCCAACCATGTATGAGTCCCTCCCGCGGGGAGACAGGTCCCCCCGCATGACTGAAAATCCTGGCCCGAGTGCTTAGCCGTGATGGTGGCCATGTCCCTCATGCGTCCCGTGTTCGGAAGGAGCTCCGCCGCCGGCGTATTTGGCCGGGTTAGTGCTGAACTTGGTCTTGCACATGGGAGAGCAGAAGTAGTAGGTCTGCCCCTGGTACGTGGCGGTGTGCTCCGCCTTGGTCTCTTCGATGTCCATGCCGCAGACAGGGTCCTTGGTCATAACCGCAACCTCCTTGAGCGCTTTGTCTACCCTACCCCCGGTAGGGTAGTGCCTGAACCCATTTTACACCAATCCCGGGAAAATGCAACCCGGGGCAGGGGTGCGCCTTTTTCATATTCCCCTCACATCCAGAACCTAATCTGGGCACAGGAGGGGATCCCGGTGACTGACCGCAAGAACGCCAGGCCCGCAGGGATCGGCCCGCTTCCAGTCAGCCTGGTGGGGCCCGTCGCCTGGGGAGGCCTGGCGGCTTTATTGCTTGTAGGGTTGTACCTGGGCGTGATCACGGCGGCTGAATCCTTCAGCCACGCCCTGAACCAGCTTCGGTCCGACGCCCTGTGGGTGTTCCTGGTGTCGGCCGGGCTGGCCATTCAGGTCGGGGTCTTTGCGCGAATGCGCCAGTTGGTGCGGCAGGCCGGCAAGGGACTGCAGGTAATGACCGGCGTTGGCACCGGCGCTTCCACCGTGGGCATGATTGCCTGCTGCGCCCACCATCTGACGGACATCGCCCCGGTGTTGGGGCTGACGGCGGCGACCGCGTTTTTGGGCAGGTACCGCCTGGCTTTTGTCCTGGTTGGCCTGGCCATGAACGCTGCGGGCGTGTATCTGAGTGTGAAAGCACTTCGCTCCCTGAAGCGTCACCTGGCCGCAGCCGCCGAGGCCAGCCCCAGCTGATCCAGCAGTTGCTGTCGCAAGGCCTGAAACTCCGGAGCGCTGCGCAGCCGCGGATGGGGCAGGCTCACGGCCACCTCACCCACCACGCGTCCCGGGCGAGGGCTCATCACCAGGACGCGATCGGCTAGGTACAGCGCCTCTTCCACGTCGTGGGTGACCAGCAGCACGGTCATCCCGGTGCGCTGCCAGAGGTCTCTCAGCTCATCCTGCATGGCCATGCGGGTCATGGCGTCAAGAGCCCCGTAGGGCTCATCCAGCAACAGGACATCCGGGCGCATCACAAACGCCCGCGCCAGCGAGGCGCGCTGCCGCATGCCCCCGGACAGCTGGTGCGGGTAGTAGCCTTCAAACCCCGCCAGCCCGAACTGGCTGAGGGCCTCCTGCCCGCGCTTAACCGCTTCATGTCGGGGCGTCCCGGCGAGCTCAAGCCCAAAGACCACGTTGTCCAGCACGGTGCGCCAGGGATAGAGCGCGTGGTCCTGAAAGACAAGCAGGCGCCGGGGACCCGGGCCCCCCACCTCTTCACCCTCCGCCAGGACCTGCCCCTCGTCGCTTCCTTCCAGTCCGGCCAGAAGGCGAAGGGCCGTGCTCTTGCCGCATCCGGAGGGACCCACAATGGCGGCGAACTCGCCCGGCTGGACATGAAAGCTGGCCGCGTCCAGAACCCGGAGGCCGCCGTAGGTCTTGGTGACCTGTTCCAGCGCAATAGCCGCCGTCATGCCGCGTGTCCCTCCTCTGTGTAGCGCCAGGGCAGCAGCTTGCGCTTGAGGCGCTCCAGGACCAGACGGTCCATCAACAGCGCCAGGGCGCCAATGATCACGATGCCGGCGAGTACGCCCTTCATGTCGGCCACCTCGCCGGAGTAGCTCATGGACCAGCCCAGCCCCTGGCTGAAGCCGCCCACCATCTCACTGGCGATCAGCGACCGCCAGGCGTTGCCGAACGCCACCTGCGCCCCGGTGACAACGGCGGGGAGCGTCTCCGGCAGGTAGACGCGGCTGAGCAACTGCCAGCGGGAGGCGCCCAGGACCCGCGCCTGGTCCACGTGGATGCGCTCCACGCTCTCGATGCCGCCCAGGACGGACAGCGCCATGGGGAAGAAGCTGGCCACCGCCACCACCATAATCACGGGCCTGCTGCCGAAACCCAGGATGATGATCAGGAAGGGCAGCCAGGTGATAGGCGGCACGGCCTGCAGGATGGCGATCAGGCTCTTCAGGTACAGCGCCAGGCGCTGCGACAGTCCCCCCGCCAGGCCAAGGACCGTGCCCAGCAAGACGGCGCTCAGGTAGCCCGCCGCCAGACGCACGAGGCTGGTGGCCACTCCCCGCAGATAGGGCCCGCCTGTCATCTCCTGAAGGATGCGCGCCGCCACGCCGGGCACGTCCGGCAGCAGGAAGTCCGGCAGCAGCCAGGCCCCCGTCTGCCAGACCAGGAGCAGCGTGCCTACCGCCAGGGCCTGCGCCAGCAAGCGCGATTGCTTCACTGCGATGCCTTCTCCTGCCAGGACAGGTCAAGCAGTCCCTTGACATCCACCGTCTGCGCCAGTGCACCCTGGTCTACCATCAGGCCCACGACCTCCTGCATGCGGCTGACCTGGTCGGGCGTGACCTTCCAGTCAAAGCTCTGTGCCTTGATGGCGTCCCGCACCACATCCGCGGCGGGGACCTTCTCGCCGCTCTCGGTCGTCAGCGAACCCTCGGGGATAAAGCGGGGAGCCAGCACCCTGGCCGCCTCCTCCGGCTTCTCCTCCAGCATGACAATGGCTTCCTTCTGGGCGTCCAGCATGCGGTTAATGGCGTCTCTGTCCGCGCTCAGGGCCTTGCCGGAGGCAATAACGACCATGCAGGGGAAGGGCCACTCCTTGCCGATTTCGTAGATGGACTCCACCGGCGAGGTTAGCCGGGCCATGTGGTCATAGGGCTCAAAGACAAAGGCCGCATCCACCTGACCGGCCGCCAGCGAGGTAATGGCCACAGCGGGCGAGGTGTAGGTCAGATTCAGGTCCTGGCGCGTCAGGCCGGCGTGGCTGAGCACGACCCCATTGAGGACGATGTCCGCCGTGCTTCCCTGTTGCTGCGATGCCAGCCGGCGGCCCTTCAGGTCGGCCACCGTCTTGATTCCCGAGTCCTTGCGGACCAGAAGGCTGTGATAGCCCATCTGGGCGCCGCCGACCACCTTCAGGTCGGCGCCCTTTGACGCCCAGGTAACCGCGTTGGTGAAGCCCAGGACGCCGGCGTCCAGCTGTCCGCCCACGATGGCCTTGATCAGGTCAGTGCCGCTGGTGAACTGCTGAAGCTCAGCCTTCACGCCGTGCTTGGCGTAGATCTGCGCGTCCTCAGCCAGCATCACGGGCGCGTCGTCCATGACGTTCAGGTAGCCGATGCGGACCGTCTTGGCCGGTGCGGTCTCAGGGGCCGCGTCTGCAGCCGGCTTGGCGCCGCCGGCGGCGCATCCGGCCGTCAGCAAAAGTCCGAGGATCAGTGCTGCCCCAACAAGCCGGCGTCCCCACGCCGCACGCTTGGACTCTGTCATGAATGAGAACCTCCTGTAACGCTTCTTGTATGGATCGGACCAGTGTTATGGTTCGGATCATTACCGGTGCTGGAACACATCGGTGCTCAGATAGCGCTCGCCGGTGTCCGGTGCAAGCCCCACCACGCGCTTGCCCTCTCCCAGCCGCCGCGCAATCTGCAGGGCAGCCCAGGTGACCGCGCCGGTGGAGGGACCGGCCAGGATGCCCTCTTCGCAGGCCAGCCGGCGGGTTATCTCCAGCGCGTGCTCATCCCGGACCGTGATGATCTCGTCGTAGATGCTGCGGTC
>JBLNCQ010000023.1:0-11653 GCA_050260815.1 Bacillota bacterium
TGGTCGACCAGGCTTCTACAAACATCAGCATGGTGGAAGCCGACGGATCCACCGGCGCTCATAACTTTGAGTACGCCATGAAGATCCTGAACCAGGCTGAAACCTGGCTGAACGAGTTCGAATCCAAGGCCAAGTAGTCCACCGGCCGCAGGCCGGAGTTCCACCGAGAAGCCACCGTGGCGCCCTGCGCCCACGGTGGCTTCTTGTCTTGCGTCCTGATGTGTCCCGGTGGCGGTGCCGGTCAGCCTGCAGAGTGCTGGGACCCGCCCTGTTTGGCCTGCCGCTCCCTCTCCCGAAGCTCCACGCGGCGGATCTTGCCGGAGATGGTCTTGGGCAGTTCCGGGACGAACTCAATCTCGCGCGAGTACTTGTAGGGAGCCGTCACAGACTTCACGTAGTCCTGGAGTTCGCGGGCCAGCTGTTCGCTGGGCTGTTAGCCGGGCGACAGCGTGACGAAGGCCTTGACCACCTCGCCGCGGACCGGGTCAGGGCTGGCCATGACCGCCGCCTCGGTCACGGCGTCGTGTTCCACCAGGGCGCTTTCCACCTCAAAGGGGCCTATGCGGTAGCCGGCGCTGATGATGACGTCATCGGCTCGGCCCACGAACCACAGGTAGCCGTCCTCGTCCTTGTAGGCCCGGTCGCCGATGATGTACCAGTCGCCCTTGAGGCGTGCTTGCGTGCCATCCGGGTCTTTCCAGTACTCACGGAAGAGGCCCGCCGGCCGCTCCGGCTTGACGCGGATGGCGATGTCCCCCTCCTGGCCGGCGGGCAGCTCGTTGCCATCATCGTCGATGACGGAGACGTCGAAGCCCGGCGACGGGAGGCCCATGGAGCCGGGCTTGACCGTCATGGACGGGAAGTTGCCCACCAGGGCTCCGGCCTGGCATAGCTCTCCCTCCACCACTTGGGGTTTGGATGAAGGAATACGCCCCCTGTCGCCTTACGCCTGTGAAAGTTCGCGCTAAAAAAGGGGCCGCCGCGGTGACGGCCGGGCGTCGCCAGCCTGCCTCCCAATGCCTGGCCCCTGGGACACCATCGGGGCGTGTCACCATAATATGGTGAAGGTGAAACTAGGGGGAAGGTGCCATGCTGTCGGCCCATTGGCGGGCCGCCGCCCGCCACCGCGCCCGCTTCCGCATTCCGGTCGTCGGTATCACCGGAAGCTGCGGCAAGACCACAACCAAGGATATGTTGGCCGCCATCCTGCAGGAGCGAGGACCTGTACTCAAGAGCCCGGGGAACATGAACTGCCCCGGCCCTGTTCGACGCACTTTGCTGCAAATGAACCGCAGTCACTGGGCCGCCGTCCTGGAGGTAGCCAGCGCCCGGCGCGGCTACGTGGCCCGGTCGGCAGCCATGGCCCGGCCCGTCATCGGCATCGTCACCAATGTGACGCTGGCCCACGCCGTGCTGCTGGGGGGGCTCCGCGACATCGCCTGGGAGAAGGGCGCCCTGCTGCGGTCGCTACCCAAGGGCGGGCTGGCCCTTGTCAACGCCGACGACCCCGGATCGCGCCTCCTGGATCTGAAGCGGGTGAAGGCGCGCGTCATCCGCTACGGGCTATCGCCAACGGCGGACATCTGGGCCTCGGACATCGCCGCTGAACGTGGCGGGACCAGCTTCGCGGTCCATCGCGCCGAGGAGAGCGCTCCCCTCTGGATTCCCGCACCCGGTGAGCACAACGTCTACAACGCGCTGGCCGCCTACGGCGCGGCCCGCGCGCTGAGAATGCCCATTCCGTTCATCCAGCGCGGCCTTTCGTCCTTCCACCGCATGGGCAGCCGCCTGCAGGTCAAGGAGATGCCGAACGGCATCACCTTTGTCAACGACACGTACAACGCCAATCCCCTCTCCATGTCGGCGGCGCTCACCGTGCTGCGCGACCTCCCCGGCAGCCGCAAGGTGGCCGTCCTGGGACGGATGGGGTCGCTGGGGCGGTATGTGATTCCGGCCCATGTGCACCTGGGTCGCCAGGTGGCCGCCGCCGGGCTGGACGAGGTGGTGCTGGTGGGATCGCAGGCGCGAAACGTCCTGAGAGGCATCCGCGCCGCCGGTGGCCGGCTCCGCGTCACGCTGGCGCCGGACCCCGACGCGGCCGTGGACCACGTGCTGCGGACCGTGGCGCCGGGGTCGGTGGTGCTCTTCAAAGCGTCCCACTCGGCGAAGCTGGGCCCGGCTTACCGGCGCGCGGCTGCCGTGCTGGAGCGTCCCCGGGAAGAGAGCGGGGCGGCAGTCCACCCCAGCCTTCACCTTCTGAGCAGAAGCCAGGCGCCCGCCACGAGCAGCGCGGCGCCGGCCCCCCGGCTCCAGGTGAAGGGGGAGTGATCCAGGCCCAGCAGCCCCCAGTGGTCCAACGCCGCGGCCGTCAGCACCTGGGCCACCAGGATTCCGGTGGTGGCGGGCACCATGCCTAGAGGCGCCACCGCGGCCGCCACCAGCCAGGTGATGGCCACGCCCATGGCCCCGCCCATCAGGGATGGCCAGGGCCCGCGGAACAGGGCGCTCCAGGAGCCCCGAGCGGCCGGCAGAAAGGCCAGAATCAGGATTACCATGACCGCGGCGGTGGCGTGCGTCCAGAGGGTGGCCATGGCCAGGCTGCTGCGTCGGGCCAGCCACGCGTTGACGGCACCTTGCGCCGGCATCAGAGCGCCGGCCGCAGCGGCCGCCAGCAGGGGCAGGAACCAGTCGCCAGGCATGGAGGCATCACCCCGCCTAGCTTGTCCGGAGAGGCGGCGCGTCATGGCCCCTCCACGGAGTACAAAAGCGGCGGCTTGGGAGCCGCCGCTTTGATCTATGACTGGCGAAGTCAGGCGTCGTACCTCTCCAGAATCTCATACCGCGTGTTGCGCCTGGCCGGGATGAACCCGGCATCCCGAATCAGCCGGACGGCCTCCGCAGGCCCGACCCGGTACGTGGTGCCGGCGGCGGAGACCACGTTCTCCTCCATCATGGTGCCCCCCAGGTCGTTGCAGCCGAAGTCCAGCGAGACCTGGCCCACCTTGGGCCCCTGGGTCACCCAGGAGGCCTGCATGTTGGGGATGTTGTCCAGGTAGAGGCGGGCCACGGCCAGCACGCGCAGGTACTCAAAGGCGCTGGCTCCTCCGGGACCCAGGGCGGTGTTGTCGTCCTGGTACGGCCAGCAGGCGAAGGCCCGGAACACCCCCAGGCCCGCTGGGTCACGGGTGCGGTCCTGGGTCTGCCGCAGGCGATCCAGGTGCAGCACGCGCTCCTCCAGGGTCTCCACGTGGCCGAACATCATGGTGGCCGACGCCTTCATGCCCAGGGCGGCGGCCTCTTCCATGACCCCCAGCCACTCACGGGTGTCGGCCTTGTGCGGGGCGATGATGCCGCGCACCCGCTCATCCAGAATCTCCGCCCCGCCGCCGGCCACGGAGTGCAGTCCCGCTGCCTTCAAGTCGGCCAGGATATCGCGGACCGGGCGCTTGAAGACGTGGGAGAAGTGGTTGATCTCAGAGGGTGAGAAGGAGTGGATGGCCACCTGGGGGAAGCGAGCGCTGATCTTCTGCAGCAGCTCCGTATAGTAGTCGAAGGGCAGCTTGGGGTGGTGGCCCCCCTGCATGAGAATCTGCGTGCCGCCGATGGCGGCCAGTTCCTCCACCTTGGCCAGAATCTGATCGTGGGAGAGCACGTAGGCGTCCGGGTCGCTCTCGTGCCGGTAGAAGGCACAGAAGCTGCAGTCGGTGACGCAGACGTTGGAGTAGTTGATGTTCCGGTCGATGATAAAGGTGACCACGTCGCCGGGGTGGAGGCGCCTGGTCACGGCGCCCGCGGCCAGGGAGAGGCGCCCCAGGTCGGCGTGGCGCATCAGTGTGACGCCTTCCTCCACGGTGATGCGTTCGCCATCCAGGGCCTTGCAGAGAACCCGGTCCACCTCCGCCGACTCAGGGCCGCTGAAGCGGCCGCCGTGGACAGGCGTTTCCGCGGCGGGGTAGTGCACCTCCCGCACCAGCCCCTCGTACCAGCGGGAGCCTTCCTGGGCCGCTTCGGCCTGCAGGTCGCGGTGGGCGCCCAACTTCTCCAGCCCGTCCGTCTCATACCGCTGGCGCTGGACGTCGCGGGTTGCACTGGACGTTCTCACCATCAGGCCTCCACCTCCTCCAGGTCTATCAGGGCCAGCGGGACGGCCGACGCCTCTGGGGGGACCGGTGCATCAGGGGCGGCATCTCCCACCAGCACGGGACGCCAATCCTGCGGAGGCCGGGCCGGGTATTCGCGGATGACGTTGTAGACCGTGTCGCGCTCGGCCGGGATGCGGCCGGCTTCCCAGATCAGCGAGAGCAGCTCCTCCGGCGTCTGCAGCTGCGGCGTGACGGCCCCGGCCATGTGGTAGATCTTTTCCTCGCGGACGGTGCCGTCCACGTCGTTGGCGCCGAAGGCCAGCGAGATCTGGGCCATCTTGGGGCTCATCATCACCCAGTAGCTCTTGATGAAGTGGAAGTTGTCCAGCAGGAGCCGGGCCACGGCCATTACCCGCAGATCCAGATAGCCCGTCGGCCCCGGCAGATCGCTCAGGTCCGTGTTGGCCGGGTGGAAGGCCAGCGGGATGAAGGCCTGGAAGCCCCCGCTCCGGTCCTGCTGCTCCCGCAGGCGCAGCAGGTGGTCGATGATCTCCTCCGGCTTCTCTACATGGCCGTAGAGCATGGTGGCGTTGGACTTGATGCCCAGGCGGTGGGCCGTGTCGTGGACCCACAGCCACTCCTCGGCCGTCTCCTTGGGCTTGCAGATGATGCTGCGCACCCGGGGCGCGAAGATCTCGGCCCCGCCGCCCGGCATGGACCCGAGCCCGGCTTCCTTCAGTCGGGCCAGCACGTCCTCCAGAGGGAGGCCGGAGATCTTGCTGAAGTGGAGCATCTCAATGGCGGTGAAGCACTTCAGGTGGGCCTGGGGCGCTGCCGCCTTGACCGCGCGCAGCATGTCCAGGTACCACTCGAAGGGAAGGTCGGGGTGGAGGCCTCCCACCATATGGAACTCCGTCACGCCCAGGCCGGCGTAGGCTGAGGCCTTCTTCACAATCTCATCGATCCTGTAAGTGTAGCCGTCCGGGCTGCTGCGGCTCTTTCCGAAGGCGCAGAAGCGGCAGTGGATGGCGCAGACATTGGAGTAGTTGATGTGGGCGTTGTTGTTAAAGTAAACCTGGTCCCCCGCCCGCAGGCGCCGGGCCTCGTCGGCCAGGGCCCCCAGCAGGGTCAGCCTGTTGGATGTCAGAAGGCGGAGCCCCTCCTCACCCGACAGGCGCTCGCCCGCCCGAACCTTCTCCAGAACCGGCCGCCAGTCCGGCGGCAATACCCTCTCCAGCACGGTAGCCATGGGCTCTCCCCTCCCTACGTGGCTGCTTTCGTTGGCGCGCCGGCCAGTCTCAGTCCGGGAACGCTTCGAACGGCGCCAATGGCAGCAGCCTCTTGATAGAAGGCCAGCAATCCCTGTCGCTCCGTAGGGCCCAGGTCATGGCGGATGGACCCGAGCAGATAGGAGGCGACCATCTCGGGGGAAAACCCCCGGCTCTGAGAGGCCAGGCGCAGCATGCCGGCGGTATCAGCCGCCCCCTCGGCCTGGGACAGGAGGAGAGCCTCCTGTGCCTCCTCAAGAGCCGACGGCTCGGAGCCGTGGGCGGCAAACACGGCGTAGACCATGGGCAACCCGCGGTATTCCCACCAGACCGCACCCAGGTCGGTCACCACCAGGGACTCCCCCTGCCGGTCCACCCGACGGGATGATGCCGCCTCGCGCCAGGGGAGGACGCCCAACTGCAGCCCGGCGCGGAGCGCGTCGTCGCCGATCAGCAGGGCTGCATCCGCGTGGGCCAGCATGCGGTCCAGGTCAGGCGGGTCGGTGCGGGCCGTGAAGTCCACCTGCCAGTAACAGCGCAGCAGCACCTGAGCCAGGGTCACGCTGGTGGCCGAGGACGCCGTGAAGGATACCGTGGCTCCGCTCAGGCGGTCGGGTGACCGCCGGGAGAAGAGCAGAATGCTCTGCACGTGTCCCCAGGCGCATACCGACAGGCCGGGCAGAAGCACGTCGTCCCCGGCCCCGCGGGCATACTCAATGGACGATATGGGGGCCACGTCAAGGAGACCGCGACGGTACAGGGCGTTCACCCGCGTTGGCGGGCCGGCCACCAGCGCACCGTCCAGGCGCGTGCGTCCCGTTTCCAGACCGTAGTAGACCGGCAGCAGGTTCAGGTAATCGATGTAACCCAGGCGAACCAAGGCCCCACCCCCCGACATTCAGGCGCACCGCCGGCGGCGGACCTAGTACGTCCGCACCACGTTGAAGACGGTGTCGCGCTCCACGGGCACCCGGCCGGCCTGGCGGATGGCCCGAATGAAGGCCTCCTTGGGCTGGAGCTGAGGCACCTGCGCGCCGGCATCGTGGACGATGCGCTCCTCCATCACCGTCCCGTCCAGGTCGTCCACGCCAAAGTGCAGGGAGACCTGGGCCAGCTTGGACCCCATGATCATCCACAAGGCCTTGACGTGATCAAAGTTGTCCAGCATCAGCCTGGCCACGGCCATCATCTTCAGGTCGTCGATGCCCGACGTGGCCTCGCGGATGCCGAACTCCTTCTCGAGCTGCGTGTTTTCCGGGTAGAACCCAAAGGCCAGGAAGGTCTGGAAGCCGCCGGTGCGGTCCTGCAGGTCCCGCAGCCGGCAGAGGTGGTCGATAATCTCCTCCGGGGTCTCGATGTGCCCATAGAGGATGGAGGCGTTGGAGCGGATACCCAGGCGGTGCGCGGTTTCGTGCAACTCTAGCCAGCGCTCGGCCGTTATCTTGTGGGGATAGGCCAGGTCGTGAACGCGCTGGGAGAACACCTCAGAGCCGCCGCCCGGCAGGGAGCCAAGCCCGGCGGCCTGCAGGCGGCGCAGTCCCTGCTCCAGGGTCAGCTTGCCGCGCTTGCAGATGTAGTCGATCTCGACTGCCGTAAAGGCCTGGATTTGCGCTTCCGGCACCTCGGCCCGGATGATGCGCATCATGTCCTCGTAGTACTCGAAGGGCAGGGTCGGGTGTACGCCGCCCACGATGTGCACCTCGCGGAAACCCTTCCCTGCCTGGGTCCGGGCCCAGGCCCTGATTTCCTCCAGGGACATGGTGTAGGCGCCTTCCTGTCCGACCTTCCGCTGAAAGGCGCAGAACTTGCAGTCCACCCAACACACGTTGGTGTAGTTGAGGTGGGTATTCACCACAAAGTAGGCCTGGTCGCCGTTCTTCCGGCGGCGCACCAGGTCTGCCATCCGCCCCAGGGCGAGCAGGTCGTGGGAGGTCAGCAGGCGCACTCCGTCCTCCGGGCTCAGGCGCTCCCCACGCTCCACCCTGGCCTCGATGCCCTTCAGGCTCGTCAGTTGGTCCAGCGGCAAGGGCTCTCCCTCCTCCTCAGTCTTCCTGCGGCGTTCCGTAAGCCTCTTTCAGCAGGGTCGGCTTGCGCAGGTCGGCGCAGCCGCAGGATGAGTCGTCTGCATCCGCATGCCGGAGGGCGTCCAGGACGATCTTGCCGATGACCCGGGACTCGCCGTAGAAGATGTCCGACAGGACCTCATGCCGCCAGTCCCGCACCACGCCCTCACCGTAGTTAACCACCATGTCGACACGGGCGTAGCAGGCGCCGATCTCCCGGGCCAGGTAGACCTCCGGGGCCATGCTCTGACCGACGATGTCCGCCCCAGCCTGCCGCATCATCTGCACCTCGGCCACGCTCTCGAAGTGGCGCCCGTCGGTGACGGCGTAGGTCCCGCGGGAGAAGACCCGCCGGTCCCGCTTCTGCCAGGCCACCTCGCGGGCCGCATCCACCAGAGCCTGCCGCAGGTGAGGGCAGGTGGGCTGCCGCATGATGCCCAGGAAGGGCCCTCCCAGGCCGACGTCCTTGCGCACGGAGTAGTCGATGTAGTCGGTGGGGACTACCAGATCCTTGAGGTCGAGCAGTGGGCTGACGCTGCCCACGCCGCCCTCGGCGACGATTTTGCGCACACCGGCCTGCTGGAAGACCCAGAAGACCTGCCTGGAGGCATCCGCTCGGGTCACACCCTGCCGCCAGCCGTGCATGCGGCAGGTGAGGACCTGCCGGCCCTCCAAGGAAAACCGCGTGAACGCGGGGCTATCTCCCCAGGGGGTCGCGAACACGATCCCCTCCTCCAGGACCTCAACGTCCACTGCGTCCAGGCCCTGGGGGAAGGGAATAGAGAGGGTGCTGGAGCCGCCGATGACGGCCAGAGTTGCCCCGGAAACCTGCGACAACTGGCTCACTCCTGTTCGCTCAAGGAATGAATCTATGTTCATTATAGTGGGCAGACAGGCCCCAGGCAAGAATGGAGTTGCTTCCCTCCCCCTCCGTGTGTCGGGACGGATTGGCTATGCGACCGCCGTGCCGGACCGTCCTCCGGGTGCGCCCAGTTTAGACCGGTTCTAAATAAGGCAACAACTTGGGGTGTTCTTCTTAGCCAGGATTGACTAGCCAAAACTGGTGCTTGCAATTGATAATCGTTATCGTTGAAAATGGAATCGGACGGCTGGCCTGCTGCACCGGCGGAACGTGTTACGACCCTGTCAGCAGTGTCCTCCGATAAGCGTGACGTGGAGGGGAAGCGACGCATGAGGTTTCGAAACCCTGTTCTCCGGGCGTACGCCCTGGTTGCCATAGCCGCCGCACTGGCCCTGACGGGCTGCGGGGCGAGGGACTCCCGGTCTGGCAGCTCCCAAAACGGCGAGACGGCCGCGACACGAACCTTCAAGACAGAGCTCGGTGACCTGTCGATTAAGGGCGTCCCCCAGCGCATCGTTGCACTCAATCTGCAGGGGATCGACTCCCTGGTGGCCTTGGACCTCAAGCCGGTCGGGATGGCCCTCCCAGGCGGTGAGTACCCGGCTTACCTTCCTGAAGTGAGCGATGTACCCTCCGTTGGCAGCCATTCGAGCCCCAGCGTGGAGAAGGTCGCGGCACTCAAACCGGATCTGATCATTCTCGACCCAGAGAACCAGAAAGAACAGATCGAGACGATGTCCAAGATCGCCCCGGTACTGGGAATCCGGGGCCGGCATTGGGAAGACACAATGCGTGAGCTCGCACTTATCGGCGAGATCGTCGGCAGGAAGGAAAGAGCTGACGAAGTGGCCTCGGCGTTCAGGAGCAAGCTGGCAGATTACCAGGCCAAGGCCCCTGGAGACGTGACGGTGCTTGGACTGTACGGAGCGCCGGACCGGTTCTTTGTCTGGACCGCCCAGTCGTTCATCGGCTCTCTCCTGGAAGAACTGAAGGCGGACTACCTCTATAAGGGCTCGTCGAGCGACGATTACTCCGATAACGCCATCACCAGCATGGAGAAAGTGATAGCCATGAATCCACGGGTGATCTTCCTTTTCTCGGGCAAAGAAAAGCTGAGCGATTCATGGAAGGCTAATCCTCTCTATGCCAAGCTCGATGCCGCCAAGAACAGCCGCGTCTATGAAATGGAGCGGAACCTCTGGTCCCGCAGCCGCGGCCCCCTGGCCGCCGGCAAGATCCTGGACCAGGCTGCGGCCGCGCTCTATCCCACCGTGTTCCCGACTCCTTAGGATCCTACGGCAATCGGTTGCTGAAGTAGGTATGTTCGGTGAATGATGCTCAGACGGTACAGGGCGGGGGACTCCCCGCCTTGAACCGCTCCCGATACACCCTAACGGTCTTTGCTCTCCTGGCTCTGCTTGGTGCAGTGGGCGTCATCAGCCTCATGGTTGGCGCGGAGCGCGTTCCGGTGGCCGAGGTCTGGCGCACCTTACGGGTTCCTGACGAGTCTCTGGCGCGCACCATTGTCTACGGCTTGCGCCTGCCCCGCACCCTCGTGGCGATGCTGGTCGGCGCCAACCTGGGTGTTGCCGGGGCCATCATGCAAGGGATGACCCGCAACCCGCTGGCAGGCCCAAACATCTTGGGCGTGAACAGTGGCGCTGCCCTGACGATGGCCGCCCTAACGGCTCTGGCCCCTGGCTTCCCCCTTCCCCTGCTGCCCTTTGCCGCCTTTGCCGGCGCTGCGGCTGCGGGCATCATGGTTTACGGACTGGCAGGGTCGGGCGGCATAACACCTGTGCGGCTGGCCCTGGCCGGAGTTGCCACGGCCGCGATGATGGGCGCCCTGACCACGGGCCTCCTGGTGATCCGGGAGCAACACGCCACCGTCTATCTATGGCTCGCCGGGTCGCTCTTCGCACGCACCTGGCCCCACCTGCAGCTCATTGCGCCCTGGGCTCTGGTGGGCCTGCTGATGGCCGGTCTATCGGCGCCGCAGGTCAACGTGTTGTTGCTGGGAGAGGACGTTGCCCGCGGCCTGGGCGTCTCCGTTGAACGAATCCGACTGCTGTTGGGGCTGCTTGTCGTCATCCTGGCCGGCAGTGCCGTCGCCACGGCGGGTCCGATTGGATTCGTGGGTCTGATGGTCCCGCACATCAGCCGCAAGATTGTAGGCACGGATTACCGCCGCCTTCTTCCCGTCACCGCCGTAATGGGGGCAACCCTTCTGCTGGGAGCGGACGTGGTGGCGCGAGTCATCATCGCGCCGCGTGAGGCGCCAGTCGGGGCCGTCACCGCTGCCCTTGGAGCACCCTTCTTCCTGTACCTGGCCCGGAGGGAGGGCTGATCGTGCACAGACGCGTCGGCGGTGTCCTTTTGGTCCTCACGGGTTTGCTCGGCGGCGTCTTCCTGGTGAGCCTTCGATTGGGCGCGGTTCAACTTTCCTTGGGACAGGTATGGGGTGCCCTCTGGTCTTTCGCAGATCCGACGGCTCGGCTGATCGTATGGGACTTCCGGCTGGCACGTTCGCTGGTCGCCCTGCTGGTCGGCGCGGCTCAGGGGGCGGCCGGGGCGGTGGTGCAAGGAGTACTGCGCAATCCGCTGGGTGACCCGCACATCCTGGGTGTTTCCGGAGGGGCCACGTTTGTAGCCGTCACAGTCCTGACGGCTCTCCCCCAGGTTCCCATGAGGCTCGTCCCCGCTCTGGCTCTCCCCGGCGGAGTGCTGGCGGGGGCGCTGGCCTACCGCCTGGCCTGGAAGGGCGGCGTTGCTCCCGACCGCCTGGCCCTCTCCGGCGTGGCCGTGGGAGCACTCTTTTCCGCCGGTACCACCATCGTCGTTGTGAACAGCCCCTACAAGATTACCCAGTCCATGATCTGGCTTTCCGGCAGCCTGTGGGGGCGAAGCTGGGAGCACCTGCTGGCGTTATGGCCCTGGGTAGTCCCATCGCTGCTGATCATCTTTATTATGGCAAGCAAGATCAATGTGCTGACGCTGGGTGACGACGTGGCGAGGGGACTGGGCGTGCGGGTGGACGCCGTCCGCCTGCTGCTCACGGGACTGGCGTCGATCCTGGCCGCCAGCGCTGTGGCTGTTGCAGGGCCCATCGGCTTTGTGGGACTGACCGTCCCTCATCTGGCAAGGTTGCTGGTCGGTACGGATCACCGCTCGGCGTTGCCCGTCGCCACGCTCCTCGGTGCAGTCCTGGTGCTGGCCGCCGACACCGCCGGACGTACCCTGGTGGCGCCGCTCGAGATCCCCGCCGGTGTCGTTACCGCGCTGCTGGGGGCACCCTATTTCCTCTACCTCCTGCGAAAGGGGCAGGCGTAATATGGCCCATGAGCTGAGCACCCGCGACCTCACCATCGGTTATCCCGG
>JBLNCQ010000024.1:0-6873 GCA_050260815.1 Bacillota bacterium
GGTAGCATCCTTCGCCGGTCCCAACCTGGGCATCGCCGCTGACGTAGTCGACGACTCCGGCCAGCCGGTTCGCGGCCAGGTGGGCGAGCTGGTCATCCGCGGCCCCTGGCCGGGCATGACCCGCGGCTTCTGGAAGGACCCGGACCGCTACCTGAACACTTACTGGTCCCGCTGGCCGGGCATCTGGTACCACGGCGACTGGGCATCCATCGACGAGGACGGCTTCTGGTACATCCATGGCCGTTCCGACGACACCATCAAGGTGGCAGGCAAGCGGGCCGGCCCGGCCGAGTTCGAGTCGGCCCTGGTGGCCCACCCCGCCGTCCTGGAGGCGGCGGCCATTGGCGTGCCGCACCCTCTGAAGGGCGAGGCCGCCGTCTGCTTCGTAGTGTTGAAGCCGGGGTACACGCCCTCCGAGGAACTGCGCCGCGAACTGAAGCGCCAGGTGGCCGACGTCCTGGGCAAGGCCCTGCGGCCGGAGGAGGTCAAGTTCGTGGCCCAGATTCCCAAGACGCGCAACGGCAAGGTGATGCGCCGGGTGGTGCGGGCCAAGTACCTGGGCGAGGCCCTCGGCGACACGTCCGCTCTGGAGAACCCCGGCGCCGTGGACGAAATCGGGAGAGCTGTATAGAGCGGAAAGAGTCGCTGCGGTCAGGCTATCGCATTCTGGAGCAAGTATCACCACTCCAGACGAAGCAGTGGCAGCCTTCATACGGGCCATGCAAACGGAGGACTACCAGATCCTCGTCGACGGCCTGGAGAGGGTTCCAGGAACAGACCCAACCGGCGGAGCCACAAATACTCTGCCCCTGGAGACGGCGGAAAACCGGGGTATGCTGAACGGCGGGACCATTCCGCGGTCCGCCCACCACGACCTCCCTGCAAGGCAGCGAGCCTTCAGCCTGAGGGAGTTCGGCCCTGACGCCTGGAGTTCAGCCACTATCCCGAGCTGGTGAGATTCAGGATCGTTTCTCAGAAGACGCCCCCGTACGGACTCAACTGGTCGACAAGTATGAAGCCTATCACGTCTTCTTCTCCTTCGGCGGCACCGAACTCAACGGCCCCGGGGGGAACGCCCCCCGGGGCCGGTTTTCATCCCTAGATTGAAAGCCGCAAGTCGCTATCCAGCGCTCCAGGATCACCAGCGGAGTTGCCCGCCTCAGCGCTCCACGCTCACAGGCCGGGTCGCCTGCTTCATCTGGCGGAGGAACGCAGATAGCTCCTCGTCGCCCTTGAGAAGGTGCTCGACCCCGGCGCTGCCGACAACCACGCCGTCAGCACCCCAGCCGGCGGCCTGACGCACCTGATCCGGCAAGCTCATGCCGAAGCCGGCCAGCAGAGGGGTCTGCACTCCGCCGGAGCGTAGCGCCGTCAGATTCTGCTGAAGCTCCGCGTGCATGTCCGTTCCCGCCCCGGTGACGCCCGGCTTGGCTTGGACAAAGACAAAGCCCCGCGCTTCCTGCGCGATATCGGCAATGTCCTGCGGCGTCAGCTCAAAGGGGGCGAACCGGAGCGGGTAGATGTCCCAAGGACGGAGCAGCCGGTCCAGTTCGTGAAGCTGCTGCCAAGAGGCGTCGGCCACAATGACGGCGTCTGCGCCCGACTCCGCGCACATGCGGCTGAACCCCTGCACGCCAAGCGAGTCCACCAGGCCCTGATACGTCATGACTTCCAGCGGGAGATCGGGATAAGCTCGGCGAATCCGCCGAACTTCCTCGAAGAACCGTGCCGGCGTCGTGCCGGCGGCCAGAGCCCTCTGCATCGATCCACTGATGGTGGGGCCGTCAAGAACCGGATCGCGCCAGGGGAGCCCCATCTCCAGGACGTCAACGCCCGCCGCCACGTACCGTTCGGCCATGTCCAGCGAGTCCCCGCCGACGGGGTCACCCAGGGGGAAGTAGCAGACCAAGGCCCTTTCCCCCGCCCCGCGCAAGCGTTGGAAGAGAAGGTCAATGCGATTCATGGGGTCAACCTCCAGCGGACCCACCCCACGGCCCGCCCAGCCGCGCAGGCCGGACGGGCGTGGAGTGCGTCGGGTATTTCTAGAAGAGTCGCGCCAGCAGGGACATCAGCCAGGTCACGGGGCTGGTGCCACCCAGCAGCGACACGACGGATGTGGCACCCTCGGGGAACTGGACGCCGGCCGCCTGGGCTGCCGTCGTGAACATCGGCGCCAGGTCGGTGCCAATCCAGAGGGCGATGGCGGCGACGAAGACGCCGGTGATCAGCGACCGCAGAACGTTGCCGCGGTGCATGGGCACGACCAGGCTGACGACGAAGGGCAGGCCCACCACGTCGGCGAACGGCAGCACCCGGTTTCCGGGCAGGATGATCGCCAGGCCGATCGTGATGGGAATCAGCAGCAGACCGGTGGCCAGAACGGAAGGATCCCCGGCCAGAACGGCTGCGTCCAGGCCAATGTTGACCTCGCGTCCGGGAGCTCGCTTCTTCAGCCACTCGCCGGCCGCCTCGCTGATCGGGATCAGGCCCTCCATCAGAAAGGCCACCATCTTGGGCAGGATGACCATGGCCGCCGCCAGGGACACGCTGGTGGTCAGAATGCCCTTCAGGTCGTAGCGGGCCAGAGCCGACACCACCAGGCCCAGGACCAGCCCAATGAAGATAGGCTCGCCAACAACACCCAGGCGCTTTCTGGTGGTCTCCGCGTCCAGCTTCCAGTTGCGGAACCCCGGGATGCTGTTGTAGACCTTCTCCAGGCCCATGGCCAGGATCGCGAAGGGGGCAGCGTTGCCGTGGGGGATGGAGATGCCGGGCATGCCAAAGTACTCGTGAACGCGCGGCGCCGTCAGGTCAGCGACCTTCAGGATGACGATCTCCGTGACGATGAAGGCGGCCAGGCCCCAGACCAGGCTGCCCGTCATCGCCATGATGATGGCGCCGCTGAAGCCGAACACCCAGTAGTTCCAGATATCCACGTCCAGCGTCTTGGTCAGGTTGAGGAGCAGCAGAGCCAGGTTAGCGAGAACGCCCACCGGAATCAGGAGGGCCGCCAGGCCGGAGGCCCAGGTGAGGGACGCACCGGCGGGCCAACCCACGTCCATGACGCTCAGGCTGACCCCGGTGTGCTGGATCATGGCCTGGGTGGCCGGACCCAGAGTGAGTCTGGGGGAGACGCCTTCACCATTGACGTGCTGGAGGTCCTGAAAAAGGAAGAGGCGCCCTACTTCGATGAGCAGGACGCCCTGAAGAAGCTTGAGGCCAAATGGCTGGATCGCCTGCAGCCCTTCGGCGAGCGCGGCTACAACACCGCCCCTAGAACAGCAGCCCCATGACCACCGCATCCTCATAGCGGTCGCCGTCCTTTAGCTCATGGCGCAGCAGCCCTTCCCGCACGAAGCCCGCCTTCTCATACAGGGCCAGCGGCCTGGTGTTGGAGGCGTTGGCGTACAGGGTCACCCGTTCCAGGCCGGCCGGCCGGGTGCGATCTCGGCCCAGCCGGCCAGGACCCCATCCACGTCGGCCACAACGTAGAGGTCACGCTCGATGAGCGACGCCTGTTCTTCAGGCGTCGTGTCGTATGTAGAGGTGTGGTAGTAGAGGCGTTCCTGGTAGCAGCGGTTCATGAGTGCGACGAGTGCTGGCGCGTCCGTGGACACGGCCTGCGGACCTGGGCGGTGCGGCCGTCCTTCAAGGTCACGGTGGGCAAGGCATGGGCATCCTTTGGTGGGCCTCACAGGCCGCCACATAGTCGGCGCAGCGCTGCAGGGTCTGCTTGCCGCCCTCGATGGCATCGAACTCCTCGACGACATGGTGGAGCGCCGCAGCCGACGGGAAGACCGAGCGCATGATGAAACGCCAGGTACTGCCGGCCCGCACGTCCAGGTGGTGGATGGTGGTCGTAAAGCGCTCCAGCCGGCAGGGGGCGAAAACGCTTGTGTTGACAGCAGCGAACCGCAGCAGTAGTGTGGGAGTGGACATATGTCCAGGCAGTGAACAAATGTGCAGCAAGGGGTGGTTCCGTGGCTCCCGCTGAGGATCGGCGTTCCCGCCTACTCGTGAAGGTTAGCCGCCTCTATTACATAGACGGCCTCAATCAGCAGCAGATCGCGGACAAGCTCGCCATTTCGCGTCCGCAGGTCAGCCGGCTGCTGGCCGAGGCCCGCGAGACGGGTACCGTGGAAATCCGCATCCACAGCCGCACGCCTGAACTGGACGAACTGGCCGCAGCGCTGGAGTCCCGATTTGGCCTCCGGGACGCGCTGGTCCTTGGCCCATCCGACGACGGGCCGGCCCTGCCGGCCATCGCCAGGGGTGCGGCCGAACTCCTTGACGAGATGCTGCCGGAGTCTGCGACCGTTGCCGTGTCGGCCGGCTGGACCCTGGCCGCCGTTGCCCAGGCTCTGGAGAACCCCAAGGCCCGGGGCGCCACCTTTGTCCCCATGATCGGCGGACAGGGCCCTGTGGGTGCCGCCGGCCACGCCAACGAGATTGCCCGTCTTCTTGCGGCTGCGTTCCACGGGCGGTACTTCCTGCTGAACGCGCCCGCCATCGTGGCCAATCCGGACAGCCGCACCGCGTTCTTGGCGGAGCCGGAGATTGCCCGGGTGCTGGAGCGTGCCGCCGCCAGCCAGATCGCTGTCCTTGGCGTGGGAGCGATCTCCACTCAATCGACCGCCGCCCGCTGGGGTGGGCTGAGGGACGACGAGGTGCGCATGCTGAACGAGGCCGGGGCGGCGGGCAACATTGGCACGGGCTTCTTCTCGCTGGATGGGCGCATACTTGAGACGCCTCTGAGCGACCGGTTCATTGGGCTCAGCCTGCAGCAGGTCAAGGCGATTCCGCTGCGCGTTGGTGTGGCCGCCGGGCGGGAGAAGGCGGCGGCCCTGCTGGGAGCCCTGCGAGGGGGCTTCCTGACCAACCTGGTGACAGACGCAGAGGCCGCACGCGCTATCCTGGCCCTGGGCCAGCCTAGCGCATCGGCGGACGCCGGTCGTCCGAAGCAAAGGAAGTGACGCCAACATGGAACTTGAGGTATTGCACGGCGTGACGGCGGCGGATGACCGCGAACTCCTGAGCCGACTGGGGTCCATGGCCATCCAGCGCGGCTGGGCTCGCGAAGGGTACGTGGAGGCCCTGCTGGAGCGTGAGGCAGCCTACCCCACCGGCATTGCCACAGCTTCCGCCCGGGTGGCTCTGGCGCACGCCGACCCGGTCTGGGTGCGGCAGGCGGCCCTACTGGTGGCCGTCCTGGACGAGCCGGTGCTCTTCCGCAGCATGGAAAACCCGTCGGAGACCATCCCGATCGACACCGTCTTCCTCATGCTCATTGACAAACCCGAATCGCACCTGACGCTGCTGGGACAGCTGGTCAACCTGGTGCAGAGCAGCCGGTTTCCCGAAATGAGGTCAGGGCTGACTGTGTCTGAACTCAAAGAAGAGTTGGAGCGGGAGGGGGTGTGATCGTGAGCAAGAAGATCCTTGTCGCGTGCGGCACGGGGGCTGCCACGTCGACGCTGGTGGCGTCCAAAGTAAGGGAAGCGCTGGCCAAGCACGGAGTGTCCGTTGAAGTCAGCCAGTGCAAGCTGATGGAGCTGGAATCGGTGGTGCCGCAGACGCGCCCTGACCTCGTTGTGGTGACCGGCGTTGCGAAGTCAGACCAGATCGCCGGTGTTCCCGTCGTCCGCGGGTTTTCGTTCCTGACCGGGGTCGGCGTGGACCGCACCGTGAGCGAAATCCTCAGTCATCTCTGATCTAGGGGGTTTTGGCAATGTCCGCAGTACAGTACATCCTTGGATTGGGCCCCAGTGTCATGCTGCCTCTGGTTCTGCTGGTCGTCGGACTCATCTTCGGTCTCAGCTTCGGCAAGGCATTCCGTGGCGGCCTCTACGTGGGCGTGGCCTTTGTGGGTATCAACCTGGCCCTGGGCCTGCTGATGGGGAACCTGCAGCTGCTTGTTGTGGTGTGAGCCCATGTCCAGCATGAACCTCTGCCCGTTGATGGTCTTGACGTTGCGGCTACTGTGAATCCAGACCTTCCCGCTGCGGTTGTTCCTGATCTGGTAGACGCCGGCCTCTGTCTTGGTTTCCTTGGCCAGCTGCTTCAGTTCAGCTCTCCGGTCCACCGTGCTCCCTCCTGTCCCCGGCGTGCCTATGCGTTCGACGGGCCCCGACTCAACCGATCGGCGGCGGGCCGTCGAACCAGACGGAGAGCACGCGCCGCAGCGTGAAGCCGCTTCTTCGATAGAGGCGCAAGGCCGCTGTGTTGGACTCCATCACGGTCAGCCTGGCCTCCTGGGCTCCCAGGTCGCGCAGGCTGGCCAGTGCGTGGCGCAGCGTCACCGCCCCCAGGCCGCGTCCCTGAAACGGCGGGGCGATGGCCAGACAGGTGACCAGGCCTACGCCGTCCTTCAACCCCAGCTCCAGAGCGGACGCCGGTGCTGCCCCCAGGTATCCGACCTGCAGGAGGTCACGGTGCGATGCCGTCGTCAGGGCCTCCCTCAACTCCTCTACTCCCATGGGTCCGCCGTGGGGAGCACCCAGGAAGGCCGGGTTGTGGACTTGCAGGTAATCGTCCGTGTGGTTCGTGTCCAGAGGGATAAACCGGAGGTCCGCCGTCTCCGCCGCGTCCACGACCGCAGCCGCAGACTCGCCCGCAGCCGCGGAGTCGCCGGCTGCGTCGCTTCGCCCCGCGATTTCGCCTGCCGTCGCCGCCAAGACGCAGGTCATCTCCAAATTGCGGTCGGCCGGGCGAAACCCCAGCCGCAGCACCAACGGCGTCTGGCCCTCCAGCTCCGGCTCGAGGCCCAGGCGCACGGCCGTGCTGCGTGAGATTCCCGGCATCCGGCTGATAACTTGATAGGCGCCGCGTATGAGTCTCGGCAGCACCTCCGCCTCCAGCGTGGGCAGCGCGTTC
>JBLNCQ010000025.1:0-3081 GCA_050260815.1 Bacillota bacterium
TACTTCTTTGGCATCCTGTACCAGGAAGCAGGAGGAAGCCTTACGGGCGTCGGCCTCACGTTCCTGCTCTTTGCGCTCAGTGAGGTGCCGGTCATGCTGGTGGTCCAGGGCCTGGCGGACCGGTACAGCCCCGCCTGGCTGCTGCTGGCGGCGGCCCTGCTGGCGGATCTGCGCTGGCTTCTCTATGCCGCGCCGGTGCCGCCCTGGGTCCTGGTCGCCACCTTTCCCCTCAACGGCCTGAGCAATGGAGTGTTCCTGGCCCTGATACCGGTCCTGACCTCCCAACTGGCGGGGCCCCATCTCAAGGCCACGGCCCTGGCCGCCGCCGGCGTGGCAGGCTTTGGCCTGGGCGCCATCTTCACGTCCACGGTTGGGGGCGTGATCCTGGACCGCTGGGGGGTTGCCGCCATCTACGTCTTCCTTGGCCTCCTGGGAGTGGTGGGCGTTGTTGCCTCCGCCATGGTGGTGAGGCTGACGCCGCCCGCGGCCGGGAGATGAATGCCTAGCTTCTCTCACGGGGCAGGGGCGGGGCGTCAAACGCCAAAGCGGGGCGGGACCCATCGGGTTCCGCCCCTTGCTTGTGTGCGTGCCGTCCGTACGGGTTACCGCTGCGCCGTTCGCACCGTGCGCGCCGCGTACTGAGCTAGTGCTGGCTGACCGCCGCCGCGCCCACGTAGCGGTGGGGGGAGATCAGCTCGGAGACCGGGACCACGTCCAGGCCCTTCTCTTCCAGGCCGGCGATCATATCCTTGACCGCAGCCACGGTGTTGGCCCGCGGGTGCATCAGAACCACGGAGCCCTTCTTGGCGTCACGCAGAATGCGGTTGGTCATGGTTTCCGCCTTGGCGTCCGTCCAGTCGGCGGTGTCCACGCTCCACATCACCGTGCGCAGCCCCTTCTCAGCCGCGGCCCTGGTCACGGCGGTGGCAATCTGGCCCTCGCGCGGGCTGTAGAACTGCACTGAGACGGCGCCGCCGGTCAGCTTGCTGATGGTATCCAGGGCCTTGGCGATGTCCTGGCTGATGTCCGCCGCGGAGGCCTGGGCCGGCTGGATGCTGTCGCTGTAGCCGCGGGTGGCCAGCTCGTGGCCCGCCGCCACGATCGCCTGCAGTTGATCCGGATTCTTCTCCGCCCAGGTGGCCGACACGAAGAACGTGGCCTGCACGCCGCTGTCCTTCAGGGCCTGGAGCATCTCGGGCACCTTCATCTGGTTGCCCGCCACGTGGATGGCAAAGGCCACCGCCGGTTTGGCCGGGTTGCCGGCGTACACCGGCGCATCCTGGAAGTCGGCCAGGGTCTTGGCGGCCGGCTGTTCCACAAAGGCCAGCGTGGCGCGGCCGTTGGTCGGCTGCTGCAGGATGTTGGCCACGGTCTTCTCCACGTCCACCACGGCGGCGCTGAGGTCAGGGACCACCGCGCCCTTGTGTGCCGGGTCCGCTGCTGCGTCAACGGCCGGCTGGCTGTACTGCTCCGCCATGCTCTGGACGATCTGCCGCAGCGCGGCAGCGTCCCTTCCGCTCACGTCCTGTCCCTGCAAGGTCACGCCGGCCTGCGCCCGGGAGTGCCAGACGGTGGCCATCACCCTCTGCAGGGGGTTGAACTTGTAGGTCGCCACAGCCACCAGCAGCAGGCCCAGGATCAGAAGGGCTACCCGGTTGACCCTGTAGACCCCAAAGTGAGCCTTGCCTTCCCGTTCCATGCTTTCACCCCGCCCGCAAGTTTACCGGCCGCCCGCCGGTACTTCGTCCAATCCCTATGAGGACGCCGCCGCGGTTAGACCAGGCTGTCGTGCAAAACCCCTACAAGCACTTCATTGGCTGCGGGACGGGACTTTGCTAGAATGGCGATATGGACAAGGACGCGGCGACTGAGGAACGGACGCTCCAGCGCAACCTCAGGTTCAACGAGTACAACGGCATCGCCTTTACCCTGGGGTTCAACCTGTTCAACCCCTTCCTCGGCATTTTTGCGTTGAAGCTGGGGGCGCCGGACAGCTACGTGGCCCTGCTGTCTTCGCTGCCGGCAATTACCGCCGTCCTGGCCATGATCCCGTCGGCCAGGCTGGTGGACCGGTTCCCCCGCAAAAAGTGGCTGACCGCCTGGCTCATCCTGATCAGCCGCATCTTCTATCTGATTGCCGCCCTCCTGCCCTGGCTGTTCCCCGGCCACGCGGCTCTGGCCCTGGTGATCACCGTGGGCCTGATGAACATCCCCGGAGCCATCACCATCGTGGCCTGGCAATCCTTCATCGCCCCCGTGGTTCCCGGCTCCCTGCGCAACCAGGCTTTTGCTCGACGCAACCTGCTGATGAGCGCCTTCGGCCTTATCCCTCTGGTGCTGGCCGGGCCGCTGATTGACAGCCTGGCGCTTCCCCGCGGCTACCAGGTAGCCTTCACGCTGGCCTTCCTTCTGGGCGTGGTGGAGATGCTGCTGCTGCTGGGTATTCGAGAACCGGACCCGGCGGAGCGGGCGGTGGCGGCGGCGGAGCCCGGCACGCGGGTTCTGTCGCCGGCGGCGCTGCGCCTGCGCCTGCTGGGCACCATCCGGCGATACCCGGCCTACTGGCGCTACTGCGCCGCGGCCTTCTTCTTTCATATCACCTGGATGATGGCCTGGCCGCTCTTCACCATCTACAACGTGGAGAACCTGGGGGCCAGCAACAGTTGGATCGCCGTCATCAACGTGGTCAACACCGTTGCCTCCGTCGCCACCTACCGCTATTGGGGTCGCCTTGCAGACCGCATTGGCACCATCCGGGCCACGGCCCTGTCGGCCGCCGGGCTGGCCGTCTTCCCGGCGCTGGTCGCCATGTCCACCAGCCTGCCCATGGTCACCTTCATGAACATCTTTGTGGGCGCCTTCGGCGGCGCCCTGAACTTCCTGCTCTTCAACGCCCTGCTGGAGGTGAGCCCGGAGACCAACCGCACCGGCTACATCGCCGTTTACAACACGCTGGTGAACGTGGCGGCGGCTGTGTCCCCCATGATCGGCGTGGCCCTGAAGGCCGCGCTGACCATCCAGGGCGCCTTCTGGCTGACCGCCCTGGTGCGGCTGCTGGGCGCCGGCGCCTTCTGGTGGGCG
>JBLNCQ010000026.1:0-5233 GCA_050260815.1 Bacillota bacterium
GCAGCGAGGCGTTCACATCCACCACCCGGCCGTGCGCGTCGCCCGCGGCCGCATGGTGCAGATTCGCACCGCGGGCGGGGTCCACCTCCACCTGGACGGCGAGCTGCATCAGCCGGAGGCCCTGGAATTCCGGTCACTGCCCGGGGCACTCACCGTCGCAGCACCCACCGCAAGGTGAGACTGACAGGCCGCGCGCAGCACGAACGAGGCCCCCTGCCTCAAGCGCAGGGGGCCTTGATACCGTTTGACTATGGCGACCACGGTGCAGTCTTCAGGTATTCCACCCTGGTAACCTACCTGAGTGCCGAGGTGCGCGAGTCTTCACTGCCCAACCTGGACCTGCCAGGCAGAGGGGTTCTGCTGGTTATCTCGGCGCTGACCGTCGGTCCGAGGCCGCCGCGGGGCCGGGGGGGCGACCAGGCGACCGCCGTGGCGCACGCCTACCGCCTGGTCGTAGACCATGGTCGCGCCCAGGTACCCGGTGTACCCAAGCATCCCCAGGCCCACTGCGCACAGCACCAGGTACACCGTCAATCCCCGCCTCACCAGCGGCCGGCGGCGGAAGACAGTGTACAGGCGCCACAGGGTCAGGAGCCCGAACCAGAAGAGTGTGATCTGGGCCCACTGCTCATGAATGCGTCCGAGGGCGGACACGCCGCGGTAGTTCTCCTCCGGGCCCGTGACAACGGCGGCTGCCGCTGAGATGGTGCCCAGAACCAGCAACACGAGGGCGGCAGGCTGAAGCTTCTCGCGCCAGGGCCTGTAGAGGGCCGCCGCCTCCAGGCCGACGCTGACGAACAGCAACGCAATGGGAAAGTGAACGACCATGCCATGGAGATGGCTCTGTAAGGCCTCAAAACTCATCGCTTGTCTACTCCCTTCTTCTGATACTTTGTAACAGCTCAACCTGAAAACAGCCTGAAGAAGGGCCTGTCCGGACGGGCCTTCTGCACCGTCTCTACACGATAAAGCCGCCTCCCCTGTGTAGGGAGGCGGCTTCAGGTTGAGCCAATGGTGGCAAACGTCCCAACATGGCTAGCCGAACTGGCTATGGAACTTGATCTGCATCCACATGATGATCCAATGGACAACGGGAAAGAAGACTACGTTTGTGGCCAAATCTACGAAGGCATCGAAAGATAATCCCTGACCCGCGCCATGCGCGCCACCGCGCCAGGTTACCTCCTCGCATATTAGTCGCGGGTGCGTCAGGCGGACACGTCCGGCGCGTCAGTCCGGGGCCGCTCCACGGCAGCGCGCAGGGTCGCCGCCGCCACGGCGAACAGGCCCGAGGCCACGGCCGCGATGATGGCGGGCAGTGCCATGAACGCCGCGCCGGCGGCAGAGGGCAGGCCGGCGATGGCGGTTACCTGCCAGAGCAGTCCAGCCCCACCCTGGGCCGGCATCATCCGCCAGAGGTCAAGCACGGCCCAGGCGAGCAGCGTCCCCGTGAAGGAAGGCAGGAAGGCGGCCCCACCGCGGCTGGTCAGGAGTCCGCCCACCAGTCCGGCAGCGATGGAAAGCCACCACCATCCCAGGAGCAGGCCCAGAAGCGATACGACCAGAGCCATGATCCCTGGCCAGAAACTCGAAAGGACGGATCGGGCCTGTCACTTGCTGCCACCTCCTTGGGCCACGGCCACCGGCTGAAGGGTCGTCGTGCGCGTCACCCAATCAGCAGGGCCTGGCGAGGTCGGGAACAACAGGGTCTTGTACCGATAGTCCAGCCAGAGTGGCAGCTGGTCGGCGTAGTGCGGGTTGCTGGGATCGCCGGACTGGCCACCCGGATAGACGCCCCAGGACTTGCCCAGGTCAGAAAGGTTGGCCACCATGCGCCAGCTGGGGCCGTTCGTGGAGGGGTCGCCGCCTGTGGCGTTGAGGGTGCGGCCGTTGCCGTCGGCCGGGTACGGCCCGGCGGCCAAGGCCGCAGCTTGGGTCAGCGAGGGCACCAGCCGGCGGTGCACATCGCCCCACGCCCATCGCGATGGATCCGGCCCGAGTTTCTCCGCCAGCTCCGCCGTCGCCTTGCCCAGAGCCCGCATCATAATCTCTTCCCGCGTGTGCTTCTGGCCGTCCGGCCCGTCAAACCAGGAGGGGCCGGCCCCTTCGGGGTAGGCCAGGGCCTTGTATTCGGCCGAATCGAGGGGGGCCGTGGTCATCACCTCGAGGTCGGCCAGCAGGGCGCCCTTCCAGCCGCCGTGGGAGGTGCGGAACTTCTTGTAGAGCGAGAACCCCTCCACCTCTTCCAGGCCCCGGGCCTTCCACCAGGGTCCGTAGGTGTCCTGGATGTAGTGGGTGAGGAACGTCTCCCAGACGACCGGCGCGGCCTCGCCCTTTTTCATGTCGAAGTCCCAGCCGGCCAGCTTCTCCAGGGCCCAGGCCACATTCCTGTCGGACACAGGCGCGGTGCGGCCGGCCTGCAACAGGGCGGGCACCATGCGGCGGGCCAGGTCGTCCAGGTTGGAGGCCTGGAGGTCGGCCATCTTCTGCTGCGTAAAGGTTCGGTTGGTGGGGTTGGAGAGGGCGCGGAAGAGGCTCTCCGCCCGATACCCGACGTCGAAGAAGTCATTGGTGGTACCAATGTAGTAGGGGTAGCTGCCGGCCACCTCGCGCTGGTTGGCGGAGAACGCGAACCCGGAGGGCGGGTTGTGGATCTGGGGGACGCGGTCATACGGAATCAGGCCCACCCAATCCGCCTCGCCGGTGCCGGGCAAAGGCAGCCATGGCTTGCCGCTCCTGACCAGCGGGTAGTAGCCCGCGGAGATTATGCCAAAGTCGCCGTCGCTGGTGGCGTAGGCGAAGTTCTGGGTGGGACTGCCCCAGAGCTTCAGAGCCACCTTGACTTCGGCGGCGTTCCGGGCGCGCATCATCCCGTCCAGGGCCGCGAAGTCCTGGGAAAAGAGGTTGCCCGTGTAGGCCATGGAGATGGTGCGCCCGCCCAGGGGCGGCAGGCTGGGCAGTTCGGACAGTACCGGCCCGTGTACGGTCCAGGGGATGGTCATGTGCCGCGTTGCCTCGCCTTTGACGGGGATATCCACCTGGTACTGACCAAAGGGCACCCACTGGCCGTTGTGGAGGTAGGCCCCCGGATGATCGGGGCTGGTCTCCTCGGCGTAGTAGAAGGTCTGCTGGTTCTCCACGTTGGTCAGGCTCCAGGCGACGCTGCGGTTGTGCCCGATGATGATGCCCGGCGTGCCGGGGATGCTGACGCCGTATGCGTGGATGTCGGGCGAGTCCAGGTGGACCTCATACCAGATGGCCGGCAGGGTGAGACCCAGATGCGGGTCGCCCGCCAGGTACGGCTTACCCGTGTCTGTCAGGGCGCCGCCCACCACCCAGTTGTTGCTGTTGCCGACGAACTGGGCGATGGCCTCGGTGTAGGGGCCGTGGCTGTTTTCCACCGCGTCCACCAGGGCTGCAAGCTGGCCGGAGTCGAGGTGGGCGGACGAATCAGAGGCGGAGGATGCGGATGCGGCGATTGTAACGTCCGCCGTGGCGGCTGCAGCTGCCGCGCCGCCCACGCCTTCGGTGCGGCCGTTGCCGTACACCAGGGCGCGATCGCGCAGAGTGGCCTGGTCTACAGGTGCGTCGGCGGGAAACGGCCCAGGGTTGTAGGGGTGGTACGGGTTCACGGGCAGGGTGGGGAACAGGGGATCGGCCCGGCCCGCCCCCAGCTTGTCGGTGAGGATGGCCCGCTCCAGCGGACCCTTGCTGAAGGCCAGGTCCTCCGTCATGACGCCCTGCACCACCAGTGAGTCCACCACGTCCCAGGGAGCCGGCTCGTAGCCCAGCAGGCGGAAGAAGGCGGGCCAGGCGTGGGTGCGGCGGGCCTCGGCAATAAAGGCATTGACCCCATCGGCGTAGGCCTGCAGCTCACCGTAGATGCGCGGGTCCCGGATGCGCTCCACTGACGCCTCGGCGGTGCGGCGCAGCCCGAGGGTGAGCTGTAGCTTATCGGCGGGCAAGGCCTTGGCTCCGATGACTTCGGCCAGCCTTCCCGACCCCTGCCGCCGCAGCAGGTCCAGCTGGGCCAGGCGGTTGCGGGCCACCAGGTAGCCCTGGGCAAAGAAGAGGTCGCGGTCATTGGCCGCGAAGATGTGCGGCACGGCGTAGGCGTCCTCCTGCACCGTGACGGGCTGGAGGAGCCCCGGTAACTGGAGCTTCTCCGGCAACGGTCGGCTGACACCGGCATAGACGCCGGTCACCGGGTTGAAAGTGGGCCCCAGCGCGGGCAGCGGCCCCAGAGGTACCGCCAGCAACCCAGTCAGAACCGCTGCTGCCACCAGGGCAGCGACGGTGCGCCGGATTCGCATTGGGCGCCTTCCTGGTTTCCTGCCTTCCGGTCCGGGGGCAGGCCCTCCGCCTTCTGGCTTCAAGCACTCTCACCTCGTATAGGGCAGGCCGGCGCGGGAATCGCGTCGCTGCCAAATAATGCCTAATAGTTCGGGGAGGGTGGCCAATAGTCCTGTCAGACCGGCGGCCTTGCGCCTCGCAAGAGTAGGGGGCGGGCCTTCGCCCACCCCCGGTGCCTCCTATGTCAGCAACCCCTAAGCCTGTCTGTGCTTCAGGGCGTAGATTTCGCGATCATGTTCCAGCCAGCGTTCGCCGAGATGGACCAGGCCGGTCCGCACCTCCTGGCGGAGCTCCACTAACCCCTGCTCCACTGCCCCAAGGCGTCCTTCCACAGAATCGAGGCGTCCTTCCACAGACCCAAGACGCACTTCCACAGACCCAAGGCGCTCTTCAACGGCTGTCATGCGCTGTGTCAGGTGTGCGACCTCTAGTTTGAGACCTTCCAGGACGGCCCTCTGCTCCTGAAACCCGCCCAGGATCGCGTCCATCAGCTGTTTTGACTCTTCCTTGTCCAACGCAACCTCCCCCTTTTTCGACTTCAGGGTGGAGGAGAATTCTTGGTAAGAGTGTCTTTTCCTGCCTGGGTTCACCAGTCTTTGGAGATACCCCCTATGGTATAATGGAGCGAGCATTTCTGAGGTTGGACAACCCAGGGGGTAGTTGCTGTGGCCACGCCCATCATCATGTACGTCGTCCCCCTCTGACCCAAGTGCGCCGCCGCAAGGCGGTTCCTTTCGTCGAAAGGGCACAAGTGGGAAGAGCGCAATATCCTGACCAATGCGGGCTGGCGCCGGGAGGTGGCCGAACTCACCACCGCCAGGACCGTGCCCATTACGGTGATAGGTGAGCGTGTGGTCGTGGGATGGAACCGCGATGATTT
>JBLNCQ010000027.1:0-5170 GCA_050260815.1 Bacillota bacterium
TCTGGCCGCAGCCGCACCGGGACGACGCTGCGGAGAATGCACACGTGCGCGGACAGGTTGTGCTGCACCGCAGAAACGACGGCGGCAGGTCGGACGATGCCGCCCTGGCGGCCATGCTGCAGAGCGGCCCCGCTGCCGTCTTTCTAGCCGGTGCCAGGCCCGGGAAGGACGTTCTTCGCCGGGCTGAAGAGCAGGGCGTACCACTGGTGTGGTCGGGCAGCGGGTCCGCCTTCGGGCAGACGGCCGAGCAGTTCGCCGCTGCGCGGCACGGGCGGAACCGGCTGGACGAGGTCCGCCGGGGTCTGCTGCGCGCCGCCAGTGACGGCACCGGCCTGCCGGCCATGACCCACGAGCTGGCCGGCCTGCTGGGCAACCCCGTTCTCATGATCGACCGCTACCTGCACCTGCTGGGCTACCAGGGAGACGGGACAGAGCCTGACCCCGACGCCCTGGTGCCGCTGCTGGTGTCGCTGCAGGGCGCTTTCCGCCCGCCCACGGGCATGGTCACCGGAGATCTGGACCTCTACCGCGTGGAGCGGGGAGATGCCGAGGTGGCGGGCAGGGACTTCTCCTTCCTGGCGGCGCCCATCGGCGAGGAAGAGGTCCTGGGGCTGGTGCTGGTTCTGGAGGTGAATCACCCCACCGGGGTGGCGGACCTCTTCTGGGTCCGGGAGGTGGCTTCGGCCGCCGCCTTCGAGATGAGCCGCTGGCGCTCCCTGATCCGCACGGAGCAGAAGTATCAGAGTGAGTTTGTGAATGACCTGGTCTATAACAACTTTGAGTCCCGAGCCTCCCTCTTGGAACGGGCGTCCGTCTGGGGCTGGAACCTGGACCTTCCGCACAGCGTTGTGGTGCTGGAGCTGGGCGGTTTTGGCGAGAGGCAGCCAGACCGCCAGACCATTGAGGAGTTTCACGCCCTGTTGGAATCGGCCGGGTCGCAGCGCGAGGGGGAACCCATTGCTGTCCGGCACGGCGAACGCTGCATTGTGCTGGTTTCGCCGCTCCCGGAGGAAACCGCGGCCGAGGGCCGGGCGCGGCTGCAGCGCCTGTTTCAACGCTGGAAAGAGCGGGTGGACCGCTGGCGCCCGGGGCAGACCCTGTGTGCGGGGGCAGGCAACAGCTTTGACGTGACCGAGCTGTACCGCAGCTACCAGGAAGCCAAGACGGCCCTGGAGATCGGCCGGTCCCTAAACGGTGAGGGCACCCTGGCCCTGTTCCGCGACCTGGGTGTGTTTCGGCTGCTGTACACTCAGGGCGACCAGGAACTGCGCGAGTTCTGGGACGAGACCATGGGAGCCCTGGCGGACCATGACGCGCAGCATAGCGGCGACCTGATTGCCACGCTCAGGACCTACCTGGACTGCGGCGGCGACCTCTCGGAGACCGCCGGTCGGCTCTTCATCCACCCTAACACGCTGCGCTACCGCCTGGACAAGATTCGCGAGATCACGGGCAAGGACGTGCGGTTGACCGAGGACCGGGTTAACCTCTACATGGCCCTGCGCGTGGGCGACCTGCGCAAGTTTTGACTCCCGCCACCCCGGGCAGCGCCCCGGCGGCGGCCACACCACCATTGAGGTGCTGCAGCATGATCACGGAAATCAGCCGTTCCACGCTCAAGGAGATTCGGAATCCGGACTTTGCCGCCTACGCCCGGCAGTATCTGGACATCTACGACCGCTTTTTGGACCAGGTGCGGGGCCTGGGCCTGGACTTCGAACCGGTGGACAGCCGCGCCGAGACGGCGCAGAAGATGGCATCTCTGGTGGAGAAGGGCGCCCGGCTGCATAATGGCGGCCGCGCCCTGTTCGTCAGCCGGATGTCGCCTGCCTGCGTGGCCTGCCAGACGGGAGTGGGCAGCGCCACGTTCTTCATCTCGCTCAAATGCCACCGCCAGTGCTTCTACTGTTTTAACCCCAACCAGGAAGAGTACGATGCCTTTCGCGCCAGGCAGAGGGACGTATCCGCCGAACTGGAGGAACTGCACCGCTCCGGGCAGGAGGCCCGGTATCTGGCCCTGACCGGTGGCGAACCACTGCTGCACCGTGAGGAGGCTCTGGACTTCTTCCGCACGGCCAGACGGTGCTTCCCGGAGGCCGGCACGCGCCTGTACACCTCCGGGGACTTTGTGGACGAAGCCCTGCTGACGGAGTTGCGCGACGCAGGGCTGGAGGAGATTCGTTTCAGCCTGCGGCTGCAGGACTCGGAGCCTGTCCGGCTGGCGGGCCTGGAGCGCATTGCCCTGGCCACGCGGTATCTGCCGCGGGTGATGGTGGAGATGCCCGTGCTGCCCGGACGGCTGGACGAGATGAAGGACATTCTGCTCCGGCTGGATGAAGCCGGTGCCTTTGGTATCAACCTGCTGGAGCTGTGCTTCCCCTTCAACAACGCGGAGTCTTTTCGCAGCCGCTCCCTGCGCCTCAAGAATCCGCCCTACCGGGTGCTCTACAACTACTGGTACGCCGGCGGGCTCCCCGTGGCCGGAAGCGAGCGGGACGCGCTGGAGCTGCTGGACTTCGCGCTGGAGCGCCGGCTTCGCCTGGGCGTGCTGTACTGCTCGCTGGAGAACAAGCACACGGGTCAGTTGTATCAGCAAAACGCCGGGGCGTCTGTTCCAGAAACGCACCGGCTGTCACCCCGCGACTACTTCCTGAAGTCCGCCAAGGTCTTCGGCAACGACGGCGAGCGCGTGAAGATCGCCTTCCGGCGCCAGGGATTCAAGGGGTTCGTGGAGAACCCGCGCCTGGGCTTTGTGGAGTTCCCACCGGACCGCGTGCGGGACCTGGCCACCGGGCTTCCCAACCTGGAGGTGGCTATCTCCTCCGGGGTCATGGAGGCCCGCGAAGATGGGAAGTACCTGCGCGAGGTCAAGGTGGACCTGATTCATCCCGGTACCTTTGATCCCGACACTGAACTCTAGGAGGTTCGCAACCCGCGGCATTCACCTGACCCGGAGCCCGCGCATCGGTGTGGCTCCGGGTTTCTTGTATGGGTGCACAAACTTGGGCCGGGAACTTTGGCCGATGGTACAAAGGGCGGCAGAATCGCGGCCTCGAACCACTTTATGAAACACGTCACAGGAAGAGGGTGATGTCCATGAGTCATGGCGCAAGTACCAGCAGCCTGGTTTCCCTGCGGCCTCTCCTCGAGGTCCGGACCTACGCTTACGACCTGCTGCGACTGGCCTTTCTGGCCGAGCCGTCACGGGCCTTCGTGGAGTCGCTGAAGGGTGGGGGACCGCTGCGGGACTTTCCGCTGGCGGACGAGAGCAAGCTCCTGGCTGAGGGTGCAGCTGAGGCGGCCGACTGGATGAGCCGGCCGGACGCGGCGGACGATGCGTTCTATGAGGCCCTTCACTGGGACTACACCCGGATGTTCATCGGCCCGGACAGGCTGCCGGCACCGCCGTGGGAGTCGGCCTATCTCAATGATGAGCGGCTCCTGTTTCAGAAGGAAACGCTTGAGGTGCGCAAGGCCTACATGAAGTATGAGCTTGCTCCCAGGGAACTCGGCCGTGAGGCCGATGACCACGTGGGCCTGGAACTGGGTTTTATGTTCCGGCTGAGCAGCCTGGCTGCTGAGAGGGCCGAAGAGGAGGATGCCGCCGGCCTGACCGCGGTTGTTGTGGATCAGGCGGCATTCCTGGATAACCATTTGTTGCGTTGGGTGCCGCAGTTTAGCCACGATGTGGCCGCCAGCGCCGAGACCGGCTTCTACCGTGGCATGGCCCGGGTCCTCCAGGGATTCCTGGAGGTCGACCGGAGGGCTCTGCAGGAGACCTTGGAGACCCTGCGCGGGCCCGTTGAATCCTATTGAGCACACGTTTGGGCGAGATCAGCTCTCGCCGCAGCACAGAACAAGGAGGGTGAAGCTGTGAAATCCCTGATCGACAAGGCACTGCAGTACAAGATCAACCGACGTACGTTCCTGGGGTGGTCTGCTGTTGCTGCAGCCGGGCTAGCCGCGGCCGGCAGCAACACAGGCCTTACCCGCCTCCGGGGCACCACGGCGGAAGCCGCGGGAGAGGGCACCTGGATCACGGCCGCCTGCTGGCACAACTGTGGCGGCCGTTGCCTGAACAAGGTGCTGGTGCAGGACGGCGTCGTCATCCGGCAGAAGACGGACGACACGCATTCGGACAGTCCGGACTTTCCCCAGCAGCGCGGCTGTGTCCGTGGGCGTTCGCAACGGGCTCAGGTGCTGGGGGCAGACCGCCTCAAGTACCCCATGAAGCGCAAGAACTGGGCGCCGGGCGGCGGCAAGAAGGAACTGCGCGGCAAGGACGAATGGGTGCGCATCTCGTGGGAAGAGGCGCTGGACATTGTGGCCAGCGAGATCAAGCGCATCAAGGAGAAGTACGGCAACCAGGCCATTTTCGTCGCTGACGACGCGGAACTCTCACGGGCGCTGGCCCTCTATGGCGGCTACTCCGTGCGCTGGGGGGCCGTGTCCTGGGGCGCCTGGCCTGAGGTGTATCCGTACATCACGGGCATCAAGGGAAACGGTGCCAACTCCGGCAACGACCGTTTCCGTCTGCGCCAGTCCAAACTGATCATCCTCTGGGGCGCCAATCCGGCCTGGAGCAGCGCCGGCTCGCCGGCCTACAACCTCCTGCAGGCCAAGAAGGCCGGGGCCAAGTTCATTGTCGTGGACCCGCTCTACACAGAGACGGCTCGCGTCCTGGCCGATGAGTGGATTCCCGTCCGCCCTGCGACGGATACCACGTTGCTGCTGGGCATGGCCTACCACATGATCACCAACAACCTGCATGACCAGGCCTTCCTGGACAAGTACTGCGTTGGCTTTGACGCCGACCACATGCCGGAGGGCGCCGACCCCAAGAACAACTTCAAGGACTACGTCCTGGGGACGTATGACGGTGTGCCCAAGACCCCGGAGTGGGCCTCGGAGATCTGCGGCGTCGATTCCACCACCATCAGGCGGTTTGCCGAGGAATTCGCCACCACCCATCCCACCTCTATTCTCACCGGCGGTGCACCCGCCCGCATCAACAACGGCGAGCATCTGCCGCACGCCATGCTGACGGTCGCCTTTATGACCGGGAACGTGGGCTTCCCGGGCGCAGGCGTCAGCCCCAACATGCACAGCCGCTCCACCTACGCCGGTCCGTCGCTGGTGTCGGCCGGTTCCGCCGGTGTTCCGTCCATTA
>JBLNCQ010000028.1:0-6677 GCA_050260815.1 Bacillota bacterium
ACCTCGTCTGGCGCGGTCGCTGCGGCGGAAGCGCCCGCGGCAGGGCCCTGGCCGCGCACCCGCTTGCGGCGGGGCAGGCGGCTGTAGCGGCGGTTGACCGCGTCCAGGCAGGCGCGGACCACCGTGTCGATATCATCACCCTTGGAGACGGCGGCGCCGGCCAGCACGTCCTCCTCCTCCTGCCGCGGGCCGACCACCATGCAGGTGGCCAGGGCCACGCGCCGCTGGCCCTGGGTGATCAGGTCCACGTTCTCCAGGGCAAAGAGGTACTCCGGATCAATGGCTTCGTTCACCGCGGTCAGGACGGCCTCACCGGCCAGGCGCAGGGCCTGGGGGTAACCCGCCGCCCCTTTGCGGGTGGCCTGATACCGCGGCCCGTCCTCCTCGTCCACGGCCAGCGTCACGGAGATGCGCTGAAGACCGGCTTCCAGGTCCGTGCTGGCCTCAATGAGCGTGAGCTTCAGCCGCTCTTCCGGAAGCGTGGGGTCGAGCCCAATCAACTGGGCCACGCTGATCTTCTTGCGGTCCAGCATGAGGCCGAAGCGTGCCGCCAGGGCGCTCTCAATGTCCCGCACAATCTGCTTGGGTCCCCGCTCCAGGGTGGCCAGGACGTGGACCTCCTCCACGCCGCCCCAGTCGTTGACCACCACCCGCGTGGCCGACACCCCGCCCAGCCCGCCAATCAGGGCCTCCACCTCGGCCACCGTCACCGCTTTGCGGTTGCCTTCCCGCACCGGCTCGCTGCCACGGTCCATTGCTGCTCCCTCCCACTGTCGGCGTCCGTCCCAAAGGGCCACCAGGCTCTAGCGGTACTCGCGGGCCTCCTCCTCGCCGGTGAGCACCCGCAGGGCCCCCTCCGCCAGGGCCGCCATCTCATCCTCGCCGGGGTAGGCTCGCACCGGCGCCAGAAACTCTACCCGGCCGCGGATGGAGTCGACCAGGCCCCCTGACCGCGCCAGGCCGCCGGTGATGAGGATGGCGTCGACCCGTCCGCGCAGGACGGCTACCGCCCGGCCAATCTCTTTCGCCACCTGGTAGGCGATTGCCTCCATGACCAGCCGGGCCCGCTCGTCCCCCGCCGCCGCCCGCCGCTCCGCCTCCAGCGCGTTGTTGGTGCCTAGATGGGCCACCATGCCGCCCTTGCCCACCAGCCGCGCGCTGATCTCGTGCAGGGAGTAGCGCCAGCTGTAGCACAGGTGAACCAGGCCCACGCTGGGCACGGTGCCGGCCCGCTCCGGCGACATGGGCCCCTCGCCGTCCAGGCCGTTGTTCACGTCCACCACGTGCCCCTGCTGGTGGGCCCCCACGCTGATGCCGCCGCCCAGGTGGGCCACCACCAGGTTGACCTGGTCGTAGCGCCGCCCCATCTCGCGCGCCGCCCGGCGGGCCACCGCCTTTTGGTTCAGCGCGTGAAAGACGCTGCGCCGGGGAATCTCCGGCAGACCGGAGAGCCGGGCCAGCGGGCCCATCTCGTCCACCACCACCGGGTCGACGATGAAGGCGGGCTTGCCCTCCGGCGCCGCAATCTCCCAGGCCAGGCGGCCCCCCAGGTTGGAGGCGTGTTCGCCGTAGGGAGCGGAGGTCAGGTCCTCCAGCATGCGGTGGTTGACCCGGTAGGTGCCGCCCATGATGGGCTTGAGCACGCCCCCGCGCCCCACCACGGCGGAGAGCTGCGGCGGGGCCACGCCCACCTCGTCCAGCCACTCGCGGATGAGCTTTAGCCGGAAGGGGTGCTGGTCCGCCACGCGCGCGCAGCCGGCCAGGTCCTGGGCCTGGTGGCGCAGGGTCTTCTCCGCTGTCTGCCGCAGGTCCTGGAAGACCGCCAGTTTGGTGGATGTGGAGCCGGGGTTGATCACCAGCAGTCGGTGCGGCACGGCCTGTTCCCTCGCTTCGAGAAAAGGGCCCCCGACGGAACGGCCGGGGGCCCTGACGCGTCGGCAGGGGCTACTCGGGGATGTACACCCGGTGAATGCGGCCCAGGTGCTCAATGCGTTCCTCGGCCATCACGTCGGCCGCCTTGTAGGTGGGGATGCCGTCGCGCTTGCTGATCTCGAGGATGCGCTGAATCTTGTCGTAAATCTTGGCAACGCGGTTGTAGGCGCGATCGTGGTTGTAGCCGGCGGGGTTGTACTCCTCGGCCACGTTGACCACGCCGCCGCCGTTGATGACGTAGTCGGGGGCATAGACGATGCCGCGGCGGTGAAGTTCGTCGCCATGGCGCGGCTCTTTGAGCTGATTGTTGGCCGAACCAGCCACGATCTTGCATTTGAGCCGGGGCAGGGTGTCGTCGTTAATGGTCGCCCCCAGGGCGCAGGGCGCGTAAATGTCGCAATCGACGCCGTAGATCTCGTCGGGCTTGACGGCCTGGGCACCGAACTCCCTCACAATGGGTTCGACCCGGTCCTCAAAAATGTCGGTGACGATGAGGTGGGCGCCCTCGTCCTTGAGGTGGCGGCACAGGTAGTAACCCACGTGCCCCAGGCCCTGTACGGCCACAGTCTTCCCCTTCAGGGAGTCGCTGCCCCAGACCTCGTGGGCGCAGGCCTTCATACCGCGGTAGACGCCAAAGGCGGTGGCCGGCGAGGGATCGCCGGAGATGTGCGGGAGGCCCGCCACGTGCTTGGTCTCCAACTGTACCTGGGTGATGTCTTCCACAGAGGTCCCCACGTCTTCGGCCGTGATGTAGCGGCCGCCCAGCGTGTCCACAAACTTGCCCAGGGCGCGGAACAGCTCCTCCGACTTGTCCTTGCGCGAGTCGCCAATGACCACGCACTTGCCGCCGCCCAGGTCCAGGCCCATGACCGAGTTCTTGTAGGTCATCCCCTTGGACAGCCGCAACACGTCCAGGATGGCGTCGTCTTCATCGGCATAGGGCCACATGCGGCAGCCGCCCAGGGCCGGGCCCAGGGTGGTGTTGTGGATGCCGATGATGGCCTTCAGGCCGGACGTCCGGTCGTAACAGAAGACCAGCTGCTCGTGACCATGCTTCTCCATGTACTCGAAGATTTTCATGGCGCGCCTCCTTATGAGGAGTTCTTTCACGCCCCGGCCTCTCCCCGGGGCGGAGGAGCCTGGAACGAGGTTCCCGCGGGGAAAGCCAGGGGCCTAGTCCACCAACTGCAGCCCCAGGGCGATGGAAAGGAGCTTGGACTCGGGACGGTCGGCGCGGGACAGCAGGATGACGGGGGCTCTGGCACCCACCACCACACCGGCGGCCCGCGACCCGGCGAAGTAGACCATGCCCTTGTAGAGCATGTTCCCGGCCTCAATGTCCGGGACCAGCAGGATGTCCGCCTGTCCCGCCACCGGTCCGCCAATGCCCTTGTGCCGCGCCGCCACCGGAGAGATGGCGTTGTCCAGGGCCAGCGGGCCGTCCACCAGGGCCCCCTTGATCTGGCCGCGATCGGCCATCCTGGCCAGCAAGGCGGCGTCCAGGGTGGCCGGCATGTCGGCGTTGACCGTCTCCACGGCGGCCAGCACGGCCGCCTTGGGCTGCCGGATCCCCAGCCGGTGGCAGACCTGAATGGCGTTGACCAGCAGTTCGGCCTTGCGCGCCAGGTCCGGGGCCACATTGAAGGCCACGTCGGTGAGGAACAGCAGGCGGTCGTACCCGGCGGCCTCCACGGCCATGACGTGGGACAGAGCGCGGCCGGTCCGCAGCCCGGCCTCCTTGTCCAGCACAGCCCGCAGCAGGTCGGAGGTCTGCAGGAAGCCCTTCATCAGCAGCTGCGCCTCGCCCTGGCGGACCAGAGACACGGCCTGGCGGGCCGCCAGGACCGGGTCCGGTTCGTGCACCACGCGGTGCGGCGTCAGGTCCAGGCCCACCTCGCCGGCCAGTCGGCGGATGGCGCCCTCGTCACCCACCAGGATGCTTCGGCAGAGCCCCTGTTCCTGGGCCAGCCTGACCGCTTCCAGAATGCCTTCGTCGGCAGCCGCGGCCACGGCCAGGACTTTGGGACCTGCGGCCTGGGAGGCTCGCAGGAGCTCGTCAAAGTTGCGCAACCCGGGTGACATCTCCTTTCCCATAGTGCTTCGGCCGCTCCTCGCCCCGCAGTACACGCAGGGCGCCGGCAGCGAGGGCCGCCATCTCGTCGCCGCCGGGGTATACCAGGACCGGAGCCAGGTAGGCAGTCCGGTCCCTGATCCAGGCCACCAGGCGGTCGGCGGCCGCCAGGTCGCCGGTCAGGACGATGACATCCGGGCGCCGCCCCAGGGCGCAGGCCATGGCGCCGATCTCTTTGCCCACCTGGTAGGCCATGGCCTCGTAAACCAGGGCCGCCAGCGGGTCGCCCTGATCCACGCGGCGCTCCGCCTCGCGGTAGTCCCGCGTTCCCAGGTAGGCCGCCAGGCCCCCCTCCACGGTCAGGCGGCGCACCAGCTCGCGCTCCGTGTAGCGGCCGGAAAAGCAGAGGCGCACCAGGTCGCCCACGGGCACCGTGCCGGCGCGCTCGGGCGAAAAGGGCCCCTCCTCGTAGGCGTTGTTGACGTCCACCACGCGCCCCTGGGCCATGGCCGCAACGCTGATGCCGGCCCCCAGGTGAACCAGGACGGCCTGCAGGTCGGCCAGGGCCATGCCTCGTTCCGCCGCGGCGCGGCGGGCACGGGCGCCGAGGTTGAGGGCGTGGAACAGGCTGTGCCGGGGCAGCTCGGGGACGCCGGAAAGCCGGGCCACGGGCTCCAGCTCGTCCACCGCCATGGGGTCCACCACCAGCGCGGGGATCCCGGCCTCTCGGGCCAGGGCGAAGGCCAGGGCCGCGCCCAGGTTGGCCGCATGCTCCCCCTGGACGCCCAGGCGCAGGTCTTCCAGCATCTCCCCGTCCACCAGGTAGACCCCGCTGCTGACGGGGCGCATCAGGCCGCCGCGGGCGGCAATGGCCGACAGCGTGGAAAGAGACACGCCGCGGGCCGTCAGGGCCTGCTCCAGTGCGTGCCTCCGATAGGGAAACTGGTCCCAGACCGTGTCAAAGGCGGCGACCTCCTCCAGGGGGTGCTGGAGGGTATCGTCAAACGCGCAGGTGTCATCGGCGAAGAGCGCCACCCGCGTGCTCAGACGAGCCGGATTGATGACCAGGACGGCATGTGACATGAGTGTGGTTTCCTCCACCAGCCCACTATCTTCTCGCCACGGATTCAGTTTCCCTCTTTCCCGCTCCGCCTAGCGCAGGAAGACCGAGAATTACGTGGGGACAACAAAAGGGGTCGCTTCAAGCGGCCCCAAGTCGCCTAGGCTACGAACAAACGGCGAAATGCCACACACGCGAAGATTCCGGAGAGGCTCTACGACGGAAGAGTCACGTTGCAGAGGCCTGCTATGCTCTGGGCCAAATCCTGGAAGTCTGCGCGGCAGTCCTGGACCTGCTGTAAGCTTGGACTGGACGGTCGAGCCTCAGGGAGTGCTGCTGAATGACGTAGCCTATGGGCTCCATTCCTGATCCGGGCAGGTCGAGGGTGGGTTGGTCCAAATCCGAGAGGAGTTCCCCCAACTGCAGATCGGTTAGCACGGCCCGACACCCGCGATCCAGAGTATTCCTTCTGCACAGGTGGTTTCCTCCCTCGCGTTTCCGCTGGCGACAAACAGGAGGCCGACGAACCGTCGGCCTCCTGACTTCACAAAGGGTCACCTAGCTGGCTTTGGTCCCCTCCATGCGCAGCTTGTCGGCCACCATGGCAATGAACTCGGAGTTGGTGGGCTTGCCCCGCTCCCGGTTGACGGTGTGGCCGAAGAGGCTGTTGATCATCTCAATGTTGCCGCGGCTCCAGGCCACTTCAATGGCGTGCCGGATGGCCCGCTCCACGCGGCTGGGCGTGGTTTGGTGGTTGCGGGCGATGCTGGGGTACAGCTCCTTGGTGATGCCGCCCAGCAGTTCGACCTTGTTGACCACCATGATGATGGCCTCGCGCAGGTAGCGGTAGCCCTTGATGTGGGCGGGAATGCCGATCTCATGGATGATGGCGGTGATCTCCGCGTCCAGGTTGCGGTCGCGGACGACCGGTGCAGAACGGACGACCGGCAGCGCGGCGTTGCCCTGCGAGAGCTGACGGATGCGGTTGCCCAGGACCTCCAGGGGAAACGGCTTGAGCACGTAGTAGTCGGCGCCGAGCTCCAGCACCCGCTGCGTGATGTTCTCCTGGCCGAAGGCCGTGAGCATGATGATCTTGGGCCGCCTGGGGAGGGCCATGCCGTTCAGACGCTCCAGCACCCCAATGCCGTCCAGATGGGGCATGATGATGTCCAGTACCAGCACGTCGGGGTCGGCCTTTTGCAGCTGTTCCAGGACCTCCACACCGTTGTAGGCGACCCCCGCCAGTTCGAGGTCCTCCTGGCCCTGAACGTACTCTCGCAAGAGCTCGCAAAACTCCCGGTTGTCATCGCACACCAGCACGCGGACCTTGCCCATCTCTTGTCCTCCCCCGAACTTTAGGGACAATTAGCAGGTAATGAGTACGCTTCGCGAATGCGCATACCTAGATTTCTCGGTTCCCTACCATAATCCTCCTCCGCCGAAGAAAATGGCGGCTAAACAATTCGCGCCATTTCTTCACAAAGTGACGCAGTCGACAGGGCACAAAGAGGAGCGCCGGGGAGGTCCCCGGCGCCCTTGAGTTTGGCGCTTTTTGGGTTTGGGGACGCCACCCAGACCCACGTGTATCGAGGGTTTCGGCGAGTTCCGTGTCGG
>JBLNCQ010000029.1:0-3268 GCA_050260815.1 Bacillota bacterium
GTGGACTGCCTGCTGCGGTCCAACCGCCTGTACAAGCCTCCCCAGGGGAGGCTCCATACGGGAGGACGGTAATCACCTCCCATAATCTGGTTCACAAGGCTGGCACCGTGTGAACCGGGCATGTTGTGCACAAATTGCCCCAGGCCGAGCCAGGTCCTTGATAAATTCATCGAGTTATGTCATTTTCAGGGCTTGACATGTTACCGTTGCTCTTGCTCTATGTGGGGTTCGTGGCAGGAAGGGACCCGGGCCATGTGGGACCCGGGTCCCGGGCAGCCCAGGCACCACTATAGCCAGGCCGCCGCCAGCACCACCATGGCCAGGCTGAGGACGGAGATGACGGCCTCCACGCCAAACCCCACCAGGAACGGCTTGATGCCCGCGCGCATGCGGCGGAACTGGGTGGCGAAGCCGACCCCGGCGAAGGTCAGAACGAAGAACCACTTGGACAGGGCTGTCAGGGCCTTCACCTGGTCCGCTGAGAAGAAGCCCAGCGTGGCCAGCAGCGACATCAGTAGGAAACCCAGCAAGAACTTGGGGAAGCGGTCCCAGATGAACTTACCCTTGTGGGAGACGGTGGGGGCTAGGCCCTGGCGAGCGTAGAAGAGGGCAAAGCCCAGGATGACCAGGCCCATCAGGGCGTTGCGGGACAGCTTCACGACGGTGGCCAGCTTGCCGGCGGCTTCCGAGTAGGCCATGCCGGTGGCCACGGTTTCGGCGGTGTTGTCGATTGCCAGGCCGGTCCAGAAGCCGAAGACCTTGTCCGACAGGCCTATCAGGTGACCGAGCAGGGGGAAGACAAACAGCATCACCGCCCCGAACAGCAGGATGATGGCAATGGCGTAGCTCTGGTCCTCTTCCTCGGCGTCGATAGCGCCGGTGGCGCCAATGATGGCGGACACGCCGCAGATGCCAACGCCGATGCCAATGAGGCTGCCCAGCTTGTCGGTCAGGCCGAAGGCCCTGGCCAGATAGCGCGCCGCGACGATGGAGATGACAATCTCCGCCGCCACAAGGGCCAGCCCCGCGCCGCCGATCTTGATCACGTTCTGGAGCGACAGTGAGGCGCCCATCAGCACAATGCCCGTCTTCAGCCAGAGTTCATAGGTGTTGACGCCGGTCAGCACCAGGGCCGGCAGGCGGACGGTGTTGCCGATCACCATGCCGATGGCGATGGCAAACAGCACGTACTCGGTGTGCGGAATCTGAGCGGAGACCAGTTTGCCTGCATATCCCACCAGGGCCAGCAGGGCGATGCCCGGTATGTACTTGAGGCCCGGGATCTGCAGGCGGGTGGGAGGAAGTTGGCGACCTAACGCCTCTTCCTGAACGGACATGATGCACCTCCTTAACGGACACGTTGGGCGGCGGCCCGGGGCGGCGGCAAGGTCGGGGGCCCAGGGCAGCGCCGGGCCGGGGGAGAGCGGCGGGTGAGCGGCGCTGCCGGCCTACCAGGGGACGCGGGCAATCAGGCCGAACTTGACCGCCGCCACCAGCAGCAGGCCCAGGATGACGGCAACCCAGTCGGTCATTCCGCCAATGCGGAGCAGGCGCAAGGAAGACCCTCCTTTCGTCGGGTGGCAGGCATTGTCGTCTGAACCCACCGTATGCCCGTGCCGGAGCAGGAGTGACCCCAACCAAATGACGCAGTGGCGCATATTGCGGGAAATCAATGAAAACAGGGAAAGCAAGGCAGGAGTTTGGATAAGTGTGGCGAATCCCACTTTTGGTACCCGGTGAATGAATAGCCATTCAGAGTCGGCGGCATAGGATGAAGACCACATAGGCGTAAGGCAGGAGAACGAGAGGAGTCCGAAGCCTTGACCTACCAGGAGAGACCCTGGGTAGCGCACTACCCGCAAGAGGTCCCAGCCAGGCTGCAGTACCCTGACGTTCCCCTGACGTCCTTTCTGGAGGACTCCGCCCGGGACTTTCCGGACCGACAGGCCACGCTGTTCTTCGGCGGCGCCCTGACCTACCGGCAGCTCTGGGACCAGGTGCGCCGGTTAGCGGCGGGGCTCACCGGGCTGGGGCTGCAGCCGGGTGACCGGGTGGCGGTCATGCTGCCCAACTGCCCGCAGGCGGTCATCGCCTACTACGGCACGCTGCTGGCGGGCGGGGTGGTGGTCCAGACCAACCCGCTGTACATGGATCGCGAGCTGGACCACCAACTGGCCGACTCCGGCGCCGCCTTTATGGTGGTGGTGGCCCGGGCCTATCCCACGGGGGCCAGGTCCAGGGCTCGGGCTGGTCTGCGGCACGTGGTGGTCACCGGCCTCCAGGACTACCTTCCCTTCCCGCTGAACTGGCTCTACCCCCTGACCCAGCGAAAGAACGGCAAGAAGGGCAGCAAGCCGGCGCCCATCCTCTACGGGGAGGGTGTGCACCGGTTCCTTGACGTGCTCAGAACCTCGCCCCTCGCCCAGTACCCCAAGGTGGGCCCGCGGGACCTGGCCCTGCTGCAGTACACCGGCGCCACCACCGGACTGGCCAAGGGCTGCATGCTGTCCCACGCCAACCTGGTTGCGAACATGAGGCAGATCGTGGCCTGGCTCTACCGCTATGAACGCGGCAAGGAGAGGGTGCTGGCCGCGCTGCCTTTTTTCCATGTCTACGGCATGACCACGGCCATGAACTACGCCGTCTTCATGGCCGCCACCATGATTCTGACGCCCAGGTTTGCGGTGGGCGACATCCTCAAGCTCATCGAGAAGTACCGCCCCACACTCTTCCCCGGGGCGCCCACCATGTACATCGCCATCAACAACTTCCCCGGGGTGAAGAAGCGCGACCTCTCCTCCATCGGGGCCTGCATCAGCGGCGCTGCGCCGCTGCCGGCGGAGGTGCAGGAGACTTTCGAAGGCCTGACGGGCGGCAAGCTGGTGGAGGGCTACGGCCTGACCGAGGCCTCGCCGGTCACCCACTGCAACCCCCTCTGGGGCAGGCGCAAGGCGGGCAGCATTGGCCTGCCCTGGCCGGACACCGAGTGCCGCATCATTGACGGCACCACCGGCCAGGAGGTCGAAGTGGGCCAGGTGGGCGAGCTGGCGGTGCGCGGGCCGCAGGTGATGGTCGGCTACTGGAACCGGCCCGAGGACACGGCCGCCGCCCTGACGAAGGACGGCTGGCTGCTCACCGGCGACCTGGCCCGCATGGACGAGGAGGGCTACTTCTACATCGTCGACCGCAAGAAGGACGTGATCATCGCGGGCGGGTTCAACATCTACCCGCGGGAGGTGGAGGAGGTCCTGTTCGAGCACCCGGCGGT
>JBLNCQ010000030.1:0-22493 GCA_050260815.1 Bacillota bacterium
GCCGGGCAGGCCCCGGCCGGCCAGGGTCAGGTCTATTCGTTCGCGGGTAGGGACTTTGTACGCCTCCCCTACTCCTCGTCAACGGCGGCCGGCAGGGATGCCCGTCCCGGCGTCACAGCCGCTCCCGCCCTGCCGGGCGGCGCGGAACCCTACCAGGTCCTGGTCGTGGGAACGGACAAGATTTTGGTCCGCGGCCATGTGCCGCAAGGCTCTGAATTTGCGCCGGCGGCAGCGGTTCCCGGCACGGATCCGGACCCCCTCATCACGTCGTTGGCCGCCGGCCGGCGCCTGGCGACGGTGCAGGTCACCCCGCCGGGCCAGGCTCCGTTCCGGGTACAGGGCGTGGTGCTGAACCAAGAGGACGCCAACCTGTTCCAGGTGGGAGACGGTCCTTCCGTCCTGAGACTGGCGGTCTTCTACCTGGTCCTGCTGCTGCTGGGATTGGTGCTCAACTACGGCCAGACGCTGCTGCTGCAGCTCACCGGCCAGCGCATTGTCTTCCGCATCCGGCAGGAGGTCTTCAGCCACCTGCAGCGGCTACCCCTGGCCTTCTTTGACCGCAACCCGGTGGGCCGACTGGTCACCCGCGTGGCCAACGACACCGAGGCCCTGTCGGAAATGTACACCAGCGTGCTGGTCAACCTTTTCCGCGACGTGTTCCTGCTGGTCGGCATTACCGCCGTCATGCTGCGAATGAACATGAAGCTGGGCCTGCTGGCGCTGGCGGTCATGCCGCTGGTAGCCCTGGTCACCTTCGTCTACCAGCAGAAGGCCAGGGACGCCTTCCGCGACGTGCGGGTAAAGCTGGCCCGCATCAACGCCACGCTGTCTGAGAACATCTCCGGCATGCGCGTGGTGCAGATCTTCCGCCGCGAGAAGGCCCAGGCCGAGGAATTCCACAGCATCAACCAGGCTCACTTCGACGCCGGCATGCGCCAGCTTTACGTCTTTGCCGTCTTTCGGCCGGCGCTGGACCTGCTGGCCCAGCTGGCGCTGACTCTGGTCATCTGGTACGGCGGCGGCCAGGTCATTCGGGGAAACCTGCAGTTCGGCGTCCTGATCGCCTTCACCAGCTACATCCAGCAGTTCTTTCGTCCCATTCAGGAGCTGGCCGAGAAGTTCAACATCCTCCAGCAGGCCATGGCCTCCTCGGAACGCCTCTTCCAGCTTCTTGACACAGAGCCCGAAGTAGCCGACAAGCCGGAGGCTCGGGTCCTGGACAAGGTCCGAGGAGCGGTGGAGTTTGACCACGTCTGGTTCGCCTATGAAGGCGACAACTACGTTCTGCGGGACGTCTCCTTCAAGGTTGAGCCGGGACAGACGGTGGCTTTCGTCGGCCACACGGGGGCCGGCAAGTCCTCCATCATGAACCTGGTCTCCCGCTTCTATGACGTGCAGCGGGGCGCCGTCAGGGTGGATGGCGTGGACGTCCGCGACGTCACGCAGGAATCGTTGCGGCGCAATATTGCCGTGGTGATGCAGGACGTCTTCCTCTTCACGGGCGACGTCAAGGGGAACATCAGGCTGAACGCCGATCACATCACCAATGACGACGTCCGCCGGGCGGCGGCGACGGTGGGCGCAGACTCCTTTATTCGCCGGCTGCCCCATGGCTACGACGAGCCCGTGGCCGAGCGCGGCGCCACCCTGTCGGCCGGCGAGCGCCAGCTCCTGGCCTTCGCCCGCGCCCTCGCCTTCGACCCGGCCATCCTGGTGCTGGACGAGGCTACGGCCAGTATCGACTCCGAGACGGAGCACCTGATCCAGCAGGCGCTCCGCGAATTGAGCAGGGGCCGCACCACCCTGATTGTGGCTCACCGGCTGTCCACCATCCAGCACGCCGACCAGATTATTGTGCTGCACAAGGGCAAGATTCGCGAGCAGGGCGCGCACCAGGAACTGCTGGCCAGGCAGGGGCTTTACTACAAACTCTGGCGACTGCAGTTCGAGGAGGCGCCCGCTCCCGCCAGGGCGCAAGGCTCGCTGATTCCGGAGCCGGCCACAGGGGACTGAGGCTCCGCGACTCCCCGCTGGCACTACAGGCATCAGAACGAAAGGCCCGCACTCGCGTAAGTGTCGGGCCTTAAGCGTTCCGGGCCGTTCCGGGCGCTTGACTCACGCGCCGTACGGCTTCAGAGCGAGCCACTCTCCTTTGCCCACCGGAACCAGGGACGTGATCCAGCCAGGGCTCTCCTCCACCAGGGCCCGAAAGGACTCCAGCTCAGACGCGTGAGAAATGGCATTATCGGCCACCATGAGGCCGCCGGGCGACAGGATCCGGTACAGATCCGGCCACCAGCCAACGTACCGGCTGCGGTCCGCATCCAGAAACACCAGGTCATAGGCATCTCTGGGTTGACCCACCAGAAACTCCCCAGCATCGCCCCGCACCAGTTGGATGAAGGCCCCCAGACCACTCCGTGCAAAGTTGCCCGCCGCCATGTCCGCCTTATGGGCCAGGGTTTCCACGGTGATTACCCGCCCGCCGGCGGCTTCCACCGCCTCCGCCAGCCAGTGCGTGGAGTAGCCGTTGGAAGTGCCGATCTCCAGGACGCGCCGGGCACGTACCGCCCTGACCAACAGGCGCAGGAAGCCGCCCGTGTCTGGCGTGATGTTGAGCATTTTGTCACGGCGTTCACGCACACGGACGTCGTTCGCCAGCCCGAACTCCTCAAGCTCGCGCAGCAAAGCCTTCAGGTTTTCGTTCATTCTGATGCCCCCCGGAGTGGGGTTCGAGCCGCAGGAATTCCTCTCCTCCTGGCGAAGCTAGGCCTAATTCGCTCTGTGGACGGGGAGGTAACACAATGGATCTGGGTCTCAAGGGAAGAGCCGCGCTGGTGCTGGCGGCAAGCCGCGGCCTGGGCAAGGCTTCGGCCCTCTGCCTCAGTCAGGAGGGCGCCATGGTGGCCGTGGCCAGCCGGTCGGAGGAGGCCGCGGCGGCGGCGGCCCGCAGCATCGGGCAGATTTCCGGCAACCGCACGCTGGGGCTGAAGGTAGACGTAACCCGGCCGGAGGACATCCGTCAGGCCGTCGCGCACACTGTAGGTGAGTTCGGCCGGCTGGACACCCTGGTGATCAACGCTGGAGGGCCGCCCTCCGGCCTGTTCACGGAGCTGGACGACGCCGCCTGGCAGCAGGCCTTCGAGCTGAACCTGTTGAGTGCCGTCCGCTCCATCCGCGAGGCCCTGCCGCACCTGAGAAAGAGCGACGCCCCCCGTGTGGTGGCCATCACCTCCACCTCCGTGCGCCAACCCATCTCCGGGCTGCTCCTGAGCAACTCCGTGCGGGCCGGCGTGCTGGGGCTCATCAAAACCCTGTCCTTTGAACTGGGGCCGGACGGGATCCTGCTCAACTGCGTGGCACCGGGGCGCATCGCCACGGATCGCATCGCCGAACTGGACGAGGGAACCGCTCAGCGGACGGGGCGGACGCGCCAGGAAGTTCGTCACGAACACGAGCGATCAATACCGCTCGGGCGTTACGGCGACCCGGCCGAATTCGGGCGGGCCGTCTGCTTCCTCGGGTCCCCCGCCAATAGCTATATCACAGGCACAACAGTATACGTGGACGGCGGGTCAACCAGGTCCGTCATCTGAGGTGACCTGGCGGTTCGCCCAGGGAGGTCTTTCCCGTTGGCCCATCTGCACAGCACGTCACAGCGTCGCCTGGTCGCAATGCTGCTCGTCCTCGCTCTTGCCGCAGCATCAGCGGCGGGGTGCAGCCCCAAGGCAGCCCCCAGGGGTCAGCAGGTCCCTGCTCCCGCAGACCCGGCGGCGCGCCGTGCCATTGAACAGGTGATTGTCCAGAGACAGGATGCCGTGCTGAAGCGCGACCGCGAAGCATTCCTGGGAACCGTGGACCCCGGCAACGCCACCTACCTGGTGGAGCAGGGCCACTGGTTTGACGATGCGGCCCGGACGGTCAAGGCATTCTCCCTGCAGGTCCGCGACGTGAAGGTGGCGGCACCCGACCTGGCGCGGGTTTCGCTGACCGAAGCCTTCACCCTGACCGGAGGTGAGCAGCACACCTTCGACTACCAGGCGGTCTACCGCCTCCGCGATGGTGTCTGGAAGGCCTCCGACTATGCCTTTGACGAGCTGCACCAGGACCAGGTCACGGTGCGTCACTGGGACCGGCCCAACGCAGCCAGGGGCGCCCTCCAGGACGAACTGGCCAACCTGGCCTGGCTGAAGCAGACTTTCGGCTGGCAGCCGGCGTCGGACATGGTCATCAAGCTCTACCCGGAGCGGGACCCTTTCCTCTACTCCATAAAACCCAGCCTGCCGACCTGGGTAGGCGGTTGGAACGAGGCCGGCGAGGCCATCAAGTTCCGCGCCTCACGGGACGTGCCTCCGGATCCTGATGGCCTTCTGCACGAGAGCACGCACCACATGCTCTCCGAATTGACGAACGACAACGCCAGTTACTGGCTTCAGGAGGGGCTGGCCGGGTGGACGCCGGGGGCACGGGCCGGCGAGTTCGACATGAACCGGCTCCGCCAGCGATTGGGGGGGGCCCTGCACTGGACCCTGCCCCAGCTGGAGATGCAGGACCTGGAGAGCATGGAGGGCCCCGATGTGGGGGCCTACTACGCCGAGTCCTTCCTGGTAGTGAAGTACCTCATGGAGACTTACGGCCTCGACCGCTTCAAGGCCATCGCCGCCGAGTTGGCGAAGCACCCCGTTCATCCGGTGACCGCAGCGGAGAAAACGAGCGAGACGAACCAGTTGACCCGGGCGGCGATGGAGAAGGCCCTGGGCATTTCCTTCGACCGCTTTGCCGCCGAGTGGTACGCCTGGGCCAAGGGCGAGGTGGGCCAGGACTAGCGGTTTCGACGCAAAGGTTTCGAGACCCACAACTGGAGTCACAAACACCAAGGGTGAGGAGCCTGCCGGCGCCTCACCCTTTCACTGCTCCGGCAGAGTTTCCCGAACTACTGCTGCACGGTCCCGCCCCGATCTACGCGCGTGAGGCCCTCGCCCTCGTAAGCGGCGGCCGCCAGATCCGTCTCGACGACCTGGCCGGGTTTCAGCACCAAAGCCGTACCATTCTGCACCGCGTTCGCAATGCCTGCCGGGGGATAACTGGTGAACGGCTCCAGAGCTACGTTGTAGGTTCGTCCGTACCAGGGGTAGTCGTTGTGCCCACCGTAGACCTGCCACATCCAGAGGTGCTTGAACAATTTCTCGTCCCAGGCCATGCCAAAGCCGACCTTTTGGCGCCGGTTGGTCAGTCCGTACCACCCCTCGCGCAGACCCAGGAAGAAGAGGACATCCACGGAGCGGGTGGCCTTCGACCTGACCTGCGTCACGTCCTCCAACTGGCCGGTGCGACGGTTGCCGACCATGGGGAAGGAGAAGTCCTTGCCCGTTTCCCATAGCCCGTTGGGATGGAATGGATGAACTTTGACCGTCGAGGCCGGCGTCGTCACCATGCAGGAGTCGTCCAGGAAGGGCTCGCCGATGGCCGGATGGTGCCCCCACATCACTGCGAACGGTTCCTCCGACTCGTTCTGCAGGCGTTCATGGATCAGCAGCGCGGCCTTGCCCCGCTTGACGGACATCCGCCGTTCCAGCGTGAGCGGCGAGCGGTAACACCGCGTGCGCGTCACCAGGGTTGCTCGCTCCGGACCGTCCTCCAGAACCTGAGCTTCGAAGGGGAGCAGTGAAACCTCGCCGTGAAGTCCCTGAGAAGCGCCAAGATAGGGCTCAGAGGCCCAGCCGGCGGACGGCAGCACCTCCTGCCAGCCGCCGTAGTAGTAATCGTGAAAGGCTCCCTCAGGCAGGGCGCTGGTGGCTGCGAACGGACGCTGGAGCGGGATCGGTGACTGCCACATGAAGTCGAGGTCGCGCGGTTTGTAGGTGAACTCGAAGACGTCGGCACCCTTGTCCACCAGGACACCGACGCGGACCTGTTCATTCTCCAAAAACGCCACGCGCATCCCCTTGTACGTGTAGTCAAGCGAGATGCGGCAGCCCTGCTTGCGACCATGAGTATACATCCCGTGGCCTCCTTCACTGATCGTCAGCCGGTGGCGCTGATCGTCCTCGCTCAACCGGCCGGCGCAGAACGCGCATGAAAAGTGCCCCCAACTCCACCCGCCACATGTCAATCAACACGGCCAAGGCGATGATTGTCCCCGTGGCAATGTTTTGCCACGACGTGGGCACAGCGTTGAGGTTCAACCCATTCTGCACAATGACGATGGTCAGCGCACCAATGAGGGTGGCGATGACGTTGCCGTGGCCGCCGTTCAGGCTGGCGCCTCCAATCACCGCCGCAGCTATGGCCTGCAGCTCCATGCCGACGCCGTAGTTGGGCGAACCGGAATTGAGCCGGGCCGTCATTAGCACCGCGGCTACCGCGGCCATGACTCCCGCCATGACGAAGGCCATCAGGCGCACATAATGAACGTCAATGCCGGAGAGTCGAGCGGCCGCTTCGTTGCCGCCCACCGCGTAGATGCCCCGACCCAAGGCGGTATAGCGGAGAAACAGGGCTGCCAGCGTGTAAAAGGCCAGGACATAAAAGAACGGCAAGGGCACCCCAAGCAGCGTGCCATAGAAGACCGGTTCCAGGGTGTTGGAGACGGAGAAGACGGGTGAGCCATTGTTGAACAGGAAGGCTATTCCCCGAAAGACGCTCATGGTGGCCAGCGTGGTGATGAACGTTGGAATGCGGACGTAGGTGGACAGGACTCCATTGATCAGCCCGAGGCCGGCCCCCAGCAGGATCGCCGCCAGGATCGCCAGCGGTATGGGTACGCCCAGGAACTTGATGGTCATCGCCAGGATCATGGTGATGAGGGCGATGGCCGAACCGGGCGACAGGTCAATGCCGCCGGTTAGCACAACGAAGGTTGAACCGATGGCCATCAGGGCGACGATGCTGACCTGCAGTGCGATGTTCATGAGGTTGCCCGCCTGAAGGAAACGGTCCGTGCTGATGGCGACCGCCACGGCCGCCAGCGCCATGGCCGACAGAGGACCGATCACGGACGAGCCCAAGTACCTGAGCCGATTACCCCGCATACGCTGAGCCTCCCGCCTCCGTGCTCATCCTGTCGTCGGAGGCCGCCCTGATCAGAGACAGGCGGTCCAACTGACTGGCCTCGGTGATCAATGCAATTCTCCCCCGCCGGACAACGCCGATGGTGTCGCTCATCGCCAGGAGCTCGGGGAAGTCGGAGCTGATCAGGATGACCGCATTCCCCTGGGCCGTGATCTCGTTGATGACTCGGTAGACCTCTATCTTGGCGGCAATGTCGATGCCCTGGGTTGGTTCGTCCAAAATGAAGAGCTTGGCCTCCGACATCAGCCACCGGGCGATGATCACCTTTTGCTGGTTGCCGCCTGAGAGGAACTGTACGGACTTGAACTCGGCTCCGGGATGAATGCGGAGCCGGGTCATAAAGGCCCGAGTCATAACGCTTTCGCGGCCCAGGTCCAAAATGCCGCGTCGCAGAAGCTCCCGCAGGGACGCTATGGAGATGTTCCGTGACCCCTCGAAGTTGGGAAAGAGGCCCTGGGATTTGCGATTCTCCGTGACCAGTGCTGCTCCTGACAGGATGGCCGCACGGGGCGATCCAAAACGCACCTCGCGGCCATTGAGGAGGACGGACCCTTCCGTTATGGGGTCGGCGCCAAACAGGGCGCGGGCGATCTGGGTTCGCCCTGAGCCCAACATTCCGGCCAGGCCGAAGACCTCGCCGCGGTGCACGGTAAAGCTGACTCCGTTGACCCCGGTGGCGGTCCGCAGGTTTCGTACCTCCAGAAGAGGGGTCGCCGTGCGATTGTGCAGCTTGGGGTAATGCTCCTGGACATCGGTCCCCACCATCAGGCGCACCACAGCCGGCAGATCAAGCTCTGCCGCGGGCCGCGTTGCCACCAGGCAGCCGTCCTTGAGGACCGTCACCTGATCAGCCACTTCCAGCACGTCGTCAAGGCGGTGTGAGATGTACAGAACGGCCTGACCGTGATTAGCCAGCCGCCTCATCAGTTCGTGCAGCCGCTCGGTCTCTTCCAGGCCGAGCGCGGTGGTGGGTTCGTCCATGATCACCAGGCTGGCGTCAGTGGATACGGCCTTCGCGATTTCCACCAGCTGCTGCTCCGCCACGGACAGGGAGTTGACGATCGCGTCCGGCGAAATGGGTATGGCCAGGCGCGTCAGGACAGTCTGCGTGTTGCGGCGCATGGCTTCCCAGTCCAGCACCCGACTCCTGCCGCGCGTGGGCATTCGCCCGAGATGGATGTTTTCCGCCACCGACAGCGTGGGCACCAGCGAAAACTCCTGGTATATGGTGGCCACGCCGCGTAACCTGGCGGCCGTGGGGCTGGGGAGCGATACGGGACGGCCGCGCAGCCTGAGTTCGCCCGAGTCCGGCTGATGCACACCGGACAGACACTTGACCAGGGTGGACTTGCCGCTGCCGTTCTCCCCCACCAGCCCGTGGATCTCGCCCGCACGCAGCACCAGAGAGAGATCTTGGAGAGCCTGCACTCCGGGGAACCCCTTCGAGACGTGGCACAGTTCCCATAGGGGCTGCGTCATCAGCCCTGCCATGGCCATTGCCCCCCGCGCTGCGGTTTCCTGCCGGCTTCCACCCGAGGGGCGGAAGCCGGCAGGTGTCACCGGTACACTACTTGCTGTACTGCTTAACCGGCTTCGGATAGAGCCGCTCCGGCTGCGTCAGGAAGTCAAGAACGTTGCTCTTGTCGACAATGACGGTGGGAGTCTCGACATAGCCGCCGGTGAACTTCTTGTTGAGGCTGTCGAGAACCACCTGCATCGCTACCTGCCCCATGACGAAGGGCGTCGTGTTCACGGTCGCCGTCACCCGGCCGGCGGCTATTTCCTCAAGGGCCGCGGTGTCACCGTCATTGCCCAGTAGGATGATGCCGCTCTTCTTCAAGGCTTCGGCCGCTTTGGCAGCACCCATGATTTCGTAGTCGTTGGCGGCAAAGATGAGCTGCACGTCCGGGTGGGCCTGGAGCATGTCCATAGTGGCGGAATTGCCGCCCTCAACGTTCCAGTTGCCGTTGAGGCTGGAGACTACCTTGAAGCTGGAGACGTCTTTGATGGCATCCAGGAAACCGCCCACCCGCTCGGTGGAGTGGTATCCCGGCGCTCCTTCGAGCACGCCAACATTGACGTTCTTCCCGTTCATCAGCTTGATCGCGTACTGGCCGATCTTGTTGGTGCCCTTGCGCTGCTGGTAGCCCACCACGGCATGAACCGGGGCAGGGAAGTTGGGGATGTCGGAGTTGACAATGACTACCACGATGCCCTGCTCCACGGCTTTCTTCACCAGAGGAGCCGCGGCGTGCTCGTCGTGGGTGGAGAGAATGATGGCGTCGACCTTCTGGTTAATGACATCTTGGATCATCCCCATCTGGCCGTTGATGTCGTTGCCGCTCTGCGGGGCCAGCATGAAGGTCTCTGCCCCCACCTCAGCGGCCCGTGCCTTGACGCCCTCGCCAATGGCAATGTAGTAGTTGAACTCCGTTGCCGGCGGCATGTAGGCAATCTTGGGCTTGTTCCCCGACTTAAACGCCAGCTTATTGAAGGGTGCCTGGGAGCCCTCCTTGAGAGCGGTGACAGGGAAGGTCTCACTGCCCAGGGTAACGGAAGTGGTGGGCCCACTTGCAGCGGGGGGAGCCGGCTCAGTGGTACCGCCACTGGTGGGGGGTGCGGGTGCCGTAGGCTTGGTGCCGCAGGCAGATACGAGAAGCGAGGCCACAATCAGAAGCGCCAGGGCAAACCCAATTCTCCTCATTCTCATGGATGCTGCCTCCTCCTGATATCAATCTGGTAGACCCCCTGACTCCTATAAGCGTGCCGTCGGTCCACCTCCCCTGCTGCTCAGGCCGAATCTCTGCCTTGGGGCGCTGCTAGAGACGACCGAATTCCTCCAGAAGCTCGTCCACGGATTTGCCCTCAGCTATCCGCCGCCTGGTCTGCTCCTCCTTGTCGGCTTGCGCCAGGGCACGGGCCAGTACCTCAGCGGCGGACTCCGCCGGAACGACCACAACGCCAATCTCATCCGCCAGAACGATGTCGCCGGGATGGACCAGGACACCGGCACAGGTGATGGTCGTATTCACTTCAATGGGCTCCAGGCGCGAGGAGTAGGGTGAGTGAGTGGAGCGAGGGGTAACCCCGCGTGAGTAGAGGGCGAATCCCAGGTCGCGCACCTCGTCCACGTCCCGGACCGAACCGTCGACCACGGCGCCCGCCACGCCCTTGGCCTTGCTGAGCCCGGCCATCAGTCCGCCCCAGATCGAGGTCTCGGTTTCTCCCGCGGCGTCAACCACGATCACGTCTCCCACGCCGGCCACCTTCAGGGCGTCCAGGCAGTCGACAAGATCCCCCGGGTAAAGCTTGACCGTTACAGCGGGGCCGACAAATCGCCCGGGGGAGGCCGCCTTGATGGCGCTGTGCATGACTCCGTACCGTTCCTGGGAGTCGGCGACAATGCAACTGGGACTGTAGACCTTGAGCAGTCTGCGAAAGCCCTCTATGATCTCGGCGGGGGGCGCAGAGTCTCGCGTCCTGATGAGTTTGCGCATACCGACAACCCCTCCTCAAACAGACCTAGGCACGTCGTGCGCCGGCTTCCGCCGGACGGTAGCCAAGCGCCGCCGAAACGCGGCGGGCGATGGTCAGGGTGGGACCAGCCATCTCGTCAACACGTTCCTTGGTGAACCGCAAGGCGGGGGCAGCAATGCTGATGGACGCCACGACCTGGCCCCTGTGGTTGTAGATGGGCGCGGCCAGGCAGCGAATGCCGGCCTCGTGCTCCTCCTCGTCGACGGCGAAACCTCTTGCCCTGATCTCCTTCAGATGCTCCTTGAGCTGGGCTGGGTCCGTTATGGTGCTGCCGGTGAACCTCCTCAGCCCCCTCTCTTGGATGATGCGGTCAACCTCCGGGCTAGGCAGGAACGCGAGGAGAGCCTTGCCGACCCCTGTGCAGTGCGCCGGTGAGCGGCGACCGACTCGCGAGTACATCTGAATGACGTGTTGGCTCTCCACCTTGTCGATGTAGACAACCTCACCCTGGTCCAGAACGGCAAGGTGAACCACCTCGCCCGATAGCTTTCCGAGCTCCTCCAACATGGGCCTGGCCACCTTCACCAGATCCGTTCTGGCCAGAACGGCACTGCCCAGTTCGAAAAGCTTCATACGCGGTCGGAACTCCCTTGTGCGCGGATCCTGCTCCACATAGCCCTCGCTCTCCAGCGTCAGCAACAGCCGAAGCACGGTGCTCTTGTGAAGCCGAAGCCGGTTGGCGACATCGGTCACACCAACGCTCTCGGAATCCGCAGTGACAACGGTCTCCAGGATGCGCAGGCCGTTGACCAGGGTGGCGACGAGCGGCGCGTTATCGTTCACAGGCCACACCTCGATTGCATGGACTGGGGCCTAATCGAGTCCCCGGCCGGCGTGGGAGAGACAATCGCATCCCGATTCGGTTACGGCGACGTCGTCCTCGATGCGGATCCCTCCCAAGCCGGGCAGGTAGATGCCGGGCTCAAGACTATGCACCATCCCCTCGGCCAGCGTTGACGTGCTGTTGGGCAGAAGGGCAGGAGGGCCGTCGTGATAGCGGAATCCGACGCCGTGTCCGGTGAGGTGAATGAACGCTTCGCCGAGGCCGTGCCGGTTCAGAACCGTCCTGGCGGCGGCGTCCACCTCGGCGCCTGTGGCACCGGGGTGTACGGCCCGCATGGCTGCGGCCTGAGCCTCCAGGCAAGCCTGATAGGCATGCCTCTGGTCCTCGGATGCAGGTCCGACGGTCCGGACCCGCGTCAGGTCAGCGTAGTATCCATCAGCCACAACGGAGAGTTCGACCATGACCATGTCGCCCGGCTGCAGCCGCCGCCTGGTGTTGGGCGCTAACCCCCAACCGAACTGGTGGATGCGCTCTGCCCCAGAGAAGACAAACGCCTGGCCCCGGGCGTGGATGGTGTCGTGGTAGCCGGCCCCGCCCACCATCACCGCGTACTCCACCTCGGCCGCCACCTGGGCTTCGGTCTTGCCCGCCTCAACCGCAGCCCGGAAGGCGGCCAGCCCCATGTCGCCGATCTCACAGGCAGTACGGATGCGCGCCACTTCAAACGGCGTTTTTCTGGCACGGGTTTGCATCAGGATGTCTGCCGCGTCCACTAGTTGGGATCCTGCCGCTGCACGCCGGATGAGCGCCTGAGCCGCCGCCCCCGGGACCCAGGGCTCAAGCACCTTCTGGGTGGGGCTGACGTCTTCAAACCCGGCCTCGAAGCCGATGCGCTTGCCGCGCAGACCCATCTGGCCCAGGGTGTCGGTCAAGAGCCGTTCCAGGCTGTCTTCCGGCGACGGGTCGCCCATCTTCCACACGGGGAATGTCCGCACGTCGTCCACCGTGGCCCGATTGAGGGCATCGGTGTCCAGTACCGGCGCCAGCACAACCGGCTCTCCGTCCGTCGGGAAGACGACCGCCGAGCGGCCGATGACGGGCCAGTACCCGGCCAGCAAGACCAGGTTCTCGGGAAGCTGGCAGACCACGGCGTCAAGGCCGGCAGCCTCCAGGGCCCGACGCACCCGCTCTCTGCGTTCCGGATCACGCGTCATGTGGGCACCTCCTACCAGGTCTCCAGTTGCGCCGTCAGTCCCCCGTCGATGAAGAGCAGCGACCCTGTGACGAAACTCGATTCATCACTTGCCAGGTAGAGGGCCCCATAACCGATGTCCTCCGGCCTGCCGATGCGCCCCAACACCTGGCGCTGCTCAACTTCACGCCTCATCTTGTCGTAGTCGCCGGAGCCTCTGAAGATGCCCTCGATGAGCGGCGTCAACACCCAGCCAGGGCAGATGGCGTTGACGCGAATGTGATCTTTGCCGTAGTCAAGGGCCATCTGACGCGTCAGGGCCATGACGCCGCCCTTCGATGCTGCGTAGGGCGCGGTCGCCGGCACGTTCTGCACCGAGTGCACCGACGCGATGTTGACGATGGCCCCGCGTCCGGCCTTCTGCATATGGGGGATGGCGTACTTGCTGCAGAGAAAAACGCCCCGAAGATTCACGGCAAGAGCTCGGTCAAATTCTTCCGGCGCCGTGTCCAGTACCGTCTTGTAGACACCGATGGCCGCATTGTTGACCAGGACGTCCAGCCCTCCGAAGCGTGCCACGGTGGAATGGACCAATTCCTGCACACCGCCGTCGTCCGCCACATCCACAAGAAAAGGCTCAGCTGCTCCGCCCGCGGCGCGGATATCCTCCACCGTCTCGACGGCCGCCTCTTCGTTGATGTCTGCCACGACTACCTTTGCACCCTCACGAGCAAAGACTCTGGCAATCCCCTGACCAATGCCCATTCCGGCTCCCGTGACCACGGCCACCCTGTCCTGCAGACGCATACTTCTATCCCTCGCTTTCCCTGACGATTAACGCCAACCGCGTTGGCTTCCCTCGAGGAACGCATTCAAGTCCGGAGCCGTCAACCACGGAATATCGCCCACATAGGTATGCTTCAGAGCCGCTAGGGCCACCCCCTGACGAAGTCCGAGCGCTGCGCCACCCCTCAGCCAACCGCTGAGGAACCCGGCGGCAAATGCGTCCCCCGCCCCAATGCGATCCAGGGCGCTAACTTCGTATCCCGCTTCACGGAACATCTGGCCATGGCAGCATGCGACAGCGCCCATTTCGCCGTCAGTCACAACGGCCGCCTCCAAGTGGAAACGCGCCGCAAGGTCAGCAGCCATTTCCTCGGCGCTTCCGGCGGCACCCAGGACTGTTGTCGCGTCATCGCGCGTGGTGATCAGAATCTGGACCCGTTCCAACAGAGGCGTAGTTCGCGCGCGGGCCTCATGGGGGTCCCAAAGCTTGTGGCGATAGTTCAAGTCGAAGCTGACGGGAATGCCTCTGCTGTCGGCTTCATCAAGTGCCCGCCGCGAAGCGGCCGCGTTAACTGCAGTGGTAATACCCGATGTGTGGAGCAACGTGGCCTCTTCCAACAGATGCCACGGGAATTCGTCAGCAGCGGCGCGGGCAAACGCCGAACCAGCCCGGTCGTAGATGACCTGGTTGGTCCGCGGAGTGGCGCCTAGCTCGCTGAAGTAGATTCCGGCCCGATCCTCTGGCTTGAGGATGATGCCCCTGGAGTCCACGCCGTGCCTGCGAATCTCGTTGAGGACAAAGCGCCCCAGCGGGCTGTCCGGCAAGAAGGTCAGATGAGCGGCGGTATGCCCCAGTCTGGCGAGACCAATGGCCACATTGGACTCTGCTCCCGCCGCATTCACATTGAAGTAAGGGGGATCCTCGAGCGAGTGTCCCGACGGCACGGAGAAGCGAACCAGGGTTTCACCCAAGGTCACAACCTCTGCCACGTCTGTGCTCACTCCCTGGGACGCGCTCGGCGGGGATTACCTTACCGCTGCCAGAGTTGAGTCCCTGTTCTAAATAGAACATCGTTTCAGATTGCGGTGAGTCAATTCCCTGTCGGGAGGAAAAATCCTCCCGCCCAACGGAGAAGGTCTCCAAAAAAAGAAGGCCCCTCGATGAGGGGCGAAACGCTTCCAGACTTTACTTGGCCGAGTGGCCAATGGTCAGTGCCTGGGCTTGGCCCGCAGGTACTGCACCGGCCAGTCCACGTCCTGGCCCAGCTCGCGCGCCGCGCGCAGGGGCCAGTAAGGATCTCGCAGCAACTCCCGCCCCAGTACCACCAGATCGGCCCGCCCGTTGCGAATGATCTCCTCCGCCGTCTCGGGCTGGGTGATCAGGCCAACGGCTCCCGTCATGACGCCGGCGGTGCGGCGGATGTGCTCAGAGAATGGGACCTGGTAGCCGGGGCCCGTCGGTGGCGCCACAGGGACATTTCCCCCCGAACTGACATCGATGAGGTCCACGCCCCAGCCCTTGGCCACCGCGGCCACCTGGGCCAGGTCGTCCGGGGTCAGCCCGCCCTCCCGATAGTCGCTGGCGGACACCCGCAGGAAGAGGGGAGACTGCTCCTTCCAGACAGAGCGGATGGCCTCCACCACACGGCGCAGGAACCGAACCCGATTCTCGAAGGAGCCTCCGTACTGGTCCTGGCGGTGGTTGGACAGAGGCGAGAGGAACTGGTGAACCAGGTAACCGTGGGCGCCGTGGATCTCCACAAAGTCGAAGCCGGCGTCCTGGGCCCGCTGCGCCGCTGTGCGCCAGGCTTCGATGACCTGGTCGATGTCGGCCTCGCTCAGGGCGGCCGGCGTGACCCATTCGTCGCTGAAGGGAAGGGCGCTGGGGGCCACGGGCGTGGCGGGGCCCCTGGCCTTGGTGCTGCTCCAGGCCTTCCTGCCGGCGTGCGCCAACTGCACCGCCACCCTGGCTCCCTGCGACTGGCAGAACCGGACGATGCGCGCCAGAGCCTCCACCTGTCGGTCGTCATACAGGCCAAGGTCGTTGACGGAGATGCGCCCGCGTGCCTCCACCGCCGTGGCTTCGAAGATGATCAGCCCGGCCCCGCCGACGGCGCGAGCAGTGTAGTGGGCCATGTGCCAATCCGTGGGCATGCCCTCTTCGGTAGCGCTGTACTGGCACATGGGGCTCATGGCAATGCGGTTCTTTAATGTGACGCCCCTGATGGACAGGGGCTCAAAAAGCTGGGACATCACGGCAACCTCCTTACCCTTACGAAGAGACTCTACTGCACGGGCCCGGACAAGGCAAGTCGGCGGGGCCTGCCCTTCTTCAAGCGCATAAGCTAGAAAACTCTTTATTGTCTGCGTTAAAATCAGCGTGCTATACTTTCCGTGAAGTTGTCCAATTTTAGCGCAGGAGGGAATTGCGTGAAGCGTTGGGTCATGGTGTCGCTCGTGGCAGCGCTTGCCCTCTCCCTGGTGGCCAGCGGCTGCAGCACGGCCGGGAATACCGACGGCCATGAGGGCAAGACCCCCATCAAGATCGGCGTTATCACCGCAATCACGGGGAGCCAGGCCGCATTTGGCGGAGCGCACAAGCGTGGCTACGAGGTCGCTCTGGAGGAAATCAACGCAGCGGGCGGCGTCTTGGGGCGTCCCATCCAGTTGGTGTACGAGGATGACGGCTCCAAGCCCGAAGGCGCCATCGCGGCCGCAGACAAGCTGGTCAACCAGGACAAGGTTCCCCTCATCCTTGGCTCCTACTCCAGCGAGAGCACCCTGGCGCTGGTGAAGAAGATGGCTGACGCCAAGGTGCCGCTGGTCGCCCCCACGGCCACGGCGGGCAACGTCACCGAGCAGGGCAGCAAGTACGTGTTCCGTATCTGCGCCCCGTCCTCGGTGTACGCCTACGACATGCTGGACTTCATCAAGAAGTACCTGCCTGAGGCCAGGACCATCGCGCTGGTGTACGAGAGCACCAACTTTGGGAAGGGCACCGCGGACGGCATGAAGAAGGCGGCCGCCAAGGCCGGCCTCCAGGTGGTGGCTGACGAACAGTACACGGCCGGTTCCCCTGACTACAAGCCACTGCTCACCCGGGTCAAGCAGAAGAACCCGGACGTCATCTACTTCGGTTCCTACCTGCTGGACGCCACGCTGCTGATGCGGCAGGCGCGCGAGGTCGACCTCAATCCCAGGGCCTACACCGCTGCCGGCACAGGGTTCTCCTCCATGGAGTTCATCTCCGATCAGGGCGCGGGCAAGGACGCAGAGTACACTCTTTCCGTGACCCAGTGGATGCCCGATGCCAAGTGGGCCGGCTCCCGCGAGTTCGACCAGAAGGTCTTCGCCAAGTTCGGCAAGCACCCGCAGTACCATGACATGCAGGCGTACGCCGCCCTGAAGGTTGCCGTCGAGGCCATCAAGAAGGCGAACAGCCTGGACCGCGAGAAGCTCCGCGAGTCACTGGCGTCACTGGACCTCAAGGACACTCCCTTCGGTCCCATCAAGTTCGATGAGAAGGGTCAGAACGATCACCCAACGCTGATTACCCAGGTCCAGAACGGCAAGTATGTCACGGTCTACCCTGAAGAAGCCGCCACTGGCAAACCCATCCTGCCCACGCCGGCATGGGGCCAGGGCACGGGCGCGCGGTAAGCCGCCCCGTCCGAACGTTGCGGCGCCCGACCCGGTACTTCCGAGCCGGGCGCTCGTATTCCCCGCGGCGCCGTAACCTGGCGCATTCGCTCTTCGCATCAGTCTGAGTCCGAGGAGGCCTTGCCGTGCACGAGTTCCTGCAGACCGCCCTGAACGGCCTTCTCACCGGTGGGCTCTACGCACTGGTAGGCATCGGATTAGCGGTCATCTTCGGAGTCATGCGCGTCATCAACTTCGCCCACGGCGAGATCATGATGGTGGGCATGTACCTCACCTTCTTCCTGTTCACCCTCCTCCATGTCGACCCTTACCTATCCCTGCTGGTGAACATGGCTGCCCTGTTCGTGTTGGGATATCTGATCTATCGCTTCCTGGTCAGCCGCATCGAGAAGGCCGCTGAGATGAATCAGATTCTGCTTACCGCGGGTATCGGCCTGGTGCTGACCAACCTGGCCCAGCTTCTCTTCACCGCCAACTACCGGCAGATCCACACCTGGTACACGGACAGGCTGGTGCACGTGGGGGCGTTCACGTTCAACCTGGCCTACCTGGCCTCCTTCACCCTCGCCCTGCTGGTGACCGGGGCCGCGTACCAGTTCATGATGCGGACCGAATTCGGTCGGGCCATGCGCGCCGTCGCCCAGAATCGGGAGGCGGCACAGCTGATGGGCATCAACGTGTCGCGCGTCTCGGCCATCACCTTCGGACTGGGGACGGCGGCAGCCGGCGCCGCCGCGGCTCTGCTGGTGCCGGTGTACTACTTCTATCCCGGCGTGGGCGGTCCGTTCACGCAGAAGTCCTTCGTCATCGTGGTGCTGGGCGGAATGGGCAGCATCCTGGGCGCCACCTTCGGCGGCCTCATTCTGGGCGTGGCCGAGGCCCTCACGTCGCTGACCGTGGGAGAGGCCTACAAGGACATCGCCGGCTTTGTCATCTTCCTGCTGATCCTACTTCTGAGGCCGTCCGGCCTTTTTGGGAGGTCGCGTGCATGACCAGACCTGCGCTCTGGCGCCTGGCCCCCCTGGTCCTTCTGGCCGCGGCGGCGGTTCTGCCCCTGGTCTGGAACGACCCCTACTACCTGCAGATCCTGCTGTTCGTATTCCTGTACGGCGCCCTGGGCAGCTCCTGGAACCTGGTGGGCGGCTACACCGGCCAGCTTTCCCTGGGGCATGCCGCATTCTTTGGCGTGGGCGCCTACACCATAGCTCTGCTGGGTGAGCGGGGCATCAGCCCCTGGCTGGGACTGCTGGCCGGCGGCCTGATGGCCATCCCTTTTGCCCTCTTCATCGGCAGCGTCGCCTTCCGCCTCCGCGGACCCTACTTTGCGCTGGGCACCATCGCCCTCGCGGAGATTTTGCGGCTCATCACCCAGCACAGCGAGTTCACCCACGGCGCCGTGGGTATTTCCGTGCCGTCCCTGTTCAGCGGCGACTTCAGCCGGGTGCTCTACTATGAGCTCAGCCTGGCTATTCTGGCGGTGACCGTTGCGGTCACCTCGTGGCTGGCGGATTCGAGGACCGGCTACTACTGGATGGCCATCCGGGAAAATGAAGACACCGCCCAGACCATCACCATCAACACGCCCGCCTACAAGCTGCTGGCCCTGGTCATCAGCGCCTTCTTCACCGCCCTGACCGGCGCGGTCTACGCCAGCTACCTGTCGTTCATCGCTCCCGACGTGGTGCTGTCCTTCGGCACCTCAGTCCAGGGAGCCACGTTTAGCATCCTGGGCGGCGTGGGCACCGTCTGGGGGCCCGTGGTGGGAGCCGCCGTCCTCACCCTGGCCGGTGAGGCCTTCCGCTCCCAGTTCAGCAATGCCCACCTGCTGATCTATGGCTTGCTCATCATCGTCGTCGTTCTATATATGCCGAAGGGCGTGGTGGGCGTGGTCACCGACTGGCTGTCGAAAGGGAGGGCTGCCCGTGGCGCTGCTGGAAGTCTCCGGGCTTAGCAAGAACTTCGGCGGCCTGGCCGCCGTTTCCGACGTCAGCTTTCAGGTGGAGCAGGGCCAGGTCCTCTCCATCATCGGCCCCAACGGCGCCGGCAAGACCACCATCTTCAACCTCATCACCGGCTTTCTGAAGCCCAGCGCCGGGCGTGTTCGGTTCGACGGGCGGGACATCACGGGCCTGCCCCCCTACACCGTGGCCCGCCTGGGCGTCGGCCGGACCTTTCAGGTGGTGCAGCCCCTGGAGAACCTGACGGTGCTCCAAAACGTGATGCTTGGCGCCTTTGCCCATACCTCTTCGAAGGCTGCGGCGGAGGCTGCGGCGCAGGAGATCCTGGCCTTCACGCGTCTGGAACGCTGGAGCAGCCGTCTGGCCAAGGAGCTGCCGCTGGCGGGCCGCAAGCGCCTGGAGATTGCCCGCACCCTGGCCATCAGGCCCAAGCTGGTTCTCCTGGATGAAGTGGTGGCGGGCCTCAACCCCACCGAGGCGGAGGAGACCATCGGCCTGCTGCGCAGCCTGGCCGAGCGCGGAGTGTCAGCCGTGGCCGGCGTGGAGCACGTGATGCAGGTGGTCATGTCCCTATCCCACGAGATCGTCGTGCTGGACCACGGCGAGAAGATCGCCCAGGGCTCACCGGACGAAGTGGCCCATGACCCCCGCGTCATCGAGGCCTACCTGGGCAAGGAGTACCATCAGCAGGAGGCGATGTCCTGATGGCCGCACCATCCGTCCGGCCCGCCACCCCTCCTCCCCTCCTGTCGCTCCGCGGTCTTGACGTTTACTACGGCGACGTGCAGGCACTGTGGGACGTGAGCCTGGACATCTACCCCGGCGAGGTGGTGGCCCTCATCGGCGCCAACGGCGCCGGCAAGACCACCACGCTCAAGACCATCTCGGGCCTGGTTCGGCCGCGGCAGGGCTCCATCGTCTTCCGCGCGCTGAGTGAGCAGGCGCTCCACCTGCTGCCGCCCCATCAGATTGTGGAGCTTGGCATCGCCCACGTTCCGGAGGGGCGCAAGCTGTTTCCCCTCATGACGGTGCTGGAGAACCTCCTGGTTGGCTCCCACGTACCCCATGCACGCCGCGAGCGCGAGGACACCCTCCGGCACGTCATGGCCCTGTTCCCCCGGCTGGCGGAGCGCAGGAGCCAGTTGGCCGGAACGCTCTCCGGCGGGGAGCAGCAGATGGTCGCCATTGCCCGGGGCCTGATGGCCCGCCCCCAGGTGCTGATTCTGGACGAGCCGTCGCTGGGCCTGGCGCCCATACTGGTACAGGAAATCTTTCGCACCGTGAGCCGCATTCGGGAGCAGGGCACAACGGTGATGATTGTGGAACAGAACGTTGTGCAGACGCTGCGCATTGCAGACAGGGCCTATGTGTTGGAGAACGGGCGCGTGGTGCTGCAGGGCACCGGCCAGGAACTGCTGGGCAACGAGCACGTGCGCAAGGCCTACCTGGGCCTGTAGCCGCCTCCAGCCCTTCGAGCTTTCCGGAACCGGAAGACGGCGTGGCGCGAGGCCAGGCCGTCTTTCTCTTTGCTGGGCACGCGGTCTCTCCTGTACTCCGTCCGCCCCCCGTCGCTGCACCAGGCGGCAGGATTTTCCCGGGTCCAGGGGAAACTGACCAGGGAGCGCGGCCCGTTGGCCGCGCCACCGTCCGCAGAAGGAGGCCGCCACCATCGTGCATGAGCCGCTGTCACTGACCCCTATTGGAGCCGGCGGCGTCCCGCTACTGCGCCAGGCCTGGGCCCGGTTCGGCCCGGCGCCGGAGGACCTCCCCGCCTTCCTGGAACGGGAGTCCATCGACCTGAACAACTCTTACTTTGCGTGGTCCCACGAGGTTTCGCCGTCCACCCCTCGCGGCTTCGGTCTGTTGGGCGTGCGGTCCGGCGATGACGGCTCCCGCTGCTCGCTGCGCACGCTGGCCGCCCCTCCCGCGAGCGGGCCCGACGGGCCCGACCCCAAGCACCTTCTTGTGCAGGCAGCCATCCAGGCCGCACGGGCGCTGGGGGCAGGCGCCATCACGGCGGAGACTCGGCTGACGGACGACGACACACCGGCCCTGCCGGATGCCGCCCTGCTGCACCGGGTTGGATTTGAACAGCAGGGCCTGCTCCTTTCGTTTGCGGCAGGCGCGGAGCGCATTCTGCAAGAGACCGTCTACCTGCAGGTGGGACTGCATGAGGTGGACCCCTCCGAGATTCTGCCGTGGATCGAGGCGTTCTCGCCGACCCGGCCCCCCTGGCAGGCCCAGGCCGAATCCATCGCAAGGCTTCGCTTCCCGGACCTGACCTACTTCATGGTGGCCAGCGGCACCGCGGCGGGCTATCTGGCGATCACCGACCCGCACCTGGAAGAGGTCAGCCTGCTCCAGATCGGCGTTCTGCCTGACGTCCGGCGGCAGCAGGTGGCCGTTGGCGCGCTGCAGGAACTGCTCACCACGCATGACCGCGTCCGGCGCGTTCTCGTGCCGCCGCTGGTGCGCGAGGGCGACCCCGACCTGCCGCCCTTCCTCCGGGCCGTGGGCTTTGAGCCGACGCCTCTGCGTCGGGCCGAGATGGTCCTGGCGCTCCGTCCGTGATGTCTGTGTCGGCCGAAGTCCGGCCGCGGCCGACCGTTGTCCGGGGCCGCTACGCCCCCAGCCCCACGGGACGCCTACACCTGGGCAACGCGCGCACTGCCCTGCTTGCCTGGCTGCACGTGCGCAGCCAGGGGGGCCGTTTTGTGCTGCGCGTGGAGGACCTGGATCGCCAGCGTTCTTCAGCAGAGGCAGCTTCGGCTCTGCTGGAAGACCTGCGCTGGCTGGGTCTGGACTGGGACGAAGGGCCGGACGTGGGCGGCCCGTTCGGCCCTTATACGCAAAGCGAACGGCAGGGGCTATATGAGTCCGCGCTTGGGCACCTGCGGGACCAGGGCCTCCTCTACCCGTGCTACTGCAGCCGTGCGGAGTTGCGGAGCGACCTGGCCCACGTGGCAGGCGCCCCTCACCCGGGAGAGGAGGGCCCTCCCTACGCCGGCACCTGCCGTGGCCTCACCCCGGCGGAACGTGCCGCCCGGGAGGTCGCGGGACGCCGTCCTTCCTGGCGCTTCCTGGCCAGCCCGGGTACGGTGTGCTACAACGACGGTCTGGCGGGCCGCGTCTGCCAGGACGTGGCCGCCAGCGTGGGCGACTTCGTCGTCCAGCGTGCCGACGGCGTTGTGGCCTACCAACTGGCCGTGGTAGTCGATGACGCCGCCATGGGCATCACCAACGTCCTGCGCGGAGCCGACCTGGTCTCCTCCACCCCGCGGCAGTTGCTGCTGTATCAGGCCCTGGGCCTGACCCCGCCGGCCTTTGCCCACGCCCCCTTGCTCTATGGCCCGGACGGCGCCAGGCTCTCCAAACGGCACGGGGACACATCCCTAGCCATGCTGCGAGCGACGGGCATTCCGCCTGCTGTTGTGACGGGCTACCTGGCCTGGCTGAGCGGTCTGGTTCCGCGGGGCACGGCTGTACCGCCGCACGCTCTGGTATC
>JBLNCQ010000031.1:0-24935 GCA_050260815.1 Bacillota bacterium
CCGGCGCCCTGCACGGCCTGCTGCGCGTGCGCGCCTTCTGCCAGGACGACGCCCACCTGTTCGTCACCGAGGACCAGATCCAGGAGGAGATCAAGGGCGTCCTGGAGGTGGTGGACCAGATCTACTCGACCTTCGGCATGCGCTACGTCATCAAGTTCTCGACCATGCCCGACGACCACATGGGCGAGCTGGAGGTCTGGCAGAAGGCCGAGGCCGCCCTGGAGGGCGCGCTCAAGAGCCTGGGCCGCGACTACGAGCTGAACCCCAAGGACGGCGCCTTCTACGGGCCGAAGCTGGACTTCGACGTGGTCGACTCCCTGGGCCGCAAGTGGCAGTTGGCCACCATCCAGCTCGACTTCCAGATGCCCCGGAACTTCGACCTGACCTATGTCGACGCCGACGGTAAGGAGAAGCGGCCGGTGATGATCCACCGGGCCATCATGGGGTCTCTGGACCGATTTATTGGCATCCTGGTGGAGCACTTCGCCGGGGCCTTCCCGGTCTGGCTCTCGCCGGTACAGGTCAAGGTCCTGCCCATCTCCGACCAGCAGCTGGACTACGCCTGGCAGGTGGCCCGCGAGCTGCGGCAGGCCGGCGTCCGGGTGGAGGTGGAGGAGCGCAACGAGAAGATTGGCGCCAAGATTCGCGACGCCCAGCTAGAGAAGGTGCCCTACATGCTGGTGGTCGGCGCCAAGGAGGCCGAGGCCGGCAAGGTGGCCGTCCGATCCCGCGAGCTGGGCGACCAGGGCGCGGTGCCGGTAGCCGAGTTCAAGGGGCGGGTGCTGGGCGAGATCCGCAGCCACGCGCTGCCGCCGGAGAAGCCGACGGCGCAGGCGGCCGCCCAGGCTTGACGCGCGCAAAATGCCCCGGCTGGCTGCCGGGGCCTTTTGTGTCGCTTACCCGAGGCACCAGGCTGCGGACCTACGCTTTCTTCTCCGTGCTGATCTGCCACACCACGCCGTACCTGTCCACCAGCTGACCGTAGGCCGGGCTCCAGTGGGTCTCCTGGATGGGCATGTCGACGCGGCCCCCATCCGCCAGGGCCTCAAAGTATCGCCTGGCGGTGGCCGCGTCGTCGGTGATGATGGCGATAGTCACGTTGCTGCCTACCTGATAGGGCATACCGGGGAACGTGTCGGAGAACATCAGGTCCGTGTCGCCCACCTTCAATTGGGCGTGCATGACCCGGTCGCTGACACCGGGGGGCAGCGGCTGATCCGGGTTGGGGGGCATATCGCCAAATGCCTGAATGCCTATCAGTTGAGCCTCCAGCGCCTTCTGATAGAAGGCCACTGCTTCCCTGGCGTTGCCATCCAGCACCAGGTACGGGTTGAGTCGGGTGGCCATGACGCAACAGCTCCCTTTTCGAAATCTCCGGGCCGGGCCCCGCGGGTACCGCCCGAGTGGCTCGTCCCGAGCGTTCTTACACTAGCATATATGGAAAACGGGAGCAACGCCGCGGTCGGGGCCCTGTCCCGTGGCCCGCCCCTGGATTCCTCCGGTCTCAGCCCGTTCCGCAGCTCCAGCAACACGAAGGGCCGCACGCCACAGGCATGGCCTGCGGCCCTTCTGTCATGAGGGCTGCAGCCGACTTCAATACGTCAGGCAGTCCGCCTCCGTGCGGCGCGGAACAGTACCAGCGCCACCAGAGCCGCCGCCGCGTCCAGCAGAACGTCCGTCACTTCCGCGGAGCGGCCGGGGACGAAGGCCTGGTGCAACTCGTCGGTGGCGGCATAGAGGGCCGTCAGCCCCCAGGCGGCTGCGAGCCGCCGCGGTCCGGGGGGCAGGGCCCACCAGACCAGCAGGGCCAGGGCGGCAAACACCAGCACATGGGTGGACTTGCGCAAGACCATGTTCAGGACGCGCACGGCAAAAGGAGCAGCCGCCGGCAGCGTCTGCGCCAACACCTGCCCAGTGTGCTCGCCGGTGTAGGCGGGGGAGGAGGTAGCGTAGAAGATCAGCGCGCCCCAGACCAGGACGGCCAGCCAGCGGGTCCAGCGGGGCATGGACTCACCCCCTCCGGCTATCATACCCGCGGGGATCGGCCCTACGCAAATGAACCAGTGAAATGGCCCGTTTGTTCCATTGACCCTCCAATTCCGACGGCCTAGAATGCAATTGAGAACCAGTATCGTGGGCCGTCTTTTTTGTGGCCCAAAGGTGAGAACCGTTCTCACGAATGGAGCGGCCGGCCATAGACTGGGTTCGCCGCCCATACATATGAGTGGCCAGGCCTGCTCCACGTCAGCATCGCAAGCAGCCAACCTGGCAGAACGTTAGGGTGACACCCATGAACCTGGCAGAGACCAAGACAGGCGACACGGTCCGCATCCTGAGCATCCCCGATCCCACCACCCGCGCCCAGATTATCCGCTTCGGCATCACGGAAGGCGACGTGGTGGTCTGCCACGAGGTCATCCCGGGCGGACCCGTGGTCCTGCGCAAGAACCGTCAGGAGATCGCCGTCGGCCGCCGGCTGGCGGAGACCATTTCGATCCTTCCGAATTGACCCTGGGTCACCGCGGCGCCCGCGACCGCTCGGCCCGGCGCCGGCACGGTCACAGCCGCGGCCACAGCATGCTCCTCCGACGCCACACACTCGCAACCTGGAGATGACCCTATGGCCCACCATCATTCCGGCGCACCGCAGATCCTGGAGGTTCCCGCCGGGGCCCGGCGCATCGTCCTGGCCGGCAACCCCAACGTCGGCAAGTCCGTCTTCTTCAACGCCCTCACGGGACTATACGTGGACGTATCCAACTACCCCGGCACCACGCTGGACATATCCCACGGCCGGCTGGGCAAGGACGTGCTTATCGACACGCCAGGCGTCTACGGCCTCTCTTCCTGGAGCGACGAGGAGCGCATCGCCCGCGACGCCATCCTGACCGCCGACCTGGTCATCAACATCGTCGACGCCGTCCACCTGGAGCGCGACCTCTTCCTGACCCAGCAGATCATTGACACCGGGGCGTCGGTCATTGTGGCCCTGAACATGCTGGATGAGGCCAAGCGGCAAGGGCTGGCCATCGACCACCAGGCGCTAAGCAAGGAACTTGGCGTGCCCATCGTGCCCACCGTGGCGATTCGCGGTCTGGGCCTGAAAGAGCTCAAGGGCCGCCTGGACGAGGCCCGCCCCGGCCGGTTTGACCCGGGCCTGGCGAAGCGCCTGCGGCCCCTGATGAACCACGGACTGAAGCAGGGGGAGGCCCTGCTGGTGCTGGAGGGCGACGAGGGTGTGGTCTGCCACCACCCGCCGGTGGTGCCGCAGCGCGACGAACTGTACGCCGACCGGCGCCGCCGGGTCAATGGGCTTATCGCCCGCTGCGTCAGGGAAACCAGCGGCGGAGCTACCTTTGCCACCCGCCTGGGCCGCTGGATGATCCGTCCCATCACCGGCATCCCGCTTCTGGCCCTGGCTCTGTGGGGTATGTACGAACTTATTGGCGTCTTCATTGCCGGCACCGTGGTGGACGCGCTGGAAGGCGGCGTCATGCAGGCCTATTACGAACCCTTTGTGCGGGGGCTGGTGCGCCGCCTGGCGGCTCCCGGCTCACCTACCTTTGAAGTCCTGGCCGGCGAGTTCGGCGTGCTGACCATGACCGTCACCTACGTGATTGGCCTGCTGGCTCCGCTGGTTGTCGGCTTCTATCTCTTCCTCTCAATTCTGGAGGACTCCGGCTACTTGCCGCGCATCGCGGCCCTGGTGGACCGGGCCCTGGGCTACCTGGGCCTGAACGGCCGCGCCATCATCCCCATCATCCTGGGCTTTGGCTGCGTCACCATGGCCACCCTGACCACGCGCCTGCTGGGTTCCGACCGGGAGAAGCGCATCGCCACCGTCCTGCTGGGGCTGGCCATCCCCTGCTCCGCCCAGTTGGGCGTCATCACCGGCCTGCTGGCAGGAGTGGGGCCGAGCTACGTGCTGCTCTACCTGCTGGTCATCGGCCTGGTGCTGGTGGTCACAGGCACCATGCTGGACGCCCTGATGCCCGGCAAGTCCACCGACCTGCTCATCGACCTGCCGCCGCTGCGCCTGCCGCGCGCCGGCAACGTGGCCAAGAAGACCTGGTCCAAGGCCTGGGGCTTCCTGACCGAGGCCACGCCCCTGTTCGCCATGGGCGCCCTCATCATCAGCGTCCTGCAGGTGACCGGTCTGCTGAACTTCTTCCAGTGGGCGTTGGCCCCGCTGACCGTCGGCCTGCTGCGGCTGCCGCGGGAGGCGGCCACGGCCTTCATCATGGGTATCGTGCGGCGTGACTTCGGCGCCGCCGGCCTCTACTCGCTCAGCCTGACCTCCCTGCAGACCGTGGTGGCGCTCATCACCATCACGCTGTTTGTCCCCTGCATCGCCTCGGCCATGATGCTCTATAAGGAAAGGGGCCGCCGCTGGGCAACGAACCTGTGGATTGCGACCTGGGTCATCGCCTTTGCGGTGGGCGGTGTGGTGTCGCAGCTAGGCCGCCTGGTCGAGGTGGGCGGCAGCGCCGACATGCTGCGGCTGACCGGCCTGGTGGGCCTGGTGGGCGCGGGCATGATGGCCTTCGCCGTCCTGTACCGCAAGGGGAAGGAGGCGTCGCGATGGGCCTCACGCTGAAGTGGCCGCGGGTACGGACCGGTGCTGCAGAGCCTAGCGTGCCACGGGCGGGGACAGTGCCGCCCGGCAGCGACGGGTGCTGCGCACCGGCGGCGGACGGATGCTGCACCAAGGAGGTCGGTAGTACCGCCGCGCCGGTTTTCGCGACCTCCACTCCTCGCTGCCCGCAGTGCGGCCTGCCCCTGGACGGCCCGGCCATCCGCTGCCCACGCTGCAACGCCGCGTGGACGGCCCGGCCATCCGCTGCCCACGCTGCAACGCCGCGCTCCTGGTGCCGGGCTCTTGCAGCGGTGCCTGCAGGGGGTGCCAGAGCGGGTGTACGCTAAAGGTTTGAGTGATCTGAGTGCGAGACCGGAAGCCTGGGGAGGTACCCTGGCGCTGGTCAATAAGCCACTCCGTCCACCCACGGTGGTCGCCCAGAGTGATTAGGGCGGGGAGTTCCCGGAGACCTTTCGGCCACGACTGAGGCCCGAGAGTTGCAGGGGACTGTTCCGGTCGCTTCGGACGGCAGCGGCGTTACAATCCGGGTGGACTAGTGGGTTTAGCGCCGAAGAGGCAGAGAGGCAGAACGATAAGGATCGGAATCCTGAGGATCGGGCTGGGCGCGCCCGGTCCTTTACTGTATTCGGGACTAGAAAACGAAGGAAGAACTTTGATTGACAATCGGCAAATTCCGACACGAATTCGGCGTGGCGCCACGCGTCCCTCCGGTCCACGCGGGCCAATTCGCCTAACAAGTGTTGACACTTTGTCAGAATTTGTGCTATTGTGAGGATGCTTGGAAGCTCCTACCATGCTCCAGGCCAGTACCGCCCAATTGAATAGACCCCTCCGATAATAGCAAACCGTCCGTAAGGGCGGGACGCAAAGCTGCGGGACCTTCGGGTTGGCCGGGCTGCCGAAGAGCGAGACCACGCATTCTAGGTCCATCTTCCGGGAACGGAGGCTGGGCCTTTTTCGTTGGGCGCCTCAGGAGGGCGCCATGAAAAACCGGACCCGGCCGGCCGTTCGGCCTGCGGAGCATCACACGGGCCGGACCCGGCGCAGCCCCTGGATTCAGACCCTGGCTTCCGTAATGACCGCGTCCGCCCTGCTTCTGCTGCTGCCGGCCATGCCGGCGGGGGCGGACGGGGCGGGAGGGACAGCCGTACCGGCGGCCCTGGCCGACCTGCCCCAGGCCCCCACGGACGGCGAGGCCGCCATCCTGGCTTACGTCAACGAGGCGCCGCAAGGCCGCCGGCCTGGCGCCGGTAACCTGGGATCCGGTCCTCAGTCGGGTGGCCCGGGGACACGCCCTGGACATGATTGAGTACGGCTACTTCGGCCACATCTCGGCCACGGACGGCACGCCCGCCCGCCGCGCCAACCGGGCCGGCGTTCGCTTCGCCCGCCTGGGTGAGAACCTGGCGGGAAACAGCGACCTGGCCGACGCCCATCGCATGCTGATGAACAGCCCCACGCATCGCGCCAACATCCTGGACCCGGACTTTCAGCGGGTGGGCCTGGCGGTGGTCAAGGGCGGCCCCTACGGCTATATGATCGTAGAGAACTTCATCGTCCCGGCGGCTGAGACCCGCCGGGTGGCGTCGGAATCTCAACCCGAAACCCAGCCCATCACCTCGCCAGTCATTGCCAGCACCGACCTCGCCGCCTCCGGCCATGCTAGGTAGCGAGGTGGTTTGAATGGCAGTTCCACGCAGGAAATGGGCCGCAGCCGCGCAGTTGGCATCCCTCTGGCTGCCGGCGCTGATGGCCATGGCCCTCGTCTACTATGGTTCGTCCCGGCCCGACGGCGCCCGCAAGATGACACAGCCCATCAAGGCAGCCATCGTTCGCGTGCTGGGAGGTGGCCCGCATGCTGGGGCGTGACCCCGTCAACTTCCTTCTGCAGAAGTCTGGCCACTTTCTGGAGTACGCCCTGCTGGCCCTGGTGCTCTACAGGGCGGTCCGCGGCACCCTCTGGATGCTGCGGGGGGCCCGCCCGGACGAGGCCGACCCGGAAACGGTCTGGGGTCCGTACCTCTGGACCCTGGCCCTGACCTTCCTCTACGCGGTCAGCGATGAGTGGCACCAGTCCTCCATCCCCCGCCGCGAGGCGACCCTGCGGGATGTCCTCATCGACACCGCGGGCGCCCTAACCGCCCTGCTGATTGCCCGCTGGGTGTCGGCCCGGCGCAGGGACCGGAGCACGACCACGACGACCGGGACGGCCCCAACCGCCCCGGCCAGGACGGGACCCGCGCCCCTCGGCCCCAGCCGGGATAGCCCTCCCCTAAAGCAGTTCATCCCCCGCTGCCGCGGGTGGCATGTTTTCTACCCCCATCTGTTCCCCTCCTCCGCGTGTCGGGTCCCTGCCCGAGGCCCCGCCGACGCCGCCCCCAGGCGCGGCGGGGCGCCTTTCTTTTCCGGGTCACTGGTCGGGCTTGGGGCAGAGAGAAGGGCGTAAGCGGAGAATGGCATCGGCAGGGGAGGGCTGGAAGTGAGCTTTGTACGGACGACTTACCGGATTCTGTCGGACCCGGCCGGTTTCTTCGAGAGCATCAGGGAGGAGGGATGGCTGCCGCCCTATTTCTATTTGCTGGCAGTGGCTCTGACAATGCCCTACTGGCGCCGCTGGCCTGGACCCTGGGGGTGAACGGTGCCGGCCCTGTAAACCGTCCCTGGGGGCGCAGATGCAGGTGTATTCCTGCTGGCGGGACGCGCTGCAGCCCGGCGGCCTGGTGGGGTACGTCGAAGCGGTCCTGCTGATCTTTGTCACGCTGGTCCTGGTCCTCGCGGGCGCCACGGCCTCTTACTGGAACCACATCTCCTGAGGCACGGGCCGAAAACCTACGCCGTCAGGGCAGCCTGGCTACCGCCCCTCGGCATATCCCTGGACTGACGCCCCTTTCCACTGCTTCCTGCGGAAAAGTTTTGTGTCCCCTTGCCCTATTCGACAAGATTCCCGAAGGGACACGCCGTTCTGCTAACGAAGTAAAGGCCCATTCCAGACAGGGGGGATCGGTGAATGAACCGCAAGTTCCTGAGGTTACCGGTTGCACTCCTCACCGCCGTGCTCATGGTTGTGGCCATGGCTATTCCGGCGGGAGCCCAGTACGCGGTAACGGACGGGCAGACGGCGTCGAGCGGGACGTCAGACTACGCCTGGGTCACGTTCAGCGAGCCCGCCGTGGCCAGCACGGCCCCGGCCCACGGGCGCAAGCTGGACCTGAAGTCTCCCGCCGCCATCGACCAGTCCAACCGGGTCGAGGCGCAGCAGATGAACTATACCAAGTGGCTGGCCAAGCACTATCCCAATGTGGAGGTCGTCACCAGCTATGAGGTGACCGCCAACGCCCTGGGCCTCAAGCTCAACGGCGCCACGGTGGACCAGGTCAAGGGCGGCCCCGGCGCGGTGGCCGCTGGCATATCCGCCGAGTTCAAGCCGGCCATGAGCCAGAGCACCGCCCTGATCAACGCGCCCGAGCTGTGGACCACCCTGGGCGGCCAGTCGGACGCGGGCGCCGGCATCAAGGTGGGCGTCATTGACACCGGCATCGACCAGAACCACCCGTTCCTGCGCGACGACGGCATGACCATGCCGGAGGGCTTTCCCAAGGGTGACACCCGCTTCACTAGCAACAAGGTCATCGTGGCCCGGGTCTTCCACCAGAGCCCGTGGCTCACGGCTGAGGCCGTCCAGGATCACGGCACCCACGTGTCCGGTACCATCGCCGGCCGTGCCGGCACCAATGCCCCCTCGGTCAGCGGTCTGAGCGGCGTGGCCCCGGGAGCCTACCTGGGCAGCTACAACGTGTTCCCCGGCAACGTGGAGAGCGCCTATGACATCTTCATCGCCAAGGCGGTGGAGCAGGCGGTCATCGACGGCATGGACGTCCTGAACCTGAGCCTGGGCGGCACCGCTCACCGCGGCCAGTCGCTGAGCGACATGACCATGAACGGCGCCGTTGACGCCGGCGTGGTGGTGGCCGTGGCCGCCGGCAACGAGGGCCCCGGCTACTATATCGTGGGCTCACCCGGTACCGCCGACAAGGTCATCACCGTGGCGGCCACGACCAACTCCCACTACTTTGCCGTGCCCATGGACGTGACGGTGGGCGACGAGACCCGGACGGTCAACGTCGGCACCGCCGAGCCCGGCGGCCGCATCACCGGCCCCGTGGCCGGTGAGTATGTCTACTGGGGCGGCAACGGCACGGCTCCGTCCGTGGCGGACGTGAACGGCAAGATGGCCGTCATTGACCGCGGCGCTGTCACCTTCACCGAGAAGGGCCTGGCCGCTCAGCAGGCCGGGGCCATCGGCGTGGTCATCGCCAATAACGTGGCAGGCGACCCCATCACCATGTCGGTCGAGACCTCGGTGTCCATTCCCATGGTCATGGTCACCAAGGACGTGGGCACCTGGATGAAGAGCGGCTCCGGCTCCGTCAGCATCGCCTCAGGCACGCCGCAGGAGTACCCGGCCACCCCCAACCTGCTGGCCGGCTTCTCCTCCTGGGGCCCCACGCCCAACTACACGCTCAAGCCTGACGTAGCGGCTCCCGGCGTGAACATTTACAGTTCTATCGTGGGCGGCGGCTACACCGCCATGCAGGGCACCTCCATGGCCACACCGCACGTGGCCGGCTCCGCGGCGCTACTGCTGGCCTACAGCCGCGACAACAACCTGGGCTGGGGACCGGCCGAAGTCAAGGCGGCCCTGATGGGCACCGCCGGCGACGTCGACGGCACCGCGGCCGATGGCAAGAGCGCCAACGACCCGCTCAAGGTCGGCGCGGGCCTGATCAACCTGGGCCGGGCCATGAACCCGCCCGCCCTGGCCTTCCCGTCGTCGCTCAGCTTTGAGCTGGTGCGGCCGGTGGGCAACCAGACCTACCAGGTCAGCTTCACGCTCACGAACCCGACGGGCACGGAGCAGACCTACACGTTCAGTGAGGACGGCAATCTGAGCATTGAACCCGGCAGCGTAACCCTGGCCCCCGGCGCCAGCGCCCAGGTGACCGCCACGGTGGTCAACCGCGGCTCAAAGACCCCGGCCCAGGGCGGCACCCCGGACATGGTGCGGGGATACGTCATCGCCTCCTCGGGGGCCGGCGACATCCGCATCCCGTACCTGTACGTGATCGACTACAACCGGTAAGGTCTCGCTCCCCGGACCGGCGCCCGCGCGGCGCCGGTCCTTTTTTCGTCCGAGGCGGGCCGGCCGCCAGTCCAAACAGAGCAGGCCTGAAGTGCCGTAATTCCTGGTAGCGACCGGGGCAGGGCGGCTGGCGCAGCGGGTCGAAATGAGGAGGGTGACCGGACGCCGCGGTGCTGTCCGGTCACCACAGGAGGGCGTTATGATCACCTTTCGCGGAGTCAGCAAGAGTTATCACCGCGGCGGCGACAGGGCGGTGGACGACCTGAACCTGGAGGTGCGGCCCGGCGAGATCTTCGGTTTCTTGGGACCCAACGGCGCCGGCAAGACCACCACCATCAAGATGCTGGTGGGGCTGCTTCGACCGGACCAGGGGCAGATCTCGGTGCGGGGCATCGATGTGGGCAAGAACCCGCTGGAGGCCAAGATGCAGATCGGCTTCGTGCCGGACACGCCCGAGGTCTACGACCGTCTGACCGGCCTGGAGTATCTGAACTTCATCGGCGACGTCTACGGGGTGGCGCCCCGGGAGCGCCGCCAGCGCATCGAGCGCCTGGCGGAGGCTTTTGAGCTGACGGGCGCGTTGAAGGACCGCATTGGCGGCTACGCGCACGGCATGCAGCAGAAGGTGGTGCTGATGGGCGCGCTGCTGCACCAGCCGCCGGTCTGGGTGCTGGACGAGCCCATGGTGGGCCTGGATCCGCGCTCCGCCCACGACCTGAAGGAGCTGATGGCGGAGCACTGCGCCCGCGGCAATACGGTCTTCTTCAGCACGCACGTGCTGGAGGTGGCCGAGCGCCTCTGCGATCGGGTGGGCATCATCAACAGGGGCAGTCTCATTGCCCTGGGCACGCTGGAGGAACTGCGGCAGGCGGCCGCGGGGCGCGGCGGTGAAGGCAGCGAGGGCGATTCGCTGGAGGACATCTTCCTGGAGTTAACCGAGTCATGAAACCGGTCAGCCGTTTTGCCGCCTTGCGGGCGCTGCTGCGGGTCCAGGCCCGCAACTCCTGGCGCGGGTACATGGGTCGCCGTGGCAAGTCGCTCCTGTCGCCGTTCCTGCTGCTCCTCCTGATTCCCGCCTTCCTGCCTCTGCTGCTGATGCTCTACGGCGCCAGCCTGGGCTTCTACCTGGCCGGCCAGCAGATGGGGCAGCCGCAGGTGGTGCTGACCGCGGCCTTCGCGGTGGGTCAGCTTACCGCCCTGAGCTTTGGCGTGCTGTACGTCCTGTCGTCGTTCTTCTTCGCCCGCGACCTCAAACTGCTGACGCCTCTGCCCCTGCGCGCGGGGGATATTGTCCTGGCTAAATTCGTGGGCATTCTGTCGGGGGAGTACCTGACCACGGCGCCGGTGGTGCTGCCCGCCCTCTGGGTCTACGGCTCCATGACGGGCGCGGGAGCCTTCTATTGGTCCGCTGCCCTGCTGCTCTTCCTGCTCATGCCTGTGCCCGCCCTGGTGGTGTCGGCGGTGTTCTCCCTGCTGCTGATGCGGGTCACCCGCGGCCGGCGCAGCCGCGACCTGGTCCGCGTGCTGGGCGCCGCCCTGGGCCTCACGTTCGCCGCAGCCATCCAGTTGGTGAACCGCTTTCACATGTCCGGAACCGGTCCCGGCAGAGGGCTGACGGGCCAGCAGGCAGCCGCCGAGCTTCTGCGCCGGCAGGGAGGCCTGGTCGATCAGGTAGGCCGCTTCATGCCCACCAGCATTTGGGCCACAGAGGCTCTGCGGCTGGGCCCCCAGGCCCAGGGGATACTGTACCTGGCCCTCTTCGTGGTCACCGCCGTGGCCGCCCTGGCACTGCTGCTCTGGGCAGCGGAGCGCTTCTTCTTCGGCGGGCTGGTGGGCGGCGACGAGGTGCGCTCGTCCGGCAGGGCCCTCACCGCTGATGAACTGACGGTCGCCACCGCTACAGTCCGGTCACCGTCAATGGCCCTGCTGCGGCGCGAGATGTGGCTGCTGAACCGCAACCCGTCTTTCGTCATCGCCGCCTGGGTGCCGCCGCTGATTGTCCCGGTGTTCATGCTCATCCCCTTGCTGGGCACGGGGGAGCTGCAGGACATCACCGGCCGCGCCCAAGCCGGGGCCGGATCGCCCCTGGCGCCGCTCATTGCCATGGCCGCGGCCGTGTTCATGCACACCCTGAGCAACGTGGCCCCGGTGGCCGTCAGCCGCGAGGGGCGCTACTTCTGGATCAGCCGGGTCATTCCGGTGCGCCCGCGGCTGCAGGTACAGGCCAAAGTACTCCATAGCCTGATGTTCGCCCTGCTGCCCCTGGCCGTTGTCTTGGCGGCCCTGGCCTACCTGGGGCTGCTGGGGCCGGCCAACCTGGCGTACGTTGTGCTGGGAGTCTTGTTTGGCGCCGTAGCGACGAGCTGCGCCGGGCTGATGGTGGACCTGATCCACCCGCGCCTGACCTGGAACGACCCGCAGGAGGCCATGAAGGGCAACATCAACACGCTGTTCGGCATGGTGTTGACCATGGTGGTGCTGGGCGCCGGCGCCCTGGCGGCGGTGGCGGGCTGGTTCCTGGTGGCTCCCGCGGCCGCGCCGCTGGCCGTCCTGGCCGTAATGGCCGTCCTTGCCGGCGGACTGTACCTGGGCCTGGACTCCCTGGCCGAGCGTCGCTATGGTGAGATTGCGGACTGACTGCGAACTGCATTCAGGCCGGACGCCTTCCTTCCGCACGGATTTGCGGAATGTCCTGCGCTCACAGCGCTTCGGTCCAATCGGACGTCATGGGCTTGACTGCAAATCGCATTCAATGATACGATGCTGACTGTGAAGTAGAAGGTTCACCCTTCTCACCATACGACGGCCCATCTGTAGGGGCGGGCGACAGCCGGTATGGTCAGCAGAACTGCAGAGGGCGGGCCGCGAATGCGGCCGGCCGCCTGGGGAATGCTGGATGGAGAGCGGGTGAATGCACCCGCTTTTTTGTTTGTCCAAAGAACGGGCCAGGCGCCGCCACAGGCGGCAGCCGCCCACTGGGAGGTGCCAGCGTATTTCTTCCAAGGACCTGCGCTTGAACGAAGCCATCCGGGCCCGCGAGGTTCGGTTGGTGGATGCGGACGGGACTCAGCTTGGCATTGTCTCCGGCCGTGATGCGCTCCGCATTGCGGCTGAGAAGGGGCTCGACCTCGTTGAGGTGGCGCCTCTGGCCAAGCCTCCGGTCTGCCGCATCATGGACTACGGTAAGTTCCGCTATGAGGAATCCAAGCGGGAGCGAGAGGCGCGGAAGAAGCAGAAGGTCATCAGCATCAAGGAGCTCAAGATGCGGCCCAACATTGAGGACCACGACTTTGAGGTACGCGTGCGCCAGGCGGAAGGCTTTCTGAAGGACGGGGATAAGATCAAGGCCACCATCATGTTCCGTGGCCGCGAGATTGTCCACGCCGACCTGGGCAAGCAGGTGTTGGACCGCCTGCTGGAGCGGATCCAGGACCTCTGCGTTGTGGAGCGTCCGGCCAAGACGGAGGGCCGCAACATGATCATGATTCTGGCTCCCAAGGCTGAGGCCTCGAACCACTAGCCTCGAACCCCTGCACGGGAATAACCGACCCGCCCTGCGCCGGGCCTGCCACCAGGCCGGAGCCACGGGACAGGCCGGGTGCCCACGCCAACGTACGAGCAAGGAGGATGCCCACATGCCTAAGGTAAAGACCCGCCGCGGCGCCGCCAAGCGCTTCCGCGTCACGGGTAGCGGTAAGATCAAGCGCGCCCACGCCTACACCAGCCACATGTTCTCCCATAAGACCACCAAGGCGAAGCGTCATCTGGACCAGAACACCTACGTGCATGAGACGCAGGAGAAGATCATGCGCACCCTGATCCCCTACAAGTAAACCGCTCGCCTGACAGGCTTAGGAGGTAGTTTCGATGGCTCGAGTCAAGTCCGGCGTCACCACGCGCCGCCGTCATAAGAAGATCCTGAAGATCACCCGCGGCTTCCGCGGCACCAAGTCCAAGCTCTTCCGCGTGGCCAACGAGGCGTCGCTGCACGCCCTGCACTACGCCCGTCGTGACCGCCGCCAGAAGAAGCGGGATTTCCGCCGCCTCTGGATTGCCCGCATCAACGCCGCCGCCCGCCAGAGTGGCATGTCCTACAGCCGCATGATGAACGGCCTGAAGCGCGCCGGCGTTGAGGTCAACCGCAAGATGCTGGCTGAGCTGGCCATTAGTGATGCCAAGGCCTTCGGCCAGCTGGTCGAGAAGGCTCGGGCCGGCCTGCAGGGCTAAACAGGCAGCCCACCGGGGAGACCCAGTCAGACAACATAGGAACTGAGGGCGTGGACCCCGTTGCAGGACGGGGTCTTTTCGCTGCATAAGACATTTCGGGTTCAAAAATGAACTGACCAGGAACTCACGCCCCGGCGGCTCCGTCCTATCTGTAGGAGTGGAAAGCAGTGTACGTCGTGATTGTGGGCTGCGGCGCCGTCGGCTCCCGGCTGGCCCGCACGCTGTCGCGGGAGGGACATGACGTGGTGGTCATTGACCGCCATGCCAATGCCTTCAAGAGTCTGGGCTCCGGCTTCAACGGCACCACGGTGGTGGGCACCGGCATCGACGAGGACGTCCTGCGCAAGGCCGGCATCGAGCAGGCCGACGCCATGGCCGCCGTGACCAGCAATGACAACACCAACATCATGGCGGCCCAGGTGGCCAAGGAGATTTTCTCCGTGCCCCGGGTCATGGCCCGCATCTTCGATCCGGACCGGGAGTACGTCTACCACGAGTTTGGCCTGGAGACCATCAGCCCCACCGCCGTGGGTGTGGAGCGCATTAAGAACGCGCTTCTGGCCGACGGCTGCCAGCGCCTGCTGCTGCTGGGCGCGGAGGGTGAGGTCCAGGTGGTGGAAATGACCGTGCCCGCCGAAGCGGCCGGCAAGAAGATCACGGACGTGGAGCTGGAGGGCAAGTGCGTGGTGGGCGCGGTGACCCGCGGCGGCCGCGCCAGGGTGCCTTTCCCCGGCTTTGAGCTGCAGGAGGGCGACCGCGTGCTGGTCACCGTCCGCACCGACTACCTGCGCAAGGCGCGGGACCTGTTCGAACTCGCGCGGTAGCGCCGGAGGCTCACTAAGGAGGCATTATTGTGCGCATCGTCGTTGTGGGCGGCGGCAAGGTGGGCTATTACCTGGTGCAGACGCTGACCCACAAGGGACACCAGATCTCGGTCATTGAGCTGGACAGTGAACTTTGCGGCCGCATCGCCGGGGAGTTTGGCGCCCTGGTCATCCAGGGTGACGGCACCAGTCTGCAGGCCCTCGAGGACGCCGGCATCCAGGACGCCGACGCTGTTGCCGCCGTGACCGGCCAGGACGAGACCAACCTGGTCATCTGCCAGTTGGCCAAGCGCGTGTTCAAGGTCCGCCGTGCCATTGCCCGCTGCAACAACCCCAAGAACCGGGAGGTCTTCCGGCGCCTGGGCGTGGACGCGGCCGTTTCCAGCACCGCCATCATCGCCGACGTCATGGAGCGCGAAATGGCTGTAGACGCGGTTAAGACGCTGCTCACCTTCGAGCACGGCGACATGGCCCTGTTGGAGGCGGACCTGACCCTGGCCTCGCCCGCCACGGGTAAGGAGGTCAAGGACCTGCCGCTGCCGCCGGACTGTATTCTGGTTGCGGTCATCCGCGGGGAGCAGGTCGTGTTTCCGCGCGGCGATACCCGGCTGGCCGCCGGTGACGCCGTCCTGGCCATGACCACAGAAGACCGCAAACCTGAGCTGAAACGGGTGCTGACGGGGAAGAACGGCAGATGAAGCGAGAACCTGAGCGCCACCATCTCTTAGCCTGGCGGGACGTCCTCCTTGGGATCGGGGCGGAATTGGCCTACCCCACGGTCCTGGGTCTGGCCGCGCTTTTCCTGGCCTGGTTGGTCGTGCGCGTCCGTTGATTCGCCGGCCGCACGCCGAGGACTTCCGCGCTGTAGGCCACCACATGGTCATGATCCTCACCGGCCTGAGGGCCATCATGGGCCTGCCCCTTGTCTGGGCGGATACGCTCCGACCGACGCCCTGTTCGAATCGGCCTCCGCGGTGGGCAATGTGGGCCTGTCGACGGGCGCAACGACGTCGCACACACCGTCCTTCGTCAAGGTTACGACCATTGGCATCATGTGGGCCGGGCGCATGGAGTTCGTGGCAGTCCTGGGGCTGGCCGGTCCGGTGTGGGCCGGCTTCCGTGGCAGGTAAGCCGCGGCTTCCGTGAGATTCCCCTGTAGGAACAGGCGGTGAGTTCGTTTGGTTCGTCGGCCTCACTTGGAGGACTTTCGCGTCATCGGTCACTACATAGGTATCATCATCAACGGCCTGGGGTGGGCCATGATAGCGCCGCTTCTCACCTCGGTGGTCTTCGCCGAGTGGGCGGTGGCCGTAGACTTCGTCATCTCTATCGCGGTTGCGTTCATTCTGGGCTATGGCCTGCTGCTCGTCTGCCGACCGCGGCGGCACGACCTGACCTGGGTGCAGGGGATGGTGGTGGCCTCCTTCTCCTGGCTTGTGGCCATGCTGGTGGGGGCCCTACCCTATTACCTGAGCTTCCACTATAAGTCCTTTCTGGACGCCGCCTTTGACGTCATGTCGGGCTTCACGACCACCGGCCTGGTGCTGGTTCAGGACCTGGACCACATCAGTAACGGCGTCAACATGTGGCGCCACGTGCTCACTTACCTGGGCGGCCAGGGCATGGTGGTGCTGGCCCTGACCTTCCTGGTGCAGGACGCGGCCGGTGCCTTCAAGATGTACGTGGGTGAGGCCAAGGACGAGCGGCTGCTGCCCAACGTTGTTCACACCGCCAGGGCCATCTGGTACATCAGCCTGATTTACCTGGCCGTCGGCACCGCCCTGCAGGCAATAGCGGGCCTGCTCATTGGAATGCAGCCTATGAGAGCCGTGCTTCATGGTCTCTGGATTTTCATGGCCGGCTGGAGCACGGGTGGGTTCGCGCCTATGACCCAGAACGTGCTCTACTATCACAGCGCCCTGTACGAAGCGGTAACGGTGCTCTTCTTTGTTGCCGGCTCGTTTAACTTCGGCCTGCACTATGCGGTCTGGATGGGCAAGCGAGACGAGATCGTGCGCAACATCGAGGCCATCTCCTTTGCCATTACGTCGACGCTGTTGGGGGCCGTGGTCATCGCCGGACTGCAGCGCAGCGGCACGTACGCGGGAGTTGCCGCCCTGGTGCGCAAGGGATACTACCTGCTCATTTCGGGTCACACCACGACCGGTTTCCAACCCATCTACGGTCGGCAGTTTGCGCTGGAGTGGGGCGACCTTGCCATGCTGAGCGTCATCACCGCCATGCTCTTCGGCGGCAGCGCAGTGTCTACTGCTGGCGGCTTCAAAGGGCTCAGGATCGGACTGATCTTCAAGGCCCTCATACAGGAGATTAGGCGCCTGCTGTCGCCCGAGTCGGCGGTGGTGGTGGAGAAGTTCCACTACATGCGCGAGGTTGTGCTGGAGGACAGTTCGGTTCGCAGCGCCCTGCTCATTGTGGTTCTCTATCTCTCCATGTGGGGCCTGGGCACTGCGGTCGGGGTGGTTTCCGGTTTTCCATTGCGAGACGCTCTGTTTGAGTCGGCTTCCGTCACCGGCAACGTGGGCCTGTCCGCAGGCGTAACCACCGCCGGCATGCCGGCGCTCCTCAAGGCAACTTACGTTTTCATGATGTGGGTGGGCCGGATGGAATTCATGTCCGTGCTGGCTCTGATGGGCTTCTTGTGGGCGGGGGTGAAAGGCAAGTGAGTGTGACGAAGCGCACGCTGTCCTGGGCGCTGGTGATCGTCCTGGCCGCTGCAGCCCTGGTGGTCTGGTTGGGACCGTCCGGGCCGCTGCGCCAGAAGCAGCCGGCGCCGTCTCCGGTGTTCACCTCGCCGCCGCCGGGTGTTGTGCCTACCCTGGTGAGCGACAACGACCTGGTGGAGCGGGCCATGGAAGTGGACGGGCAGTGGGTGGTTTACCAGGGCGAGGCCCTGGGCGACCTGATGGTCCGTGGCGACACGGCCTGGCTCAACGTCGGCGGCGCCAGCTACGCCATTGGCGTCCTGATGCCGGCGGACGAGGCCGCCAAGGTGAAGACCCTGGGCAATTACCGCTTCAACGGCGATACCGTCCGGGTGGTGGGCATCTTCCACCGGGCCGACCCGGCCCAGGGCGGCGACCTGGACATCGTGGCCTCGTCCCTGGAGGTGGTGAAGCCCGGCGCGCCCCGGCCCGAACCGCGGCCCGGCAACCGGGTCTATACTGCCGCCGCCCTGTCCCTGCTGGCCCTGGTCCTGTTCCTGACGACGCATAGGGTCCGCCGCCGCTCCGAGGGAGGCGAGCCGCACCTTGGCGACGCCGGTTAGCAGCCTGCAGAACCCCGTGGTGAAGGAGGTCCGTGCCCTCTACAGCAAGAAGGCGCGGCGCGCCGCCGGGCAGGCGGTGGTGGAGGGGGTCCATCCGCTGGAGGAGGCCCTGCGCGCCGGCTGGCGCGTGGTCACGGTGCTGTACGCGCCGCGGCTGCAGGGGCGGCCGGAGGGGCAGTACCTGCTGCACCGACTGGAGCAGGCCGGAGCGCGCCTGGTGGCCGTGACGGAAGAGGTTCTGGACCGGGTGGCGGAGACCGATAGCCCCCAGGGCGTGGTAGCCACGGTGGTGGTGCGGGAGGCGTCGCTGGCCGACGTGGCCCGCCCCGGCGGCCTGCTGGTGGTCTGCGATGGCCTCCAGGACCCGGGCAACCTGGGCACCATCTGGCGCACGGCCCACGCCTTTGGCGCGGCCGGCCTGGTGCTCACCGCCGGCTCGGTGGAGCCCTTCAACCCCAAGATCATCCGCAGCGCGGCCGGTTCGGTCTTTCATCTGCCGGTGGTGACCGGCGTGGAGCCGGCCCGCCTTCTGGCGGCCCTGCGCAGGTCCGGATACCGCGTGGCCGTGGCCGATGCCGGCTCTGGGCTCCCGCCCGACCGGCAGGACCTGACAGGTCCCCTGGCCCTGGTGATCGGCAGCGAGGCGGCGGGGCCGTCCGCGCCCATTCTGGACGGGGCTGACGTCCGCCTGCGCATCGCCATGCCGGGCGAGGCCGAGTCCCTCAATGCGGCGGTGGCCGGCGCCATCCTGCTATATGAGGCCGTCCGCCGGCGTCTGGCAGCGGCGCCTGAATCAGGCCGAAGCTGAAGTTGTCGCCAGCCGGACGGGCTCGAGTGCCCGTCCGGCTTCACTTTTCACAACGCTCGGACCAGCGCGGAAACGGCCTGTCGTCTTGTGGCCGCGGTTGCGGCCGTGCTATAATCAAGGGCAAAAGAATCCAAAAAATCACGAAAGGGGTCCGGCAAGCATGTCCCCTGCCGCTGAGGTTTTTTGGAGGATTTTTGAGAGCACGGGCTCCGTGTTGGCGTATCTCCTATACAGGCAACTCATCATGCAGTAGGTTGCCCTGGTGGGGGAAGTCGGGTAGAATTAAGCACAATTACACAGTGAGCAAGACAGGCAAGGATGGAGAAAAGTAAGCCGGCCGCCGGATGGCGGCTGGGGCCCTTTCAGGGAGGGTGCGCCGCGACTGCAAACGCACCCAGGGCTCCACGGCCCAAGTTCGCTCCGGAGCCTCCCGCTGAACGCGCCCCCAGGGGCTGCTGGTAGGACGGGACGCGAGCCTCGCGTTACAGAGGCAGGGCATCAGCCCGCCCGGTCGCGACCGCTCAGCCGGTCGGCATGGCGGGGGTGCCTGTGGAGAGAGGCCGGTCGCCGGCCTAACCTGGGTGGTACCGCGGAAGCAAGGGCTTTCGTCCCAAATGGGACGAAGGCCCTCTTGTTATGGCATTCACGGGACAGGGGGAAAGCAAATGATCATCGAGGAGCTGGAGGCGGCCGTGGCCGAAGCGCGCGAGGGCATTGCCCGGGCGACCAGCCTGGACGAACTGAAGGGGCTGCGCCTGGCTTACCTGGGCAAGAAGGGAACCATCACTCAGGTGCTGCGCGGCATGGGCTCGCTGCCGCCGGAGCAGCGGCCCGCCGTGGGCCAGCACGTCAACGAGGCGCGCGAGGCCATTGAGGCCCTGTTGGCGGAACGCACTGCGGAAATGGAGGAGCAGGAGCTGGCCCGGCGCCTGGCGGCGGAGGTGGTGGACGTCACCCTGCCCGGCCGGCCGGTCCCGCGGGGGCACGCGCACCCGCTGCAGCAGGTGCGGGAGCGGCTGGAGAACATCTTCCTGGGCATGGGCTTTGAGATCGCCGAGGGTCCGGAGGTGGAGGTGGACCTCTTCAACTTCGAGCTGTTGAATATCCCGAAGGACCATCCAGCCCGCGACATGCAGGACTCGCTGTTCATCACCGACGAGATTCTGCTGCGCACCCACACCTCGCCGGTGCAGGTGCGCTACATGCACGCCCGGCGGTCGGCGGCGCGCACGTCGGGCCGGGACCCTCTGCCGGTGCGCATCATTGCCCCCGGATGGGTCTACCGCAACGACCCGGCCGATGCCAGCCACTCGCCCATGTTCTACCAGATGGAGGGCCTGGTCATCGACCGCGGCATCACCATGGGCGACCTGAAGGGCACGCTGCTCGAGTTTGCGCGCCAGCTCTACGGCCCGCAGGTGAACATCCGGCTGCGGCCCAGCTACTTCCCCTTCACCGAGCCCAGCGCCGAGGTGGACGTCTCCTGCGCCGTCTGCGGCGGCACGGGCTGCAAGGTGTGCAAGCACACCGGCTGGGTGGAGATCCTGGGAGCCGGCATGGTGCACCCCAACGTGCTGAGGAACGGCGGGTACGACCCGGAGGAAGTCTCCGGCTTCGCCTTCGGACTGGGCATCGACCGCATGGCCATGCAGGTGTACGGGGTGGAGGACATCCGCAACTTCTTCGACAACGACCTGCGCTTCTTGCGCCAGTTCTAGTCCGGGCGAGGTGAAAACGAAATGAAGGTATCCTATCGCTGGCTTTCTGAGTACGTGGATATTCCCATGAATGCGGCTGAACTGGCCTCACGCCTTACGCTTCGCGGCGTGGCTGTCGAGGAAGTCTGCGGCCTGAACCGCGGCATCCAGGGCGTGGTCTCCGGCCGCATCCTGTCCATCGAGCCGCATCCCGACGCCGATCGCCTGGTGGTCTGCCGGGTGGACGTGGGTTACGCGCCGGTTCCGGGCCACGACGGCGGCCTGCTGACCATCGTCACGGGCGCCCCGAACCTGCACCCGGGCGACGTGGTGCCCGTGGCGTTGCCGGGCGCAGCCCTGCCCGGCGGCTGGAAGATCGATGCCACCGACTTCCGCGGCGTCTACTCCCAGGGCATGCTCTGCTCCGAGACGGAGCTGCTGGAGGGCCTGCCGCACAAGGAGACCGAGGGCGTCTGGGTCCTGCCTCCGGACACCCCGCCCGGTCGGTCCATGGTGGACCTGCTTGAGCTGGACGACCAGGTGCTGGTCCTGGACCTGACCCCCAACTACGCCTCGCATTGCCTGAGCATGGTGGGCGTGGCCCGCGAGGTCGCGGCGCTGACCGGCGGCACCGTGCGCCTGCCCTCGCCGCCGGCTTCCACATCCATGGGCGAACTGTCAGAGAAGGTGCAGGTGTCCATCGAGGACCCATCGCTGTGCCGCCGCTATTCGGCCCGCATGCTGAAGGTAACCCGTTCCGGCCCGTCGCCGCTGTGGATGCAGAACCGGCTGCGCGCCGCAGGCATGCGCCCCATCTCCGCCCTGGTGGACATCACCAACTACGTCATGCTGGAACTGGGCCAGCCCCTGCACGCCTTTGACTACGACCGCCTGGGCGGCCACCGCATTGTGGTGCGCCGGGCCCGGCCGGGCGAGACCCTGGTCACCCTGGACGGCCAGGAGCGCCGCCTGGAGCCGGACATGCTGGTCATTGCCGACGCCGAGCGGCCCAAGGCCCTGGCCGGGGTGATGGGCGGGCTGGACAGCGAGGTGAGGGAGGGCGCTGCCGGCGCGGGCGCGGCGGGCGGCGCGCCCGCCGCCGTGGACGGCACCCGCACCATCCTGCTGGAGTCCGCCTCCTTCGATAACCGGAGCGTGCGGCGCACGTCACGCCGTCTGGGCCTGGCCTCCGAGGCCGGCGCGCGCTTCATCAAGGGCACGGACGTCAACGGCACCGTCCTGGCTGCGGACCGGGCCTGCGAGCTTGCCGCCTCCCTGGGCGCGGCCCAGCCTCTGGACGGCGCCCTCGACGTCTACCCCGAGGTGCAGCCGCCCAGGCTGATTCCGCTGCGGCCAGCCCGGGTCAACGCGCTGCTGGGGCTGTCTCTGACAGAGCCGGATATGGTGCATGGCCTGGGCCGTCTGGGCCTGACGGCCCATTCCGCCGCCGACGTGGCGTCCGGCGCCGCCCTGCGCTCCCTGAACCAGGCCAGCCCGCGGCCGCTGGATGCGGACGCCATCCGGGCATGGGACGCCTCCCTGATCCGCCAGGTAGAGGAGGCCGACGCCCTGGCGGCCAGGGGCGGCCCGTGGGCCGGCGCGCTGTATGTGGTGGCCCCCACCCGTCGGCCCGACCTGGCCCAGGAGGTCGACCTGGTGGAAGAGGTCGCCCGCGTTGACGGCTACGACCAGATTCCCGCCACCCTGCCCATGGGGCGAGTTACCGCCGGCGGCCGCACCCGGCCGCAGGAGTTGGGCGTGCAGGCGCGGGAGGCACTGCTGGGTGCCGGCTATACCCAGGTCATCTCCTACTCGTTCCAGTCCGAGCGCGAGGCCGACCGCCTGCGCCTCCCCGCCGACCATCCCTGGCGGCGCCAGCTTCGCATCCAGAACCCCGTGGCCGAGGACTTCGCGGTGATGCGCACCACCACCCTGACCTCGCTGCTGGGCGTGCTGGAGCACAACCAGGCCTGGCGGCAGGGCGACGTCCAGGTGTTCACCCTGGGCGCCGTCTACCAGCCCAAGTCCCTGCCCGTGACAGAGCTGCCGGAGGAGCGCGCGAAACTGGGCCTGGCCGCCGCCGGCCTGCGCCAGGCGAAGCGCTGGAACCAGCCGGAGCGGGCCGTCGGCTTCTTCGACCTGAAGGGCGTGGTCGAGACCTTGCTGGACACACTGGGCTTCCCCCGGGCCGAGTTCCGCCCCAGCGCCCATCCCTTCCTGCACCCCGGCCGCCAGGCCGACGTGCTGGTCGGCGGCCGCACCCTCGGCCTGATTGGCGAGTCCCATCCGCGGGTGCAGGCGGCCTATGACCTGCCGAACCGGGTGGTGTTGGCGGAGCTGGACTGGGAAGCCCTGGTGGACCTGGCCGACACCGGCCGCCACTACCGGCCCCTGGGCCGCTACCCGGCCGTGGTCCGCGACGTGGCGCTCATCCTGCCCACCACGGTCCCCGCTGCCCAGGTGCTGTCCGTGATCGAGCGGTCGGGCGGCGACCTGCTGCAGGATGTCCGGCTGTTCGACGTCTACGAGGGCGCCTCCATCGGCGCCGGCCGGCGGAGCCTGGCCTACTCGCTCACGTACCGCGCCGAGGACCGCACGCTCACCGAGGCGGAAGTGGAGGAGGCCCACAACCGGGTGCGGCAGTCCCTGGCCGATCAGCTCGGCGCCGAACTGCGGTCCTAGCCCCGGGGCGGTCTGCCTGGGGCTTTTCGGGCCAGGCTTCAGTTGAACCGGCAGGATGAATGCGGCTGAGGATCGAGCGCGCCAGCCGCCCGAACAGCTGCAGTCCACCGTACCCATGATGCCCCTGGTGGGGATGGTGATAGGCCCGCACGTGCCCAGGGCGGGTCTGTTTACGTACCTGAGCGCGCGTGCATAGCCGGTGCCCTTTCGGCGAATACAAAGAAGCCGGGTAGACTTCCCCGGCTTCTATGGTTGCTCAGACTGTACCGTTCCACGGGTATTCTATCAGCCAGCGCGGACAGTCCGGGCCTACACCCAGCGGTTCGCCCACTCCTGAATCTCAGACACCACAGGTTCAAGCGCCTTGCCCTTGTCCGTCAGAGCGTACTCGATGAGCACCGGCTTGGTATCGTGCACCTCGCGGGCCACAATGCCGGCGTCTTCCAACTCCTTCAGCCGCTCGGAGAGGAGCCGGTCGCTCAGGTCGGGAGCCTGGGCCCGAAACTCGCTGAAGCGGCGAGGGCCGCCCATCAGGATGCGCAGGATCAGCCCCGTCCACTTCTTGCCCAGCAGCTCAGCGGCCGCTTCATACTTGGGGCACATCTGGTCCCAGGACACAGCCCTCACCTCCTTCCGTGATTTCTTCGCTGGACTTATTTTAGCATACCCACTTGACATTCGTAAGTGCCTTGGGTAATCTAGGCATGTGAGTGACTTACCAATCATAAGTCACTAATGACAGGATAGTACCCGGAATTCTACCGGACAGGGAGGGCTTCTTTCATGGCCAGGAGCAAGTGGGTTCTGGATCCGTCGCACACGCTTGCTGAGTTCTCCGTCAAGCACATGATGATTGCCACGGTGAAGGGCCGGTTCAGCGGGGTGGAAGGCGTGGTTTACGCCGACCTGCCCGACTTCACCACCGCCGAGGTGGAGGCCACCATTGACGCGTCCACCGTTGACACGCGTGAGGGCCAGCGCGACGCGCACCTGCGCTCTGCTGACTTCTTCGACGTGGAGAAGTTCCCCAAGATCACCTTCAAGAGCAAGCGCATCGACCGCAACGGCGACGACTATCGGATGATCGGCGACCTGACCATCCGCGACGTCACCCGCGAGATTGCCCTGGACGTGACCTTTGAGGGCACGGGCAAGGACCCCTGGGGCAACGAGCGGGCAGGCTTCAGCGCCACCGGCAAGGTGGATCGCAAGGACTTCGGCCTGCAGTGGAACACCGTCCTGGAGACCGGCGGCGTGCTGGTCGGCGACCAGGTGAAGATCGCCATCGAGGCCGAGCTGGTCAAGCAGGCCGCCTGACGACTGCTGCAGCGTCTTCGAACCCCTACACAGGCCCCGGGGCCATGCGCTCCGGGGCCTCTGGCTTTGTGCCTGCCGGGCGCTGTTCCACGCGGGCAGGACTTGGCCGACGGGTCTAGGAGAATGCTGCAGAATCAAGCTTAGGGAAGGGGTATCGAGGGTAATGAGGCGTTTTTCGAGACGGCCGTCGCCAAAAACCGAGGTGGTGGCTATATCCGCAGTGGCCTTGCATCCCTAAATCCCCCGCTTCCCTATCGCTCTCAGGCCGTAACTACCGGTTCCAACCGCGTTTTGGGGACACTTCCCCCTTGCAGGTGTTTGAAGATCCGTTTCAGGTTGACTACGGCTGCTGTCCAG
>JBLNCQ010000032.1:0-25352 GCA_050260815.1 Bacillota bacterium
AAGGTTTGGGTGGGGGAGAAAGACGGGCTGATCCACCAGATCCAGACTGTGTTCGACCTGCCCCTGCAGGAGGCGTCCGGCCTGCGGCAGAAGACGCTGGTCACGCTGTGGAACTTCAACAGCCCGGCCGTGGAAGTCAGGCCGCCCGACGGTGTACCGGGCGGTGGGAACGCTCCGGGGAGCGCGGAGCAATAGCGATCAGAACCATCAGGAAAAGAGGCCTTTGTCTACGCCCCCCGGAGGGCGTGGGCAAAGGCCTCGTCGATTCTCTTGAGCCGTTCCTCCCAGGAGTTGGCCCGGGCCACAGCGAGCCTTGCCTCGAGCGGGTGCGCCAGGCGGCCGGACAGCACCCCCTGCACCGCGGCCGCAAACCCGTCCTCATCCTCCGCCACAAACACCGTATCGGCGAAGGCGCGGACCTCGGGTAGCGCCGTCGAGACCACTTCTTTGCCCGCCGCCAGGTACTCGTAGAGCTTGATGGGGTTGACGCTGGCGGTAAGCTGGTTGATGCGGAAGGGGTTCAGACAGACGTCGAAGGCCCGCAGGTAGCCGGGCAGGTCCGGGTAGGGCCGCGGCCCCAGCAGGTGCACGTTGGGCAGGCCCGTCAGCGGGCTCACATCCGTCAGGGCCGGGCCGATGAGCACCAGCGAGGCCGTGGGGTTCTCGGCCGCCACCCGGGCCAGCAGCGGGACGTCAATCCAGTCGCCCAGGGCCCCTACGAAACCGATCACCGGCCGGGCCAGGTCGGCGAATTCCTGCGGCACGGGGCCCGGCTCCCGAGCCGCCGAGAGGTGCTCAAAGTCAACGGCGTTGGGAACCAGGATGGCGTCAGGGTTCAACGCCAGGCAGCGCCGGTGCAGCGCGTCGGCCGTCGCCAGCGTCACGTCCGCCTGGCGCAGCAGGTCATCCTCCATGGCCCTCACCACCGCCGGATCCAGCAGGCCGGTGAAGGCGGAATGGTCGTCGACGCAATCGTAGCACAGGTCCCGGTAAGGCACGTGGCGCAGCAGGTCAGCCGTGCCGGGCAGGTAGGTCCACAGCGTCACATCGCGGAAACCGAGACTGGTCTCCGCGGCCCGGATGGCCGACGCCAGCAGGCGCTGATTGAGTCGGTTGATCGCGCGGCGCTTGTTGCCGAATGGCAGAAAGAGCGGCGGCTCCAATACCCAGATGTTCTGCAGCGCCGACCGCAGGCGGCTGCCGGGCGAGAGCCAGCGCTGCCTCAGAGCAGGCAGCTTCAGGGGAGCAAGCGCCGTAACCGGTGGGTCCACGTAGAGAATGCGGTTGCCGCGGGCGGCCAGTCTGGCCATCAGCTGCTGGGGCCGTGCCCAGACGCCGGACCATTCCGTGGGACCAACACAGACAATGTCCCTGCCCCGGAGCATCAGGCTTGCCCCTTCAACAGTTCCAGGTAGAGTTCGCCCATGCGTCGGATGAACTTGTCAATCGAGTACCGGTCGGCGGCCTGCAGGCCGTTCTCGGTCAGCCTCCGGGCCAGGTCCCGGTCGACCAGCACGGTCAGGATCTTGGCCGCCAGGTCCAGCGCGTCGCCGGGATGGGACAGGAGCCCGGTCACGCCGTCCTCGACGATTTCGGGGATCGCCCCCACGCGCGTGGCCACCAGGGGTGCGCCGCTGGCCATGGCCTCGATGACCGACAGCGAGAAGGCCTCAAAGCGCGACGGCACCACCGCCGCGTCCAGCCCGGCCAGGATCGCCGGGACGTCCTCCCGCTCGCCCAGGAAGAGCACGCGCCCGCGAAGGCCCAACCGCTCCGTCTGAGCCTCCAGGTGTTCGCGGTACTCCGGTGGGCCACTGCCGACCACCAGGAACCGGATGTCCAGAGTCCTGGACGTGGCGGCCAGTTCTGCCGCAGCCCGTAGGAAGAGGTCGTGCCCCTTTACCGGGTGCAGGCGTGCCGCCATGCCGACCAGGCGGACCTGTGGCCCCACCCCCACCTGATCGTGAAGCCAGGCGGCGGCCCCCGGCGATGGGTGAAAGGCGGTCGTATCCACGCCGTTGGGCACCACCGTGATGCGGCCGGTTCCGATTCCACGCCGCACCACCACGCTCTTCATGGCCTCGGAGACCACCACGTAGCGGGTCACCATGGGATCGGTAAGCCGGTCGAGCAGCATGTAGGCTGTCCGCTTCAGGAGCGCGGGGTAGTCCAGGGCCATGTCGCTGTGCACCGTGGTCACCAGCGCCGGCACGCCCGTACGACGCGCGGCCAGACGGCCGAACAGGTTGCCGCGAACACCGTGCGTGTGCACAATCTGGGGCCGAACCGTCCGGAGCAGGCCGGACAGGGCGGACAGGCCGCCGGTGCCGCTGGGCAGCACGTGGACGGGCACACCCTCCTCACGGAGGGTGCGCGACAGCCGCCCCTCGTAGCCGCAGGCCACGATGGGCTCAAAGATGTCCTTGTCGAGCCCGCATGCGAGGTTCAGCACGTAGCGCTCCGCGCCGCCGAACTCCCCGCCGCCGATCACCTGAACAAGCCGCACTTTATTGTCCATATCCTTAACTTCTAGCTGAACGGCCCAATACCTTGCACCGCAGCCGGATTGCCGCGACAGCTATTGAATGGCGTACGCACCCCGCACCAGCATCCAGCTGTCAATGACGGCCTTGACCCCGCGCCCGTCGGTGCGGGGCACCAGCAGCAGGTGGTTGAGCGGGACGTTGGCGCCGCGCAGCAGGTCTTTGGCCGAGGTCACGTCGGATAGGCCGGCGCCGCCCACTTCCACGGCGGTTGCCTTGCCGGAACGGAGAACGATCTCCGTGCCTCCCTCCGCCACCATCGTCTGGCCCGCCTTGACCAGCACCGGCACCCACTGCACGTACTGGTCCACGTAGCTCTTGGACACCAGGGGATCTCCGTCCGTGCCGGGGGTGGTGCCCGCGGCGGAAGCGGACCGGCCGACCGCAAAACCTCCCGCAAGGAGAATGGCTGCAGCGAGAGCCAGAATCAGATACGAGCGGTACTTCATGCTGTGTTCCTCCCGGGAAAGGCTTGACCTGTCTTGTTGCGCAGGTTCGACGGCCTGTTGGCCATCCCCTGCCTTGGGCGTCAGCGCGATTCGGCCGCCGCCTGCTGCTCCAGATAGGCGTAGATGAAGGGGTCCAGCTCACCGTCCATCACGGCGGTGACGTTGCCGATCTTCAGCTCGGTGCGGTGGTCATTGACCATGGTGTAGGGCTGGAAGACGTAGGAGCGGATCTGGTTGCCCCAGGCGATGTCGCCCTGCTCGCCCCGCTCGGTGTTGATTTCCTCCTGCTGCTGCTGCTGCCGCAGGTCCAGCAGTTTGCCCATCAGGATGCGCATGGCCACGGCGCGGTTCTGCTGCTGGGAGCGCTCGTTCTGGCAGGCCACCACAATGCCGGTGGGCAGGTGCGTGATGCGCACCGCCGAGTCCGTCTTGTTCACGTGCTGACCGCCCGCGCCGCCGGAACGGTAGGTATCGATCTTGAGGTCCTCCGGCCGGATGTCCAGTTCCACCTCGTCTTCGATTTCGGGAACCACATCCACCGAGGCGAAGGAGGTGTGGCGGCGGCCCGAGGCGTCGAAGGGCGAGATGCGCACCAGGCGGTGCACGCCCTTCTCTGGCCGGAGGAAGCCGTAGGCGTAAGGCCCCTGGATGGACAGGGTCACGCTCTTGATGCCGGCCTCGTCGCCTTCCAGCAGGTCCAGTGTCTCCACGCGGAATCCATGGCGCTCCGCCCAGCGGGTGTACATGCGCAGCAGCATCTGCACCCAGTCCTGCGACTCGGTTCCGCCGGCGCCGGCGTGCAGGGCCACGATGGCATTGCGCTGGTCATACTTCCCGTTCAGCAGGAGCCGGAGTTCCAGATCCCGCACGTCGTTCTTCAGCGCCTCCACCTCGCGGCGGCCCTCAGGCAGCATGGCTGCGTCGCCCTCTTCGTCGGCAAGCTGCAGCAGCACCTTCAGGTCCTCCACGCGGCTGATCAGGCTCTGGTGCGCGTCCACGGGGGACTTCACGGCGGAAAGCTGGCGCAGCACCTTCTGCGCCTTTTCCTGGTCATCCCAGAAGCCGGGGGCGCTCATGGCCTGCTCCAGTTCCGCCTGCCTCGCTTTCAGTGCGGGAAGGTCAAAGAGACCTCCCGAGGTCAGCCAGCTTCTCCGCCAGGGTCTCCAGTTCTCTGGTCAGGTCTTCGTACACGAATCGGCCACCCTTTCTTGACAATCCACTACAGGCATTTTATCATGCCTACTTAGGGGAAATTATTTTCTGTAAGCCGGGGCTGGACAGCGGGTCAGAGCGCCCTGCCCTCGGGGAGCGAGCTGCATGGAGTCTACTGATACCTTTGACGCGCTGCGCCGGGGCGGGTTCCGCCTCACGGCGCCCCGGCTGCGCGCGGCGGAACTCTTCGCCGACGCCGGCCGCTGGATGAGCCCCCAGGAACTGCATCGAGAGGCTGCCGGCCAGGGGGTCGACGTCGGCCTCACCACCGTCTACCGGCTCCTGGAGGCCATGACCGCCGTGGGCCTGGCGCGCCGCTTCGCCCAGGACGGGAGGGCCTACCGCTACGTCTACTGTCATCCCAGCCACCACCATCACCTGATCTGCCGGTCCTGCGGCCGGGTGGAGGACGTGGACGAGTGCCTGGTCAAGGCGCCGCGGCACGGGACCTTCCACGTGGAAAGCCACGTGCTCGACTTCTTTGGCCTCTGTGATCAGTGCTATCAGAAGATGCCGGAGCCCGGCCGCCATTCCAGCGGCCACCACGGCTCGGGAAAGGGAGAGCCCTCATGAGCGCCGTACTGTGGATTGGACTGGGTTTCGCCATTCTCTCCGGCTTTGCGGAGTTCCTGGGCGGCCTTCTGGCCGTTGGGCTGGGCGACCTGGGCCACCGGCGCATGCGTCAGATTATCGCGGCCGGCGCCGGGTTCCTTCTGGCCGCCGCCTTCCTGGACCTTATTCCCGAGGTGGCCGAGGCCCGGCCGGCCTCCCTCGCCTTTGTGCTGGTCGGCTACCTGGCCATCTATGTGGCGGAGAACTTCTTCAGCCTCCACGCCCACGAGGCGCAGCCGGACTGCGAGGGCGAGGACTGCGACAACCCCACCCACGGGCACGCCCACGAGCACCGGCTGGTGGAGGAAATGCATCCGGAAGTCGAACCTCTGGTCACCCGCTCGGCCAGCCTGGCCGCAGCGGTGGGGCTTGGACTCCACGCCTTCTTCGACGGCGTGGCCATCATGTCCGCCTTTGAGGCGGGCCTGGCCAGCGGCATCCTGCTGTTCGCCGCCATCACCCTGCACAAGCTGCCCACGGGCTTCAGCCTGGCCTCCGTCATGCGCGCGGCCAAGTTCCGCGACCGGATTGCCCTGGGCACCACCGGCGCCCTGGTAGTCACCACCAGCGTGGGAGCGCTGGTCGCCGCCCTGGTGGGCACGTTCAACCCCAGTTGGCGGGAAGCCCTCATTGCCCTGGCGGCGGGGTCGCTGGTGTACATAGGCGCCACCGACATGATTCCCATGACGCAGTCCCGCGAAAACAGGAGCGGCATAGGCTACGCCCTGGGAGGCTCCGCCGTTTTCTTCGCCACGCTTCAGCTTCTCCACGCCGTGGGTCTGGGCTAGAGTTCACCGGGTCCGTCGCCCCCGCAACCCAAGGGGCCGAACTCCTTCAAAGACCCTGTCCGCGGAGGCGGGCAGGGTCTTCTGTCGGGTGCGGCCGGGGCGTCCTACGGCCAGGCAGTCAGGACGCGTTGCGGCCGTGGCACTTCTTGTACTTCTTGCCGCTGCCGCAGGGGCACGGATCATTGCGGCCCACCTGCTTGACGGCCTTGACCGGCGTCTTGGGCGCCGCCGCGTCCTCAGAGCCGCCGGACTCATAGGTCTGGCGCCGCTCCGGCTCCCGCGCCACGGTGACGTGGTAGATCATCGAGACCGTCTGTTCCTTGATGGCCTCAATCATGGCGTTGAACATCTCAAAGGCTTCGTGCTTGTACTCCACCAGCGGGTCGTGCTGGGCGTAGCCGCGCAGGCCCACGCCCTCGCGCAGGTCGTCCATGGCCGTAAGGTGGTCGATCCACCGCTCGTCCACGGACCGCAGCATGACAATGCGCTCCAGCGCCCGCATGGTGTCGTGGCCCAGCTTCTCTTCCTTCAGGTCATACTGCCTACGAGCCTCTTCCAGCAGCTGTTCGCGGATGGCGTCGCGGCCCATGCCTTCCAGGTCCTCGGGCTTGATGCCCCCCGACGGGAGGTACAGGCGCTCCGCCTCATCGACAAGGCCCTTGTAGTTCCACTCCTCAGGGTGCACGGAGGTATGGCAGGTGAGGTCGAGCAACTTGTCGGTGACGTCCTCCACCATGCCCATGATGACATCCTTGAGGTTTTCCTCCTCCAGCACCTGGCGGCGCTGGTTGTAGATGACCTCGCGCTGCTTGTTCATCACGTCGTCGTACTCCAGGACGTGCTTGCGCGAGTCGAAGTTGCGCGCCTCCACCTTCTTCTGGGCGTTCTCAATGGCCCGCGAGATGATCTTGGCGTCGATAGGCATGTCTTCTTCAATGCCCAACCGGTCCATCATGCTGGATACGTTGTCGCCGCCGAAGAGACGCATCAGGTCGTCTTCTAGAGCCACGTAGAAGCGGGTGGACCCCGGGTCGCCCTGGCGGCCGGAACGGCCGCGCAGCTGGTTATCGATACGGCGGCTCTCATGGCGCTCCGTGCCGATGATGTGCAGGCCGCCCAGCCCCACAACCCTCTCATGCTCCGCATCGCACTCGGCCTTGGCCTTCGGCCACAGCTCGTGGTACGCCTCCAGCGCCCTGGCGGCCTCCTGCTCCAAGGTCATGGTCTCCCCGGTGGGCTCGCCTGCCACCTCACGGGCGGTGAGGCCCGCGGCGGCGCCTTCCCGACTTACAGCGGCACCCGTGCCCCGGGACCAGTCCAGGGCCAGGCCGATGGCCTCCGGGCTGAAGCCCTTCGCCCGCAGCCGCTCCTTCACCAGGAACTCGGGGTTGCCGCCCAGCAGGATGTCGGTGCCGCGACCGGCCATATTGGTGGCAATGGTCACCGCGCCGAAGCGGCCCGCCTGGGCGACGATCTCGGCCTCTTTTTCATGGTATTTGGCGTTCAGCACCTGGTGCTGTATACCGCGCTTCTTCAGCAGGTCGGAGAGCAGTTCCGACTTCTCGATGGAGATGGTGCCCACCAGAAGCGGCTGGCCCTGCTTGTGGCGCTCCACGATGTCCTCCACCACGGCGCGGAACTTGGCCGCCTCGGTCTTGTAGACCACGTCCGGCAGGTCCCGTCGGATCATGGGCTTGTTGGTGGGGATGACAATGACGTCCATGCCGTAGATCTTGCGGAACTCTTCCTCTTCCGTCAAAGCCGTGCCGGTCATGCCGGAGAGCTTCTTGTACATGCGGAAGAAGTTCTGCACCGTAATGGTGGCCAGGGTTACGCTCTCACGTTCGATATTGACGTGTTCCTTGGCCTCCACCGCCTGATGCAGTCCGTCTGACCAGCGGCGGCCGTACATGAGGCGGCCGGTAAACTCATCCACGATGATGACCTGGCCGTCCTTGACCACATAGTCCCGGTCCAGCTTGAACAGCGCCTTCGCTTTGAGGGCGGCGTTCAGATAGTGGCTATAGTCCGTCCCCTCATCTTCGTAGAGGTGAGGGATGTTGAGTAGACGCTCAACCTTGGCCACGCCCTCTTCCGTGGGGGCCACGGTCCGCATCTTCTCGTCAACGGTATAGTCCTCGCCCTCCACCAGCCGCTCGGCCACCTTCGCGAAGGTAACATAGAGATCCGTGGACTTGCCGGCGTCGCCGGAGATGATCAGCGGGGTGCGCGCCTCGTCAATGAGGATGGAGTCGACCTCGTCGACAATGGCATAGTTGAGCGGGCGCTGCACCAGCTCGTCGCGGTGCACCACCATGTTGTCGCGCAGGTAGTCAAAGCCGAACTCGTTGTTCGTGCCGTAGGTGATGTCGGCCATGTAGGCGCGCCGGCGCTGGTTGTTGTCAAGCCCGTGCACGATCAGGCCGACGTTGAGACCCAGAAACTTGTAGATGCGGCCCATCCACTCACTGTCGCGACGGGCCAGGTAGTCGTTGACGGTGACAACGTGGACGCCCTTTCCCGCCAGGGCGTTCAGGTACGCCGGAAGGGTGGCGACCAGGGTCTTGCCTTCGCCGGTCTTCATCTCGGCGATGTTGCCCTCATGGAGCACCATGCCGCCGATAAGCTGGACATCGTAATGCCGCTGGCCCAGGACCCGCCAGGCCGTCTCGCGCACAACGGCGAATGCCTCCGGCAGCAATTCCTCCAGGGTTTCCCCCTGGTTTAGACGCTCCCGGAACTCCACGGTCTTGTGAGCAAGCTGATCATCCCGCAGGAGCTTCATCTTGGGCTCCAGACCGTTGATGACCTCTACCTGCTGGGACAGGCGGCGTATAACCTTCTCGTTGTAATTGCCCAGGAGGTTCGTGAGCAGTTTGAGCATGGTCTCACCCTTCTCTTTGGGGCCGGTCCGCACATAAGGAAAGGAACCAAGCGGTTCCTTTCCCGGCGATGTAGGTATTTTAGCACGTTTGCAGGGGGTGGGCAACGAAGGCAACCACCTCATGGCGGGGCAGAAGTTGGCGGTAGAACACGCTTCCTCAGCCCGCGCCTGCCGCTACAGGTCGCTGAGTGTTGGAGTAAAGACCTTGACTTGCTTCGAGACGGTGTAAGTGTTGCGCAGGGTCACGGTTCCGCCCTCGGGCAGGAGGTAGGTGGTCTCCACGGACACAGCGGCCCGCACCACGTAGGTTCCCGGCTTCTCCCAGGCTACCCGGAAGGTCCGGGCCGGGTCCACGGTTACCTTCTGGCGGACCACCCAGGGCACGGGCAGGGTCTCCACCTTCACGGTATAGGACGCGGGGCGGCGCGTCATCCACTTGGCGGGGCCTTCAAGCTCCAGCCGCAGCCAGGGCGGGCGCAGGGTATCGGAAAGGAAGCGGGTCGCCTGCCCCACTGCCGTGGCGATCTGGCCCACTGCCCCAATGGGTGTCGTACCGTCACCGCCCACCCCTTTGCCCACCGTGACGTTCCATATCTGCTGCCTGAGGACACGCCCCAGGTTGCTGAGCGAGGTGGCCGTGACTCTGTACTGACCAGGCGCGCCATAGGCATGTTCGCGTTCGCTTGTCAGCTTCGTGGGGTCGTCGTCCGTCTCCACGGTCCCGTCCCCGAAGTCCCACTGCCACTGCGCGTGGCGCTCCTCGGAGGGGTCCTTGTGGGTGGTCTCCTTGGTGCCCCGGCGTACCACGATTAGCGGGGACGGCCCGGTTTCCCTGGGCGCGCCCAAACCGCCGGACCCGCTTGCCCCGTCGGTCCCGGCCGAGCCGGCTGTCCCGGCTGCATCGCCTGTCGGGCCGGGGGCGGCTGCCGCGCCCTGCTGGGCCGTGCTGCCCTGGCCCTGGCTGGTGTCCTCAGCACCGGTGGGCGCTGCCGCCTCGTCGCGCGGCTGGAACCGGATGCGGTAGTCAACCCTGGCGGAATCTGCAGGCGGGAGCTCAGGCCGGTTCCCGTCCAGGCGGACACCCAGTCGCAGCGTCGTCTGCGTGTCCCCGAAGGACGGGAGCTGCAGCGTGGCGCGCCACTTTCGCCCAGTTCCCGTGACCTGCACCGGGACGACCTGCCTCGTTCCCGAGTCGTCTCGGAACTCCGCCCAAACCAGGGGGATCTCAGATGACCGCTGCGACGAAGAGACACCGGCAGCGCCCCGGATGCGATGCCACAGCCCGGTCAGAGTCCCACCCAGTCCCCCCTGCGGGGAAAGGTCAACGGTGAGGCTGCCGGAGCGCCCCTTCAGGCGATCCTGCGTGATGTCCAGGTAGGTGGGGCTCCAGCGCGAGATGGCCAGCGAGCCTGTCTCCTCCCACTCCAGATCGCGCCAGAACCACCTCCGGACCAGGGGGCGGACCTGGCGCGCAGCGGCCGGGCCGGCCGGGTCCAGCTCTCGAACGATGGTGCCAGCCACCGTTGGATTCAGTTTTAGCCCCACGTGCGAGGTAGCCGGCCCCTGTCCCCTGAGCAGGTGGAAGGAATCGTCCCTACCCAGCGGTAGCCAGGCTGAAGCCGCCTCCACGGCGCCGTCGTTAGGCTTCACGCCGGGCCAGGCCAGGCTGAACACGTTGGGCACGGTGCCTGCCACCACCACGTAGCGAGGCTGCTCGTCGACCCGCGCCAGGGCCGCCGTGGCCACCGCCGCTTCCCGTCGCCGATCCCGTTCCCGACCATTCCAGGCGCTCAGAAAGTAGTTGCCCAGGTACTCGGGTCCGGTGCCCAGTCTGAACCGTTCGGATAGCAGGCGTTCAATGGCTACTCCTTGGGGCTGGATCGCCATCCATCCAACGAGTGATTCCACGGCTCCCAACGCAGGCGTGACGCGTGACCCCTGAAGCAGGGTCTGCAACCGGACGCGTGCAGCGTTCAGCCCTAGAAGATGCAGGTAGGCCCGCGTCAGGGCGCGTCTGGGGTCCGCGCCGTCGCTCCCCATGATGGCTGCATCTGGCAGACTCAGCGGGGTCTGTGCCGTCTCAAAGAGATCGGCTCTCCTGCCCGGTTCCGTACGGTCCAGCCAGTCTGCGAACCGCTCCAGGACCGGAGCGCGTCGCCCCAGTTTGGACTGCAGCAGAAACCGCACTAGAAGAGGCTCAAAGGTGGCACGGGCCTGAGTAAAGACGTAATCGAGCGGGGCACTGACCGACGCGGCCATCCCGCTGCTTACAGGCAGCGCAGCCTTTTCCTCTGGTTCCGTGCCAGGGGGCAGGGGCACCCCGGCATACGTCTCCAGGTAGTCCTGGGTCACCTGGGCGTCCTTGACGATGTTCGCCGCAAAGGACCCACGTGACGGACTGGCTAGCAACACCAACGTGCGCACCCTCACGGACTCACCCGGCAGCCCCAGGTAGTAACGGGCCACCAGGCCTCCCATGCTATACCCAAGCAGATCCACCTGTGCCGCGCCGGTCTGCTCCAAGACGCGGGATACCAGGGGACGCAGGTGATCCGACGCAACGTGAACGTAGTCGCCGTTGTTGTCCTCCCGGTAGTCCAGGGCGAAAAGGTCCCGCCCCATGGCATAACCTGCCTGCTGCAGTCGCTGCTCCAGGCCGGTCCCGCCCGGGGCGCGGAATGCGTCTGCACTGCCCCCAAGGCCGTGAATGAGGATAAGCGGTACAAGCTGCGTCTCGGCGAGCTGTGAAACCGGTGGCGCAGCCACGCCAGGAATGGGATTCAGGCTTGCCAGCGCCAGCGCCAGAACAAGGGCCGAAGCCAGCCGCCGTCCCACGGGTCTCCCTCCTTTCGAATTTCAGCCGCTTCAAGCTCCGCGGGCTCAGCCAGCACGGAGACGCGGCTGCGCGGCACCCAGCCGACGTGCGTCAGGCGCCGAACCAACAGCGGCTTCTTCCCGGCCACTGCCTCGCGTATCGTCTGGTCCCAGTTCGATTCGGCAATAGTCTGGATCCCATCCGGACCGACCAGCCAGGCCCCGCTCCACTGCTCGCCGGGGCGCAGCGTGACCCCAGAGGTGCCCACCAGAATCAGGAGGCTTCCGTCGCGCTGAATCGCTTTCAGCTCGACGTCCGGAATCCCGGACCATGGATCGCCGCTCCCCGCTTGCGGCTCGCCGGCCGTCCCTCCCACAGGAATGCGAAAGGGAGACGCCCTGACCTGCCAAAGGCTGTCTCCCACGATGTCGAAGCCGGACGATCTGCTTTGGTACACCAGAACACGGGTCTTCCTGCCGAGGGGCAGCAGGTCCGACGTGACTCGGACGCTGGGCCCCGCCGCTTCCCCCCCCAACTCGACCCTGGCCCGGACCGGCCGGCCCAGGGCGGCGCCGGAGGGCCCACCCAGCCCCACCGCGTTTTCTTCAACGACCAGCAGTGCGATCGGATCCGTCGGCCTGAGGAGCAGTGCCGCTGCCAGCGCTGCGCCAACCAACGCTGTAGCCGCCGCGAGCTTTCGCATTACCCACCTCCTCGCCGGCAGGAGGTGTCTGCGGAACCCACCGGCTCTAGCCTCTCTACACTTCGAGGGCGGGTGAGCGGCACCCTGCAGAATGTCGAACACACGTCCGCCCCGGGGGGCGCACCGGGCCAAGGGGAGGGGGCAAAACGGCGCCACGCCGTCAGGTGCAGCGCCAAGAGTGACCAACGCAATTTCTGCGGCCAACGGGTTTCAGGCCTTGGCGGCGTGTGCTTCCGGCGGCGGTGCCGCGGGCCGGACCATCACGTGCTGGACCAGCAGGAACAGGCCAAGGCAGACCACGACGTCTCCCAGGCTGAACACCCCGGGGAGCGGAAACGGGGGCTTCAGTGCCCAGAGGTCGGACAGCCACGCCAATCGGGCCGTCTCCGTCAAGGGAATGTGTGTAGGGTCAGTCAGCGGCAGGGCGGTGCCAACCGCCGCCTGATAGGCCGCAGCACTGACCGGCATTCTGCCGCCATTGGCCCAGATCACGAGCGCGTTGCTCAGGAGCCCTACACCCATGATCGCCAGCTCCCGGCGCGAACGATTAAGGACAATAAAGACCACCAACAACACGTACGTGGCTGCGTACAGTGCGCCAGACAGCAGGGGCCCCCCGTAACCGCCGACGCGTAGGGCGACCTGCAGGCCAAACGCGAGGATGACCAACCACAGACCCCTAAGCGACAAGTCTCCGAAACGCCGCAGACTACCCCTGCGTATCAGGCCGATGACGATGGAAGCAACAAACGTGGTGGTTAACACCGGTTCATCACCCCTGCTGCTGCGGCCAGGCAAGCTGGCGGTTCAGGGCATCGAGCGTCGCCTTAACCGCGGCCTCCCCTACCTCGTCGCCGCGAATAAGCGCCGATCCGGTGTACGGCTGTCCCTGGAGATAGGCCAGCACCAGGACGGTACGGTGCGAGTTGAGAGGAACGACTTCGGCTGAGCCCACGACACAGAGGCCCGGACCAGCCAGTCGCCGGTTCATCGCGTCAGCGGCGGCCTCGGCGGCAATTCTTGGCCGCAAGTGGCTCGAGGCGGGGCCGCTGGCAGCACCCCTGGTGACGCGGTCTCCCGTGGCCAAGTCGACCTCCGCCGTCACGAGGGGACCGCACGGCGTCTCGCGATACCCCACAATGCGAGCGCGGGGACGTTTCTCGTCATCTGACAGCTGGATGACCTCAAAGGCCTCGGCCGGTACGTCAAGACCGGCCCACACACTGAGAAGGGAGACCACCTCGCGGACGAGGTGGCGGGGTTCCCGATCTCCATCAGCCAGAAGCCTGATCTGTTCCAGGTTTCCCGCTGGGTCCCGAGTGATGCCGACCGAGCGGATCCCGGACAGCCTCCTGACAAAGTTCAGCCAGGACGCATCGTTGAGGGTGACGCCGCTCACTGCGTCTGAACTCGCCGCCGCCTCATTCACTGGCTTCACTTACCTTATCCTGTTGAGTGGCAGCAACCCGTGCTGCGGCCTCCAACTGGGGGCTCTCCGCAAGGTCCTTGCCCAAAACACGCAGAGCCGCAAGAGCCACTCGCGCGTCGAACTGCGTACCGGCGTTGGTGATGATCCGCCCCAATGCCTCCGCCGTGGACATCGCCGTACGATAGGGCCTGTCCGTGGTCATGGCGTCAAAGGCATCGGCAACCAGCAGAATGCGTGCCCCGAGAGGAATGGCCTCCCCCGACAGGCCATCTGGATAACCGCGGCCGTCATAGCGTTCATGGTGATGCCTGATGATCGGCGCCAAGTGCCTAAGGCTCGAGACACTCTCCACAAACCTTGCCCCATCAGTTGGGTGTCGGTTCATCAAGTTGGTTTCCTCATCGGTGAGCTTCCCGGGCTTCTTGAGGACTTGATCGGGGACGTTCACCTTGCCGATGTCATGCAGAAGCCCAGCCTTCTTGACCTCTTCTATGACACTGGGAGGAAGCCTCATTTCTGTCGCTATCGACACAGCATTGTCCGATACTCGTTGAGAATGCCCCGCTGTATAAGTGTCCCGCGCGTCGAGAATGGAAATGAGCATAACAAGGATCTCTTCGTAGGAGGCTATGAGCCTGTAGTACGTTTGAAAGCCATATCGGACTAGTAGCAGCAGAGCCGCCATGATGAGAAGACCTGCAGGCCCAATGGACTGGTAAATCGACACAAAAAGTACAGTTGCTAACGCATCGACGAGAATGTGCCTTACCGCGGATTTGCCAATTCGAAAGAGTTCTTCAGAGTAGCGAGTCTGCGACAACAGAGAAATAAGGCCAGAGAAGAAACCTACGTTTACGGCCCAATTGGCCACGGCCATGACGGCAATGACCAGTAGTATCGGCCCTGAAATGGACTCTCCTGTGGGAATCTCCGATAACCTGAAGATAAAGCTGGCAGCCGCGACTTCGATGGCTACCAGTGAAACATTAAAGGCGATAGGGATCCATTCTCTGCGATTGAGCAAAATCTCTGCCAGGAGTACTCCGAGCAAAACACCAGCGGCTCCGGTTGCCGGACCCTGTATAACAATGAAGGCCAGTCCAAGAGGCGCTACAAAATCGACCTGCGTCTCGCGTCCTACTCGGACGGGGAAGTAAGCGAACAGGGCGCTTAACACCGCCAAAGGGAGCATCTGTACCGCCAATACCCCGGCACTGCCACGCAAGGCCGCGTATAGCGAGGCTATGGCAATCACTGACGTTCCCAGCACGTAGTAGACGACCGCCCGCGGCCTCTGCATGGAGTCCCTCCTCGGCGGAGCAATACTGACAGAAGGCGGACTGAAACAGTAACCGGTTCTTAGCCCCAACGGAAACCGGCGCCAGACGAAACAAGCAATGCAAACAGGGACAGCAGAACCAGAAGGACCTTGCGCATGACTAGACCTCAATCGCCTTGCGAGTTGCCTCTCGCTAAACGAGACTGCCTCGCTCATCCGCTCTTGGTCAGTCCGCCTTCCTCAACCCGTTGTAACGGGCGAGTACGGTTTCGACGGCAATGCGCCGTTTCCTCCTTTGCCCAACCACAAAGAAAGGTCCTGGTTTCGAAATTACACCTCTGCTTTGGACTGCTGTCTCTGACGGACCCGCGCCAGCAACAGCGCCGATAGGCCACCGCTGACCAGCGAATGTCCTCCCAGTATCGTGGGTAATGCACGCAGGTCGGCTGCAGCACTTGCCAGGTCTCTCACCCCCGGGTCTTTGATGCTCTCCACCATCCCCAGGTCCGAGGCGAACCGGTCCGCCTCCGAGACCTTTCGCCCACCGTGGGAAACCAACGGCCGGGTGTCGATGACGGCCACGTCCGCCACTTCCGCCAGGCGCTCGAAGAACCGCCGCGGCCCCACGTCCTCGATGTAGGCTCCCAGCAGCGTGCGGACCTCGCCCCGCTCCTCCCGCCCCAGGGCCTTCATGCCCCGCTCCTCGGAAAACACTCGCAGTCGCAGGCTATACGTTTCGTTCAGGTGGGCGATGAGCGGCGCACCCACGCGCCCGATCAGGGCGACGTCGGCAAACGGGCGGCTCAGCTGCCGAAGGGCTTCATCCCAACGCGGCGGGTTCCAGTCCAGAGATTCCAGCAGGGCCCGGGTGGCGGCGCTGGCGTCAGCGCGGAGCTGGTTCCCCCGGGGCGCGACCGCCGCCGACAGGCCGCCGGCAGCGCCCACCCGTCTCTGGGGCTGAGCGCCTCCGGGGGTCGCCCGCAGAATCTCCCGGTAGATCAGCAGGTCTGTGGGCGTGTCCAGGTCAAAGCTGGCCCGGTAGGAAACGGGAACCAGGATGCGCTCCACGTCCAGGTCCCGCAGGGCCAGGCCCAGGGCGTTGTCCGTGGGCGGGGCCTGAACCGACTGGATCAGGCCAGCGGGGTAGAAGCCAACCAGGTCGGGCGACTGTGGGTTGTTGGCAACCACGCGCGGCCCGCCCCAGGTCAGCAGGCTGGCGGCGGCGGCAAAATCCGCCCGTGTCATCAGCGGCGCGGAGGCACCGCCCAGGTAGAGCACGCCCTCCCGCGCCCGGCGCTGGACAACGTCCTGGAGCCAGCGCCCGAAGTGGAACGGCCCCGGGGGCTGTTCCTCCACAATGGCGCCGAGGCGGCGGGCGCCCTCCACCACGTCGGCCCGGTCGGAGCAGACCACCACCTGCTCGATCTCGGGCACGTGCAGGAGCTTTTGCAGCGTGTCCAGGGTCACGGACGTCCTCACGGCCATCATGGGCACGGCCAACGGGTGAAGGGGCTGGCCCCCTTCGAACACAATGGCTGTCACCGGGCGGTTGCCGGGCATGGTTTCGCCTCCGCGAAAGAACGCCGCCTCAAAGGCGGCGCTGTGATTGTCTTGTGAAGTTGCGGAACCGGGTGGGCACGCCGGGCGGCTCGGGCGGGAGTATGGGCCCCCGCTAGTCCTCCGGCTCAATGAGGCCGTAGTTGCCATCCTTGCGGCGGTAGACCACGTTGACCTCGTTGCTGGCGGCATTCATAAAGACAAAGAAGTCATGGCCCACCAGGTTCAGGCGCATGACAGCCTCGTCCACACTCATGGGCTTCAGGGGCACGTGCTTGGTCTTCACCACACCCGGCTCCGTGTCCAGCAGGAAGCCCTCAGCCGCCTGGGGTTCCGCGGCGCGGAAGCGCTTGGTGATGCGGGTCTTGTACTTATCAATCTGCTTCTCAAGCTTCTCCACCACCAGGTCGATGGAGGAGTACATGTCCGGCGTTGAGACCTCCCCACGTAGGACAACGGTCCCCACGGGCATGGTCACTTCCACGGTCTGACGTTCCCTTTGGACGCTCAGGGTCACCTGCGCCGACAGAGGGATATCGAAGTACTTCTCCAGCTTGCCGACACGCTTCTCTACATAGTCGCGGAGGGAGTTGGTCACTTCGATTTGTTTGCCACGAACGGTAATCTGCATGGTCCGCTCCCCTTCCTCGCCGCGGACGCCCGGAACCGGGCGGCCGGCGGCGGTTTCTCCGTGTAGGAGAGTATTCCCGCAGCCCCCGCAAAATCCTGCCCTTTCCAGGGCGTAAAAAAACCCGGGGGAGCGCCCCCCGGGAATATGGCGCAACCGTTGAAGCCTTTGATCAGGCGGAGCGCGTTACGTTCGCTGCCTGGGGTCCGCGGGCGCCTTCGACGATCTCGAATTCAACGCGATCGCCCTCGTTCAGCGACTTGAAGCCGTCCATCTGGATTGCGGAGTAGTGCACAAACACATCGCCGCCATCCTCGCGTTCAATGAAGCCGTAACCCTTTTCAGCATTGAACCACTTGACCTTGCCGAGCATCCTGGATGATTCCTCCTAGCGGTCGATCCTGAGCCTGGCATTCATGATTGCTCTTTGACCCGTGAGGCAAATATAGCATACGTCACCAAAGTCTGTCAACTTATGTCGTTTGGTGGCAGAACGAAGTTGAAGCCCACGTAACGAACGAAGACCCGGCCGGCCGGCCGGGTCTCAAGGGACAAAGGCACCCATCGTGGCCCTTTCAGGCTTTCATGCGGGGGTCCAGGGCGTCGCGCAGGCCGTCGCCAAAGAGGTTCAGGCACAGCACCGTCAGCGTGATCATCAGGCCGGGGAAGGCCGTCACGTGGGGAGCCACGCGGATGTACTCCTGCGCCCGGGCCAGCATGGCGCCCCACTCGGCGTCGGGGGGCTGAACGCCCAGGCCAAGGAAGCCCAGGGCGGCCGCCTCCAGAATCGCCTCAGACGTGCCCAGCGTGGCTCGCACGATGATGGGAGCCATCGCGTTGGGCAGGATGTGGCGCACCAGGATGCGGAAGTGGCTGGCCCCACTAGCCCGCGCCGCCACCACGTAGTCCGACTCGCGGATGGACAGGATGGAGGCACGCACAATGCGGGCGTAGTGGGGGATGGCAACAATGCCGATGGCGATCATGGCCTTCCCCAAGCCCCGCCCCAGGATGCTCATGACAGCGATGGCCAACAGCACCGAGGGGAAGGCCAGCAGAATGTCCATCACACGCATCAGGACGTTGTCCAGCCAGCCGCCGGCGTAGCCGGACACAGCCCCCACCACCAGCCCCAGCCCCAGGCCGATGGCCACGGCAACCACGCCCACGGACAGCGAGCGTCGGCCGCCCCACAGGATGCGGCTCAGGATGTCGCGGCCGAAGTCGTCGGTACCCAGCCAGTGAGCCCGGGTGGGGCCCTGCAACTGTACCGAATAGTCGTTGGCGTCAGGGTCGTAGGGCGCCAACACGGGCGCAGCCACGGACATGCTCACCAGGACCAGGAACACAACCAGCCCGGCCACGGCGAGCCGGTGCTTGCGGAGGCGCTTCCAGACCTGCGCCCAGAGGGACTCCTCCGGCGCCGAGGCGACTGCAGGCGCTGCGGTTCCTCCCCCCAGAGGGGCGCCGGCAGGAGCGGGAATCGGTTCGCTCGACATATTCCAGGCCCCCTCTTAGGAGTAGTGAATCCTGGGGTCCAGCCAGGCGTACAGCACGTCCACCACCAGGTTGACCAGCACAAAGGCCACGGCCACCAGCAGCACAATACCGTTCACCAACGGCATGTCGCCGTTCAGGATGGCGTCCACCGCCAGCTTGCCCACCCCAGGCAGGGAGAAGGTCGTCTCCGTCAGCACCGCGCCGCCCAGCAAGGCGCCGAACTGCAGGCCCACCACGGTGAACACCGGGATCAGGGCGTTCTTGAGGGCGTGCTTGTAGACCACCAGCCGCTCCGACAGCCCCTTGGCCCGTGCGGTGCGAATATAGTCCTGGTTCACGACCTCCAGCAGGCTGGAGCGGGTCATGCGCGCCACCAGGGCCGTGGAGGCCGCCGCCAGGGCGAATGCCGGCAGCACCAGGTGGCCCAGGACGTTGCGGAAGACCTCCCAGTTGGCGGTAATGAGGCTTTCCGCCAGGTAGAAGTGGGTCTTGGGCTCAAAGCTGGTGAGGGCCAGCTTGGGGTCAATGAGGCCTGAGACGTGCAGGATGCCCAGCTTCACGGGGAAGATGGCGATCAGCACCAGGCCCAGCCAGAAGATGGGCATCGAGACACCGACCAGGGCCCCGATCATACTTACGTTATCGAACCAGGAGTATTGCTTGACGGCGGAGATGACCCCCACCGCCACCCCCAGGATGACGGAGAGAATCACGGCCAAGACCGTCAGTTCCACGGTATGGGGAAAGCGCTCGGCAATCTCGGTGATGACCGGCGCCCGGGTCATCCAGGACCGGCCCAGGTCGCCGTGGGCCAGCTTGACCAGGTAGTGGTAGTACTGAACGGGTACAGGGTCGTCCAGTCCAAGCTGGGTCCGCAGTTCGGCCATGCGCTCCAGCGTGGCATGCTGACCCAGGATGGCGCTGGTGGGATCTGCCGTCACGGATAGGGCCATGAAGCTCACGAGGGTGATCCCGAGCAGAACGGGGATGGTCATGAGCAGGCGTCGCACGATATAGCTGAGCATAAGTACGCCCCCTCGCTCTTCAGGTGTGCGCCGCTCCGGCTGACGAAGAATCGGCGCCCCCAGGCAGCCACCGCCGCCCAGGGGCGCCGACCGTTCACGTTGGGTAGGCTATGCAGCCGGACCTTACTTGCTGGCCGGCTTCCAGGTGTCCTTCAGCCAAATAGCGCCGGTGGGGTGCTGGTAGAAGCCGCTCATCGGCTTGCGCATGGCCACGAAGTCCTCAGCCCAGCTCACGAAGATCCACGGAGCGTCTGCCACGATGATCTCCTGGGCCTGCTGGTAGAGCGGACCTCTGGCCGTCTCGTCGATGGTCTCGGCAGCCTTCCGCAGCAGCTGGTCCACCTGCGGGTTGCTGTAGTGCATGTAATTGCCGCTGGTGAAGGACTTGCTGTCAAAGTGCACGGTCAGGAAGTTGTCCGGGTCGCCGTTGTCGCCAATCCAGCCGAGCAGGTAGGCGTCGCCCTTGCCGTCCTGCTGGACCGCAACCTTGTGGGCCTTCCAGTCGTTGGTGACGATCTTGACTTCGACCATGCCGGTCTTCTCGACGTCGGCCTTGAACGCCTCAGCCAGCTTCTCGGCCTTGGGGTTGTACGGCCGCGGGTTGGTGTAGGCGTACAGCTCAAAGGTCAGCTTCTTGGAGGCGCTGTAGCCGGCTTCCGTGAGCAGCTTCTTGGCGCCTTCCAGGTCATAGGCGTAGGGCTTCAGGTTGGCGTCGTAGCCGGTCAAACCAGGCGGCAGGGGGCCGTTGGCCGGCGACGCAATGTCGCCGTAGAGCGCCTTGACGGCCTCGCTGGTATTGAAGGCCATGGTCAGGGCCTGGCGCACCTTCTTGTTGGCCAGGGGGCCCTTGTCGACGCGGAAGGCGATGTAGTTGATGTTCATGCCCGGCGCCGCCAGGAGCTGGATGTTGGGGTCGCTCTTCAGGCGGCCCACGTCAACGGGGTCCACGCCGTCCATCATGTCGATGTCGCCCTTGACCAGCTCGTCAGCGCGGGACGAGTTGTTCTTGGTGACCTTGAACACGACCTTATCGACGAGCGGCCGGCCGCCCCAGTACTGGTCAAAAGCCTCGAGGACAATGGACTGCTCCTTGTCCCACTTCACGAACTTGAAGGGACCGGTGCCGATGGGATGCTCGCCGAAGCCCTTGGGGTCCTTCTCATAGGCGGCCTTGGAGATGATCGGCGCCGCCAGGCCCATGGCCAGGTTGCGGAGGAAGGGCGCGTAGGCGGTCTTCAGGGTGAAGACCACGGTGTACTTGTCCTTGGCTTCCACCTTTTCGATGATGTTGGGGTCAAAGGTGAAGCTGGCGTACGGCATGTCTTCCGAGTAGTACTGGTGGCCGGGCATCTGCCGCTGCACGGAGAACACCACGTCATCAGCGGTGAAGTCCGAGCCATCGTGGAACTTCACGCCCTGGCGCAGGTGGAAGGTCCAGACCTTGCCGTCCTCACTGCTGTCCCACTTGGTGGCCAGCGATCCGGAGACCGTGGTGGCACCCGGGTCATACTTCACCAGGTTGTCGTAAATGTTGTTCATGACCTTGGACGACTCGCCGTCATCCACAAAGGCGGGATCAAGGGAACTGGAATCGGCACCGCGGGCGTAAATCAGGACCTTCTCGGCCTTCGCAGCCTGATCCGGGCCCGTGCTGGCACCACTGGGCTTGCTGGACCCGCACCCGGTCAGGGCCACGGCCAGCAACATGGAACCGGCCAGCATGGCTGCCAGAAGCTTGCCTTTCCGCACCAGATCTAACCCCCTAACGAGTTTTCCCCGCCCGGTTTCCCGCCGACCCCGTATTCACCCGACTTGCGCCGGACGCCCGGGGCCGGTCGGGTCATTCCCCCTCTACCGAACGGTGGACGTTGGACAGGTAAATTCTCTGCGGCGCGGTAAAATCCTGCCGGGGCGTTGCATCGAAGCGAAAAAGGGGCAAAGCCCCGGACTGGGACCTGCCCCTGTGGCTACAGCCGAGCGCATCCTTTGTTCTCGCTTTCCCGTGTCTTGTCATTCGACACGACCCCTTGTCGCAGGCAAGGGCTTCAAAAAACGCCGTCGAAGCGGGCTGCCGCGCCATTCCAACTTCTGGGTCTCAAGTTTTCTGTGGGTTCGTAAACCTGTGGATAATGGGGATAAGTCTGTTGATAAGGCCCAAATCAAGGCCTCCGGGGTGTGGGTAACCCGGAGCGAGTGTCACCGTCCGTCGCATGTTGGAACATGCCTGTCCGAGTATGTCGAATGCCCTCGCGCCCGCACCGGAGTAACCCACTCCAAGACGAAAAGGAGCCCAAGGACTCCTTGTCATGCCTGATGGTCCAGGAAGCGTGGTTCCGGGCACGGGGTCCGCAGGCTTGACCTGAGGCGCTGCAGCCCCTGGCGAGCGGCGCCCAGATCTTTCATCTGGGCGTGCAGGGCGCTTAGCTGGCTCTCCAGTTGCGTCTCCAGCTCGCGGCTGAGCTTCAGAAGCTCCTGCATCTCTACCGGGTCCGGGGGCGCGCCAGCACCCTCCGTGAGGCGGGACCGGATCTCATCGGCCTCGGATAGAGCGCGGTCAAGTTGGTCCAGGTCACCTCGGCGCAGGGCGGCCTGCTGGGCCGCCAGGGCTCTTCGCAGCCGGGCAGCCAGCGTGTCGCGAGCGGTCATAGCATGGCCTGCGCCATTTGCGCGGTCACCGGGTGCGCCGCCGGCCGCAGGGACGCCATGGCCTGTGCCCAGGCGCTGCGCAGCTCGGCCACCAGGCTCATCACCTCGCCGATCGGCTGCGGGTCGCGGCGCAGATTGGCCTGGATCAGGCGGAACGTGAAATACTCATAGAGGCTGAACAGGTGGTCGGCGATGTCTCCCGCCTGGGGGTTCAGGCCCGCCATCAGCTCGTAGATAATGTCCTGCGCACGGGCGATCTGGTTGTGCGCCGTCTCGTAGTCCTTCTTTTCCATGGCCACCCTAGCTCCGTTGCAGAAGCGAAGAGCCCCGTCGTAAAGCATGAGCACCAACTGTTCGGGACCAGCCGTCTGCACCTGCATCTCACGGTACTGCGCGTAGGGATTGCCCACCCGTTTCTCCTCCTTGAGAGTCTTTCGCCAGGGCTTCGCCCCTCCTGGGCTTAGCCGTTGTTGTTGAGAGCGCTGAGTTGCGAATCAAACCAGGCGCTCTGGTTCTTCATGCTTGACAGGGCCTTCTCCATGGCCGTAAAGCGCGCCCGCATGCTTTGCTCCTTCAGGTCCAGACGGTCCTGCGTGTTGGCGATGCGCGTATCCAAATCGCGGATCTGATCCGTCAGGCTCTTTTGTTTCTCATCAATGACGCCCGATGTCTCGGTGAAGCGGCCGATCTCCCGGTCCAGCACCGAAGCGATGCCACTGGACTGCTGCAGGGCCTCCAGTTCCACAACTTTGGCCAGGCCGTCCGGCGAGTTGGTGGCCGTGGCCTTGAGCCGGATGTTGGTGGCACTGACGGCATCAAAGGTGAAGGACTTGTAGCCCAGAGTGTTGCCTGTCACGGTCTCGAGGGGAATCCACGAGGCGCCACCGTCGTTGGAGTACTCCAGGCTGAAGTCCTTGAGGCTGGACGTTGCCGCCGGATTGAGGGCGGAGTCGAGCATCGTCAGGTTGATGGTGTCGATCCACTTGGCTGCGGAGAAGTTGACCTGCAGCGTGGCGGGAACCTGGGTCAGGCTCTGCCAGCCGCCGCCGGCCGTGCCCCAGAAATCCGAAGACTTGTTGCCGTCAATCGCGTTCGATGCGCCGTACACCGGCTCCAAGGCCGGGTCATAGGCTCCAGCGGGGTCGGCGGCGGTGGCTCCGTTGCCGGCAGCCGCCACGTTCACCGGCTTGGCCCCGAAAAGCTGCGCTACATCGTCCAGGTGGTCCTTGAGGGCCGCGTCCAGTTTGGTCTCGTCGATGGAGAGTTTGCCCGTGCCAAAGTCGGCCTCGCCCCAGGCGGCCGTGTGGATTCCCACCTGTGACAGGGCCTTGTACAGCCCAGGTATGTTCTTGACCTCGCCGGTGGTCGCCTGCACCAGGCGCTGGCGGAGGTCCCGCAGCGAAGAATCGCTGTAGAGGGCGCCCGGCTTCTTGGTGACGGTGTCATAATTGACGGCCTGGGTGATGAAATCGATGGTGGAGTTGTACTGGTCCACCCAGGAGTGGATGGCGTCGGAGACCTTCTTGGTGTCCGCACCAACGGTAAGGGTGGCGGTGCTGTTACCGCCCTTCAGAAGGGTGATGGCAATACCGTTGATGGCATCGTCGATGGTGTTCTTGGAACGGGTCATATCGACTCCGTTGATGCTGAAGGCTGCGTCCTGAGCGGCTACGAGCTCGTGGCTGTAGTCCCCCGCACCGGTGGACCACAGCTCCAGCGCGTCCAGAACCGGATCGCGCTGCACGGTCACCGTGGCGGGGGCGGCCTGCGTGGCTGTCCAGGCGTAGGTGAGCCCGCCTACCGTCAGGTTGTTGGCTGCCGGGTTGTAGTCGACCCCGTCGATGGTCACGGACGCGTCGCTGCCGGCAGTCGACGTAAAGGGGCCGAGGCCCGTCACACCGCCGTCGTCAATCGTCAAATCCTGTGCGCTGCCCAGGGCGACGGTGCTGACGCTGAGCTGGCTGCTGCCGTTGGTTGTGGCGGTCAGTTTTCCGGCAAAGGCGCTGTTGATGCGCGTCGCCAGTTGCGACGCCGTCTCGCCCGCCCGGACCTCAAGCGTGCCGATGGACTGACCGCCGATGCTGAAGTTCATCGTCCCGTTCGCGGTGGCCGAGGTTGCCGTCGAAACAGACGAAGCCCCCGTCGCCAGGGCCGTCACCTGAATGGTGTGCGTGCCGGCGGCAACGGCGGGGTCCGTCGTGACGGTGACTGCCGGGTCGCTGCTGGTTACCGTGTTGAAGTTGATGGCCGAATTCTGGCCCGTGCTGTTCGAGGTGAGCACCAGGCGGTATTCACTGCCGCTGATGGTCATGACGCTGGCGGTCACGCCCGTGCCGCTGGTGTTGTTGATCTTGTTGGCCAGGGAGTTGAGCGTGTCCGTGGTCAGAACCTGGATGCTCTTGCCGTTCAGGCTGAACGTCCCGGACAGGTTGAGCTGCTGGCTGGCGGACGAATAGATCTTGGACCCAATGCTGTGGGCCTGGGCCAGGCGCGTGATCGACAGGTTGTACACACCTGATGGAACGCTGGTGGAAGCTACCGCTGTGGCGATCTCTTCATCCGAGCTGGTAGCCGCCTTGGCATTGAATAAGTAGGCCTTGGTCAGGTCGCGGGCCCGCGCCTGCAGGTTGGCCAGGCGGGAATTCACGTCCCGCCAGGTGCCCTGCAGCGATGTGAGGTCCGTCTTTTTCTGCTGCAATAGCTGCAGTGGGCGGGCTTCAATCTCCATGAGCTTCTGGATCATGCTCTCGGTGTCAATGCCCGAGGCCAGGCCGCCGATGCTGAAGGGAGACGTCATGGGATCACTTCCTGACCAAAAACTTGGGCCGGGCTCCGGGCCTCCCGGCTATTGCCTTCATGACTATCGCCGCTCGTCTACAAGCAGGCCCAGAACCTGTTGCATGCGAGCCAGGGCGTCGAGCGCCTTCTCCGGGGGGATTTCCCGCAAGACCTCGCCGGTGTCCTCGCGGATGACCTTGACTATGACCTCGCGCGTAGCCTGATGAATGGAGAAACGAAGGTTCGTGTTGAAAATGTTGGAAGTTTTGTTGAGGGTCTCCACCGCCCGCTGCACTTCACGGGGCGAGGGACGGCGTACGCGAGGCTGGGCATCTTCCGGCTGAGGGCGGTTGGGCGCCTGGCCAGGCAGGGTCACGGCCGGCAGCTGCTTGGCCAGAGCGAAGGAGTCCGCCTCAGCGGGACGCACTACGCTGCTGCTGGCTTCTATCCGCACCCTATTCAACCCGCCTTTCTAGGGGGGTGTGGAAGCCAGCCCATCAGGGG
>JBLNCQ010000033.1:0-43004 GCA_050260815.1 Bacillota bacterium
ACTGCCGCTTCGGCGATCCCGAGACCCAATCGCTGATGCTCCGGCTGGAGTCTGACCTGCTGGATATCCTGGAGGCCGTGGCGGAGGGGCGCCTGGGCCAGGTGGAACCCCGGTGGTCCAGGGAGTCCGCAGCCTGCGTGGTTCTGGCGTCGGCGGGCTATCCAGGCCCGTACCCCCAGGGCCGGCGCATTGCGGGTCTGGAGGAGGCACAGGGCCTGCCGGGGGTCGCGGTCTTTCACGCCGGGACGGCCCTGGCGGCTGAAGCCGACGGCGGCCACCCCGGCCGCGTTGTGACCGCCGGCGGCAGGGTTCTGGGCGTTGCGGCGCGCGGCGCTGACCTGGACGCGGCACTGGTGCGCTGCTATCAGGCAGTCGGGCACATCTCGTTTGACGGCATGCAGTATCGCCGCGACATCGGACGGCGCGGCGCATAGGAAGACCCCCCGAATTTGCAGACTACCCACAGCGGAGTTTGCAGGCGGGGGGTCGCATGATGGTGAAGCTGATGAGGCGTTCGATAACGCTGGTGGCGGGGGCCCTGGTGGCCTCCCTGCTTCTCTCCGGATGCCTGGGCGGCGGGCCGCGGCCCAGGCCGGAAGGCGGTGGCGGCGGCCAGGACCAGTCCGAGCAGACAAAGAAGGCGGTACAGCAGCAGTTCCAGAGCGACGAGGTCAAGTCTCTGATCCGGGAAGAGACCCGCAAGACCGCCCAGGGCCAGATGCTGGACGATATGCTGAAGTCACCGGACAACCAGCAGAAGATGCAGGAGACTCTCAGCAAGCTTCTGACCACGGCGGACGGCCAGAAGGCCCTGACCGAAGCGCTCACCAAGGTGGTCTCCAGCCCTGACGCCAAGAAGCAGATCTCGGACGCCGTCAAGTCCGCTCTCACCGAGATGATGGCCGGTGGCGGAGGCGGCGGCGCCAAAGGGGGAGGCGGCGGCGGTGGGTCCTGAGACAGTTCAGGAACCGGGCTCGACCTGGCGGGTCGGCCCGGTTTCGCGTTCCTGGCCTGCAGAATCAGCCTGGCCAAGAGGTTCGGCCGGCACCTGGGCCAGGCCGGGCCGGGGCATGTGCCCGTCCTGACGCAGCGCTTCCAGCAGGAGGGGGATGTCCTGCGGATGAACCAGCAGGTCGGTGTCCGAGAAGCGCCCCTGTACCAGCCGGCCGGTGCGGGGGGAGGCCATTACAAAGGAGGCCAGATCCGGCGTGTCACACCGCAGCAGGCAGACCTGCTCGAACCGCAGCCGGCCAAAGGCGGCGGACCAGTCGCGCAGCGCCTGCGCCACATTGGCGGGCACGCCGGTGCGCGACCGCCGGCGGAAGTACTCGTCAAGGCCGGACTCCGACAATCCCAGGGACAGAGCGCGGTACACGGTGGAGCGGTCCAGACGGTAGACCGCTACCTGGTCAAGCCGCACCAGGTCGGCCGCCAGCCCCAGGGTCCAGAGCGCGGAGCGTTCCAGGTAAGGAGGGATCAGAAGCTCAAAGTTAGGCTGCAGCAGGAACGACGACTCCACCGGCCCGGGGGTGGGGACGCGGCCGCTGCAGGCCTCGCGGCCGTCGGGGGTGAGGCGTCCAACGGGGCCGACGGGTCCGGCCGCCTGTTCCAGGAAGCCCGACCAGTACAGGAAGGACAGCAGGAAGCGGTTCAGTCGGGGGTAGAGCGGGCCGCGGAAGCCGGGGGCAATCAGAGGCTCCAGTTCGCGGGCCAGGGTGACCAGGTCCACCCAGACGCCCTCCGGGGCCTCCAGCAAGACGCCCAGGGCCGTTTCCAGGTCGCGGTGCCAGGTCAAAAAGCGCCGCTTCCACGATTCCAGAAGCCGCAGACGCACCTCGCCCTCCGGCTGGTCCAGCCAGGCCGGAACGCGATCCGTCACCCGCAGGTGCCCGTCAGCGCGCTCCACCAGGCCTTCCTCCAGGCAGAAGGACAGGGCGAAACCAAGGGGATCTGCCAGGCCCTCGCCCGCGCCTTCAAGCACCCCCTGTCCCGCCTGGGTCACGAAGAGGTCCAGGATCTCCCGTGCCTGCCGCTTGAAAACCTGGCCGCCCTGGGTCAGGCGCACGTCCTGGCGGGTCAGGTAGCCCAGAAAGCGCACCAGGTCCCAGACCAGCCGGCGTCCCTGCTCCCGGGGGCCTTCGGCTTTCACATCCGGCAGCAGGATGCGCTCCGCTATCAGCTTCAGGAAGATCCGCGTCAGGGAGGGCGCCAGGCTGGCCGGGAGGCGATAGACCTCACGGTAGTTGACGCGATCCCGCTCCACCAGTCCCCTGTCCAGGAGCCGCTGCACCAGCCGGGGTCCATCCTGCCGACGCCTGCCCGTGATCTGGTTGATGCGCTGGTGGCACAGCTCCACGGTAATCCCCGCCGTGCCGCCCTCCAGGCTGATGGTCTTAAGGGCGGCCAGCTCCTCCTGAGTCAGGCCCTGCAGCGCGTTCAGCCAGGCCTGCTCCTCCCTGCCCTGTTCCGCCTTCATGCCGGCACCTCCGGTATCTGGTCGGCGTGCACCACGCGGTAGTCGTACCCCTGCTCCGTCAGGAACATCTGCCGCTTGGCGGCGAACTCCTGGTCCCTGGTGTCGCGCGTGACCACAGCGTAGAAGATAGCGGGCCCGCCGTCCGCCTTGGGGCGGAGGATGCGTCCCAGGCGCTGGGCCTCCTCCTGGCGCGAACCGAACGTCCCCGAGACCTGAATGGCCACGCTGGCATCGGGCAGGTCCACGGCAAAGTTGGCCACCTTGGAGACCACCAGCACCGGCACGCGGCCCTGGCGAAAGTCGGTATAGAGGGCGTCGCGCTCGGCCTGGGGTGTGGAGCCCCGCAGGAACGGCGCATGCAGGGCTTCCGACAGCCGCGCCAGCTGGTCCAGAAACTGGCCGATGATCAGTACGCCCTCACCCCGGTGCCGGTCCACCAGGGCCGCAACCACCTGGTCTTTCGCCGGGTTCTCGGACGCCAGCCGGAACTTCTGCCGGGTGGGCGCGGCGGCATAGTCCAGGCGCAGGTCCGGGGGCAGGTCCACCCGCACCTCCACGCACTGGGCGGCGGCAATGTAACCCTCCTTCTCCAACTGGCGCCAGGGCAGCTCGTAGCGCTTCGGGCCGATCAGGCTGAAGACGTCGCCCTCGCGCCCGTCCTCGCGCACCAGGGTGGCGGTCAGGCCCAGGCGGCGGCGCGCCTGGATGTCGGCCGTTGCGCGGAACACCGGCGCCGGCAGTGTGTGCACCTCGTCGTAGATGATCAGGCCCCAGTCCTGACGGTTGAGCAGGAACAGGTGAGGCAGAGCCAGGCCGCCGGTGCGGCGATGGGTGAGAATCTGATAGGTGGCCACAGTGACGGGCCGGACCTGTTTTTCCTCGCCGCTGTACTCGCCCACATCCGCCGGCGCCAGGGTGGTCTTGTCCACCAGTTCGCTGATCCACTGGCGCACGGCGGTGACGCTGGTGGTCAGCACCAGCGTTCGGCAGGCGGCCCGCGCCATGGCGGAGATGCCAATGACCGTCTTGCCCGCACCGCACGGCAGCACCACCACGCCGCTGCCGCCGCGGGCCGATCCGTCGGCCCAGAAGGCCTCCACCGCCTGCTCCTGGTAGGGGCGAAGGCGGAAGCGCCGGCCGGAGCGGGTGACAGGCCGCAGGTCCAGGTTCAGGGGAAGGCCGGGCTCATAGCCCGCCAGGTCCTCCACCGGCCAGCCCAGCCTCAGCAGGGCCTGCTTGATGGCCCCGCGCTGGGCCGGGTCGACCTCCAGGCTGGTCGTCAGGCCCTCCGCTGCTGTTTCGTCCGGATCAGCCAGCAGCTTCTGAACCGTGGCGCGGCCGGCCAGGTCCGCCAGGGTCAGGGGGTCGTCGGCCTCCAGCATCAGGCGGCCGCCTTGCCGCACCAGGCGCAGGCGGCCGTAGCGGGACATGAGTTCCGCCACGTCCCGCTGGACGACTTCCGGCACGTCGTACTTGGCAAAGCGCGCCAGGCCCTCCAGTACCTCGGCCGGGGTCACGTCGCCCGCCGCGGCGTTCCAAAGGGAGAGGGGCGTGATGCGGTAGGTGTGGACGTGCTCCGGACTCTTCTCCAGTTCAGCGAAGCGCCCCAGCAGTTGACGGGCCTCCTCGGCGGCCGGGCTGGCCACCTCCAGCAGAACCGTCCGGTCACTTTGCACGATGAGCAGGTTGTCCGGCTGGTAGACCATCGCGTCGCCCCCCTATGCCCTGGCCAGCCGTCACGAGTCATGCTCCAAATGCCTCAACGGCTATCTATAAAAACAGAGTTCTTCGCCGGGAAAGGGGCGCTCTCCTTCGCGGTCCAGGGCGTGGACGTGGTCGCCGCTCGTGCGGGAGGGCACGCCGTACCTATCAGCATGCCCAGTGAGGTTGGGGATAGTCGCTCAACCACCACGGGGATGGAAGCAGTTTCATGCGTCTCCCTGTAGGGATTACTCCCATAGACGGAGTATTAGTGTATTGCCCGTCTGGGAGGTGTGTATTCTCATGCGAAAAGACCGCGTTCTGGCTGCCCTCCAGCAGATGGCGCCCTACGGTGCCTCCCGGGGAGCTACCGCGGAGGCCATAGCCCAGCGCCTGGGGATGTTGCGCAACAACGCCAGTGCAGACCTCAATGAACTATGTCGGGCGGGATTGGCCCACAAGAACTCGACCCGGCCGGTGCAGTTCTGGGCCTCTCCTCCGTCTGGGGCCGCCAAGCGTCCAGCGAGTGGCCCCAAGGTCTGGGAAGGTCTGGTGGGAGCTGACGGGAGTCTTCGCGGCATCATTGAGCAGGCCCAAGCGGCCATGCTTTACCCTCCGGCTGGATTGCCCTCATTGATCATGGGCCCAACGGGGACAGGCAAGAGTCGGCTGGCGGAAGCGATGTACCGGTTCGCCGTCCAGTCGGGACGGCTACAGGAGAACGCTCCGTTTAACGTCTTCAACTGTGCTGATTACGCCTCCAATCCACAGCTCATCCTGTCCCAACTCTTTGGCCACGTGAAGGGTGCATTTACCGGTGCCGATCGGGACCATGCCGGGTTGATGGCACAGACTCACGGTGGAGTTCTTTTCCTCGACGAAGTTCACCGACTGCCTCCTGAGGGGCAGGAGATGCTTTTCCTACTGCTTGACAAGGGCGTCTACCGGCCGTTGGGTGATTCCGGTCCCCACCGCTCCGCATCCGTGATCCTGATTGCGGCCACGTCAGAGGATCCACGGTCCGCCCTCCTGACCACCTTTGTTCGTCGGTTTCCGGTTGTGATCTCGCTGCCCGACCTGGAGAGCCGCCCCCTGGAAGAGCGGCTGGCGCTCATTGAAAGGTTCCTTGACGAAGAAGCATCTCGAATTGGGGTACCCATCTCCGTCAGTCCGCTGGCTCTGCTGGCCCTGCTGGCGTTTCGCACCGTGGGTAACGTAGGGGAGGTCAAGAGTGCAGTCGTATTGGGCTGCGCCAAGGCATTCCTGAACTACATGACCCAGGCCAAGCCTGGGGCCCAAATGTCTCTGCACATCACGCATCTTTCGCCTTCGATCCAGTTGGCTTACTTCAACGGCGAGAATGTGCATGAAGCCGAAAGGCTCGTAGGTGTGGAAGATCGCGTGTACTACCCCGTGGAAGTCGCGCCGACAACGGTTGAGGATGGGGTGCCATATACTGAACTCCGGCAACGGGTCGAAGGTTACTTGCGAAGCGGTTTGAAGCCTGGCGAAGTGCAGCGGCTGATCCAAACGGACATAGACTACTACTTGCGCCGCATGGCGCAGCGGTCAAACCGCCTGATGCCTGATCCGGGTGGACTGCTTGACGTGGTCGGCGCTTTCGTCCGGGCCGCCGGGGAGGAACTGAACCGTCCATTCGGTCCAGACGTCACCACTGGGCTGACCCTGCACCTGGCCAGACACACCTCGCGAGAACAGGAGGACGCGGAGGGCTCGTTGGCCCTGGCGGCATATTGCCCTCGAGAGTACGCTGTTGTCCGTCGGTTGGCTCCGTCCCTGGAGGAGGGGCTGGGTCGGGGACTCTCTCCAAGCGAGACGGCGTACCTCGCCATGTTTCTGGCTGCCCACAACCGCCCCGTCAGTCACGATACCAGGCTGTCGGTGCTCGTGGTGGCTCACGGCAGTGGCACCGCCTCCAGCATGGCCGACGTGGCCGCTCAGTTGCTCAATGACACAGGCGTGCTTGCGGTGGACATGCCGCTGGATCAGAGCGTAGAAGCCACACTGGAGACGGCCGTGCAGCGACTTCGGGAAGCAGGGTACGGCCAGGGCGTGCTGGTGCTGGCCGATATGGGGTCACTCACGGCCCTCGGTCCAGCGCTTGAGAAGGCTCTGGGGGTGCCTGTCGCTGTAGTTCCCCTGGTGACTACGGCAGCGGTGATTGAGGCGGCACGGCTGGCCGGAAACGGGGAAGTTGGGCTGGCCGATGCAGTCAGGAGAGTCCGGAGCGTGTATCAGACCCTCGACACAGCGCCGACAACCGCTCAAGACAGGCGAATGATCATCACCACCTGCCTCACAGGGCAGGGTACGGCTCGCAAGCTGGCGGCTTTTCTGCAGGAGGCGCTGCCGGCGTCGCTACGAGATAATGTGGCCATCCAGCCCGTCGATCTGGGAAACGGTTCCGAACTCCCTGGACTGCTACTAGACGGTTGGAAGGGGTCGGTGATCGCAGCAGCCGGCACGGTCGACCCCTGCTTGCCTGGGGTGCCCTTTGTCGGCATGGAACAGGTTCTGTTCGGAGATGGTGTGCGGAACTTGCTCGGGCTCATCATGGGTGAACCGGCGCCTTCAGAGGCCGAACCGGAACTTTCAAAGGCAGAGGCCATTGACCTGGCCAGCCGTTTCGTGACGGAAAGCGCCACTGCTGTGGATGGGCAGCGGGCCGCTGAGGCTGCGGTGCAGGTGCTCACGACCCTGGAGGAATGGTCGGGGCAAGAGACCAGCCCCTCCCAGGCGGTGCGCTGGGTGGTGCACTTCGGCTTTACCCTTGAACGATTGGTGAGCAATGACCCTGTGCCCAGCTGCGCTGATCTTCCCGAACTGCAACGGAATCACGCCGAGCTGCTGCAGATGGTGCGCAACGCAACCATGCCCGTGGCCGCCCAATGGCAGTTGGCTATGCCCGATGCAGAGCTTGGCTACCTTGCTCAAATCCTGCTGACTGCCTGAAGAGCGATTTCGCGACACACCCATTCGCAGTGTCTTGCAGTGTATCGCCGGCTTCGTGGGCACGCCCCCAGAGCTGGCTTTTTCTTTTGCTGGCAGCGGTTCGTACCGTATTGGCACGCTTGTTGCTTGTAATAGAGTGTGAGCCCATGGGGGTGGTTGCAGATGGATGAGGAAAGGGGGGATGGATGACGGACGTACTTATCGTGACCCATGGGCGCCTGGGTGAGGCCCTACTGGAGTCAGCTTCCATGATCAGCGGCCGTACAGACGGAACGCAGGCAATAGGCTTCTTGCCGGGTCAGGGGGTAGAGGATCTGGACGCAGCCGTGCGGCAAGCGCTCAAGAGGATGAGCGCCAACGGCGCCGTGCTGTGCCTGGTAGATATACCGGGAGGCAGCCCGGCGCGCGTAGCCGCCAGCATGATTGCCGAGTATCCCGATCTGGAGGTGCTGGCGGGAGTCAGCCTGCCCATGCTGCTAGAGGTCCTGCTAATGCGCGACTCCATGACCATGCCGGAACTGATCCAACATGGCATTGCCGCTGGGCTCCAGGCGGTGGTCGACCTCGGGCTGGTCTTCCGGTCTCAGCTTGTCGGATGAGCTCAAAGGCCCGTGTGTGAGCAAATTCATGGAGGAGGTTGAAGCATGAGCTTCGGAACCGCTCTTCTGCTCAGTATCGTGGCCGGTCTGCTGTACCTGCAACGGCGCATGTTCGGAGACATGCAGCTGGAGCGCCCCATCGTCGTCGGTCCGCTCATCGGACTGATTCTGGGTGACTTCCAAACAGGGCTGCAAGTGGGTGCATCGTTTGAACTTATCTTCATGGGCGCACAGGCGATTGGCGGTGCGGTTCCGCCAAACCTCGTCATCGCCAGCGTCCTGGGTACAACCTTCGCCATCACGACGGGCAAGGGGGTGGAGGCCGCGCTTGTGGTCGCGGTTCCGGCCGCCCTGGTTGCCACGACCTTTGAGCTCTTCGCGAAGACTGTGAGTCCTGTGTTCGCCCACGGCGCGGACAAATACGCCGCAGAGGGCAACTCTGCCGGCATCGCCCTGATGACGCAACTCGGCAACCTCCTGCACTTTCTGGCCTATGCGGTGCCCATCTTTGTGGCCCTGTATTTTGGCGCCGACTCTGTGACCGCCCTGACCGGTGCCATTCCCGCTCGGGTCATGAACGGCATCAAGGCTGCCGGCAACCTGCTTCCTGCCCTGGGCTTCGGTCTGCTCCTCAACAGCCTGGGGGCCCGTCACCTGCTACCGTACTTCTTTATCGGGTTCGTGATCGCCGCGTACACCGGTTTTGGCGTTATGGGAGTCGCGGTGCTCGGGGTTGCAGTTGCTCTGATTCTGCAGTACCGGTCCGCATCTAGCCATTAAGCGAGGTGAGATCCGTGGAATCGGTTGCGGTTGAGACCAAGACTCCAAGAGTCGACCAGCGCGATCTGCGTCAGCTGTTTTGGAGGTCGTTCGGCCTGCAGAGTGCCTTCAACTACGAACGGATGCAGGGCCTGGGCTTCGCGTGGACGATGCTGCCCCTGATCAACAAGCTCTACCAGAAGAAGGAAGACCGGGTGGCTGCCTACAAGCGGCACCTGTCATTCTTCAACACTCACCCCTGGACCGTGGGGCCGATCCTTGGCATGGTTGCTTCCATGGAAGAGCGGCTTGCGGCCGGAGCAGAGGCCATCGACGAGGAAGGCATTCAGGCCGTCAAGGGCGGCCTAATGGGACCGCTCGCCGGCATTGGTGACTCCCTGTTCTTTGGTACCTTGCGGCCCATCATCGCCGGCGTGGCCGTAACACTGGCGCTGACTGGCAACCCCCTGGCGCCCATCTTCTTCCTCGTTGCCGTCAATGCCATTCACTTCTGGGTACGCTGGTCGGGTATTCAGTACGGATATCGACTTGGCGATCGCTTCCTTGAGCAGATGGAAGGCATGCAGATCCACAAGTGGATGGAGAGCGCGGCCATTCTGGGCCTCATGGTACTCGGCGCCCTGGTGGCCTCGTGGCTCAACGTGACGACGCCCATGGTCTACACAATGCAAGAGGCCTCCATTCCCGTGCAGAAGATGCTTGACGGGATTCTTCCCAAGGCTTTGCCACTGCTGTCCGCGTGGTTGGTCTTCACTGCGGTTCGCAAGGGCAAGAGTCCCACAGTCATCATGATTGCCATGGTTGCCATTGGTCTCGTGGGGGGCTACATTGGACTGCTGAAGTAAGTCAATGGGGTCACCGGCCGCAGCCGGTGACCCCACATCTCAGGAGGGATCCGTGTGGCAGCATCTGCGTATCTCCAGCGGCTGGTGGACCTGCTTCAGGAACTCCAGACCAGCCAGCTGGGCACCATTCGGGAGGTAGCCGCCAGGATGGGGCAATCCATCGCTGACGGCGGTATCGTGCACCTCTTTGGCTCCGGACATTCTCACATGGCCGCAGAGGAGGTATTCGTGCGAGCCGGCACCCTGACAACCGTCCGAGCCATCTGGCCTCAGCAGATCACTGACAGGTTCGAACGGGTGGAGGGTCTGGGCGCGAGCGTTCTGAAGCTCGGCGACGTCCGGCCCGGCGAAGTACTGTTTATCATATCCAACTCCGGAATCAACCCACTGCCGATTGACGTAGCACTGGAGGCGCGGCAGCGCGGTGCCATCACCGTGGCCGTGAGCTCCAAGGCACATTCATTGTCTGCTCCCTGTCGACACTCCGGCGGCAAGCGTCTGTTTGAGGTTTGCGACTACTTCCTCGATACGGGCGTTCCTGCAGGTGATGCAGTCCTGGAACTGTCGGGTCTTCCGTATCGAATCGGGCCCGCCTCCACCATTGCCTCGGTGGCCCTGATCCAGGCGGCGATGGCCGAGACGGTGGAGTGGCTGCTGGCTCACGGTCACCAACCGCCCGTGCGAATCAGCCGCAACCTCCCTGGAGGCGATGCCCATAACGACGAGCTGGGGGAGCGCTATCGGCACCGCATTCCGGAGCTGGCATGAGCAGCGCAGTATGGCGCGCTGGCGCGAGCACTCGCGTCATAGAGGTTCCCACAGGCACACCTCTTGACGGCTATGGGGCGCGCCAGGGCACGTCAACGGGGACGCTTCGCCCGCTGGAGGTCAATTGTCTCTACCTGCAGGCTGAAGAAGGATCGGCGCTGCTGGTGTCCCTTGATCTGCTGTCGGTGGACGGCGCCTGGGTGGATGCGCTGCGAGAGCGTCTTCAGCAGCAACTGGGCGTGCGGCAGGAGGCCGTCTTTGTGGCGGCCAGCCACACCCACTCGGGGCCTACGGGGTTTCGACGTCCGGAGTTCAGTCCTGTGGAGGGCTCTGATGGCGGAGCCAGACTGCGTGAAGCCGTGGCGTCTCTTGTCTTGGAAGCAGCCTCTGAGGCTGCTGCCGGGGCTACGGAGGCCTCTCTGGCAGTGAGCAGAACGGCAGTTCAAGGTGTGGCAACCAACCGTCAGGACCCTTCAGGTCCGGCGGACAGCCAACTCACCACATTAGCCGTGAGGCGGGAAGACGGGCGTTGGCTGGCCCTGGTCTGGCACTTTGCCTGCCACCCCACGGTTCTGGACGCCAAGAACCTTCTCGTGTCACCTGATCTCCCCGGGGAAGTACGGCACCTGCTGCGGACAAGGTTTGGCCCCTCGCTGCCGGTGCTGTATCTCAATGGCGCGGCTGCTGATGTAAGCACGCGCTTCACACGCCAGGCATCAGGGCTGCAGGAAGCGCAGCGGTTGGCGCGACCCCTTGCCGACGCGGTGGCGGTTGGCGGGCGGCCTCTCGATGCGGCAAGGCCTACGGGCCGTCTGGCGCAGTGTCGGTTGCCGGTGGCGGCAACGACGCCGGAAGAAGTGGCTGAAGGGCTGGTTGCGCAGGCTGAACTAGCCCTGGCCGCGGCGCGTTCAGGTGATAGTCCCCCTGCCATCGTGCGGCTCCGTGAAGTGGAACTGATGGGCGCCCGCAAACGCCTGGCCCGCAGCAGTAGGACCAAGCCGGAGTCCCTGCCGGGGCAGGTTCAGGTGCTTTCGCTAGGCGACTTGGTCCTGGTGGGTTTCCCGGGAGAGCTGTACGCGCGTGAGGGCTTTCGGGCTGCCGAAGCCTCGCATCACGCAGTCACCCTGGTAGTCGGATACGCAGGAGACTACATTGGATACCTGCCTCCGGCCGACGACAAGCGAGGGTATGAACGGGACTCAGCCTGGGTGGCCACTGGGGCGGTCGAGCAGTTGCTGGATCTTGCCGCGCACCTGCTGAAGGAAGTGAAACAGTGAGGATACAGCGTTTGGCTTTACGTGGCGGAAAGGTCCTGACTCCCGGGGGAGAGCTGGCCCCTCACACGCTGCTTGTGGAAGGTGCACGCATTCAGGGCCTGCTGCAGCCGGGGGAGCCCCTGCCCCTGGATTACCAGGCGGTGGACGTGAGTGGCTGCATCGTTGCGCCGGGATTCATCGATACACACGTGCATGGGGTGATGGGGCGCAACTTCATGCAGGGTACGTGCGACGCCTTTGCCGCCATCTCCGGGTACCTGCTGCAAGGAGGCGTGACGGCCTGTTTGGCCACCACTACCAGTGCTCCCCTGCCTGACTTGCAGCGCGCCCTTGGCTGGGCTGCATCCCAGACAAGGCAGCCGGCGGAGGGGAGCGTCGAAGTCCTGGGGGCTCACCTTGAGGGCCCGTTCGTCGACCCCAGGCACAAGGGTTCCCATGCGGAGGCCTTCATCCGTTCCGTGGCGAACGGGGACTTGCAGGCCATTGTGGAAGCCGCCGGGGCGGCCCTAAAGGTGGCCACTCTGGCCCCCGAACTCCCCGGTGGCATCGAGGCGACGCGGTTCTTCGCCGGGAAGGGGGTGCAGGTTTCCATTGGCCATACCGGGGCGACGTACCAGCAAGCCAAGGAATTCCTGCACAACGGCGGCAGGCGGGGCACCCACGTGTTCAACGGCATGCCTCCCATCCACCACCGGGAGCCTGGGCCGGTAGTCGCTCTGGTGGAGGATGCCAGTACGTTCCTGGAGCTGACAGTCGATGGGCGGCATGTGTCGCCGGCAATGGTGGCCATGGTGACCCGTCTGGTAGGCCCGGAACGCGTCATCCTGATTTCCGACTGCGCTGACGTGGCGGGCCTTGGGGATGGCACCTTTACTCGCTGGGAGGGTACCGAGGTGGTCGTGCAGGACGGTGAGGCGCGAACCCGTTCAGGCTCGCTGGCCGGCAGCCTGCTGCGGCTTGACCGCGCCGTAGCCAATGTGGTACGCATGGTGGGTTTGCCGTTGGCAGCGGCACTCCGCATGGCCTCCGAAACCCCCGCCCGCGCAATTGGCGCTATCGACCGCAAGGGCACGCTCTCCCCCGGAAAGGACGCAGACGTCGTGGTCCTTGACGGCGGCCTGTCCGTGGTCCTGACGCTGGCTCGGGGACAGATTGTCTTCGATCGGAGGGAATTCTCATGAAGGTAGTGCTGGTGCGCGTGGATGATCGCTTGATTCACGGTCAGGTTGCCGTGGGATGGACCCGCACCGTAGGCGCCACCATGATTGTGGTGGCCAATGATGAGGTGGCCGGGAATCCCGCGCAGCGCACGTTGCTCAGGATGGCGACTCCGGCTGGGGTAAAGGCCAGCATTCTTACCGTGGCCGAGGCCGGCACCCAACTGTCGGAAAAGAAGTTTGCCGGTGAGAACGTCCTGGTCCTGGTCCGCGATCCGCAGTCTCTGGTAAGGCTGATGGAGGCCGGCTTCAAACCAACCAAAATCAACATTGGCAACGTACGGGCGGCTGAGGGGCGAAAGCAGCTAACCAGAGAAGTACACGCTAGCCCTCAGGAGTTGGACGCCTGGCGGAAGCTGGACGCAGCAGGCATACTGCTCGAGGCCCAATGGCTGCCTGACCAGCTCAAGACGAACTTCAACCAGGTTATCCGGGCGCTGGGTCCCTCGGTTGGCCAGGAAGGGACCGATCGCACATGATATTTTGGAAACTTCTGCTGGCTTTCACCCGGGCCAATCTGCTGGGCTACGGTGGCGGCCCATCTGCCATTCCCCTCATCAGGAACGAGGTAGTCAGCAACTTCAAATGGCTAACCGATGCGGAGTTCGCTGACACTCTCGCGATCGGAAACACGCTCCCCGGCCCGATTGCCACGAAGATGGCGGCCTATGTCGGGTACAGGGTCGACGGTTTTCCAGGGGCTCTGGCCGGCCTCATCGGGACGGTTCTGCCCACAGCCATCCTCATGGTGGCCTTTGCCGCATTCTTGCTCGAGCATCAAGATTCACCGGTGATTAAGGGCATGATTGCCGGAGCCAAGCCAGTAGTATGGGTGCTCTTTCTATCGTTGGTGATTGAATACTTGCCTTTCGTGCGGCCGGACAAGGTCGGTATCTTCCCGGCAGCCATGGCTGTCGCTGCCTTTGTGGCAGTCTCCTACTTCAAGGTGAACCAAGGCGTGGTCATTTCGCTGGGGTTGGTATTGGGTGCACTCTTCCTCCGCTAACCGACCCAGGAACCGCCCCGGTGGGTGCGTCCCCTCCATTTCTCTGGAGTCTCGCAGCGGGCCTGCATCCATGACTCAGCCCAAATGCCAAGAACCCTCTGCTGCCAGCAGAGGGTTCCTTACCTTCAGGAGAACCTTCGCCCTCGCGAGAGAAGCTGAGGCCGTCCCGCCTCACTCGTCCGGCCCATCGTACCCTCGCACCAGCGCGTCCGTCATCCGGGCGCAGCGGGCCATGTCCAGCACGTCGTGGACCCGCACGATGTCCGCCCCGTTCTGAATGCCGATGCTCACCGCGGCCGCCGTGCCCAGCAGCCGCTCTTCCACGGTGTCCGGGTAGCCCAGCACGCGGCCGATGGTGCGCTTGCGGGAGGGGGCGTGCAGAATGGGCCGCCCGAAGGACGTGAACTCCCGCAGCCGCCGCGTCACCAGCAGGTCCTGATGCACGCTTTTGCCAAAGCCGAAGCCGGCGTCCAGGATGATCTGCTCCTCGCTGACCCCGGCGGCGGCGGCCTCCTCCAGCACTTCGCAGAAGAAGCGGTACATGTCGGAGAGGATGTCCCGGTATTCCGTGGTCTCCTGGCTGTGCATCACCACGATGGGCGCGCCGCTGTCCGCCGCCACCCGGCGCAGGTCCGGGTCGCGGCGCATGGCCCCCACGTCGTTGATAATGTGCGCCCCCGCCTCCAGGCAGGCGGCGGCCACCGGGGCCTTCCAGGTGTCGATGGACAGCACCGTATCGGGTAGCTCGCGCCGCAGCAGCCGGACGAAGGGCACCACCACGTCCAGCTCCTCCTGGGAGGTGAGGGGCTGGTGGTCGCGGCGCTCGCTGGACTCGCCGCCCACGTCGATGATGTCCGCACCGTCCGCCACCATGCGGCGGGCCCGCTCCAGGGCCCTGTCGTACTGGCGGCCCAGGCCGTCGTCGGAAAAGGAGTCGTCGGTCAGGTTGAGGATGCCCATGATGTAGGTCTTCCGGCCCAGCTCCAGCTCGCGGTCATGAAGGCGCAGGACGCGGCCCCGGCTGAGGGTGGCCCCCCTGTACCCCGGCACCGACTCGGTGAGCATCTTGTCGATCTCCCGGCCCATGTGGGCCAGGTCAAAGACGGACTGGCGCAGCAGCTTTTCCACCAACACGCGGTAGAACGTCAGACTGCCCATCAGCAGCACGTCGGTGGGCTCGGGGTCGAAGTCGGCAACCTTCCACGACACCGCCAGATCGCCGCCCCGGGCCAGAGCCTCCTGCTTGATGATGTTGGCGGCTTTGGTGGAGACGCCCTCCAGCAGCACCAGGCGGGAAACGCCCTTGGTCTGCATGATGTAGATGCCCCCGGGGTCCACCTCCAGTCGCTTCAGTTCGGCGCGCAGAGAGGCCACGTCCGTCAGGTCCACAAGCCGGGCCCGGTACTTCCGCGGCACCGGCTTCTTGTACTTTGGCAGTCCTGGCTCCAGGGCCACGGGGTGTCCCTCCTTAGCAACCCGGGTTCGGCAGCAGGTTCATGCGCCGCCCCGGGGCGCTTCCCACGTTATCAAATCCGCCATGCCATGTCCATTGAGCACCCAGGAAAGGAGGATACTGGCAACGGATTGTCGAATCTGGGCCAGCAGGCGCAGGTTATGTTGCCCTCACTCGACACTTTGCGCCGCTGACTCGACAATGTCGCACCGGTGAAAGGTGACCTGCATGGATATCAGTACCGTCGCCGGCCTGGTGCTGGCCCTGGGGGCGCTGGCTGTCTCGCTTCTGCTGGAAGGCAGCAGCTTCGCCCAGCTGATCAATATCTCCGCTTTTGTCCTGATTGTGGGCGGCACTTTCGGCGCGGTGCTCGTGTCCTTCCCTCTGGACGAGGTCATGGCCCTGCCCAAGCTCCTGGGCAAAGCCTTTGGCGGCAAGGAGGACGACCCCACCAGGGTCATCGACCAGATCGTCAGCCTGGTGGAGAAAGCCCGGCGCGAGGGCCTGCTGACTCTGCAGAACGAAGTCAAGAACCTGGACGATGAGTTCCTCATTCGCGGCATTGAGCTGGTGGTGGACGGCACGGACCCGCAGGCGGTGCGGAGCATCCTGGAGACGGACATCGCCTTTATGGAGAAGCGCCACAAGGCCGGCGCCGGCGTGCTGGAGGCGGCGGGCGGCTACTCGCCCACCATGGGCATCATCGGTACCGTCATGGGCCTGGTCAACGTGCTGTCCCACCTTAACGAGGGCACGGAGAGACTGGCTGAAGGTATCGCCAACGCCTTCATGGCCACCTTCTACGGTATCTTTTTCGCCAACATCTTCTTCCTTCCCCTGGGCGGCAAGCTCAAGGCCAAGAGCGCCAGCGAACTGCTGCGCCGTGAGCTGATCCTGGAAGGCGTGCTGTCGCTGCAGGCGGGCGAAAGCCCTCGCATCGTGCGTGAGAAGCTGGAAGTCTTCCTGCCGCCCAAGTACAAGACCAAGGCGGCCAAGGAGGGGGGCGGGGAGTAGTGGCCAGAAAGCGAGCTGAGGAGCACGGCGGCGGAGGAGGCGGCCACGACGGCGGCGGATCCATGCGCTGGCTCCTCACCTACTCGGACCTGATTACCCTTCTGATGGCCTTCTTCATTGTCATGTACGCCATGTCCAACGTGGACAAGGCGAAGTATGCGGCTCTGGCGGGGTCGCTGGCGATCGCCTTCAACCAGGGGGGCGGGTCCGTGGTCCCCATGCCTGGTGCCGGTCCCGGGTTTGGCGGCGGCCTGGGCAACACGCTGCAGGAGGCAGGCGAGGAGATCGCCGCCGACATGCAGGACCTGGCCGACACCGGTCAGATTCGCGTGTTCGAGAACGAGCGCGGCATCATTGTCAGCCTGCAGGGTACCGTCCTCTTTGACACCGGTTCGGCGGACCTCCGGCCGGAGGCGCAGAAGGTCCTGGACGTGGTGGCAGGCAAGCTCCAGGAGCTCGGCAACTACGTTCAGGTGGAGGGCTACACCGACGACAGGCCCCTCCACTCCACCCTAGTCCCCACCACCTGGGAGCTGTCCACGCGGCGCGCCAGCAACGTAGTGCGCTACTTCACAGACACCAAGGGCCTGCCGGCGGAGCGCTTCGGCGCCATGGGCTACGGCGAATTCCGCCCGCTCTACGACAATACCACGGAGGCCGGGCGGGCCAAGAACCGCCGCGTGGATATCGTCATCCTCCGGTCCGCCCCGGTGTTGAACCTGGGCAAGGAGCTAAAGGGCGAGCCCGGCGGGCTGCCCCCCACCACGCCCTGAGCGGCGGGCCCGCTCGAGACCTGCGACGGAGGCGCCACTACCTTCGCGCCCCTTCCCCTTGACGGGGAGGGGGCGCTTTTCCGTGCCAGGCCGGACACGCCAATTAAAGAAAGAATTTACTGTACAAAAGAGGATAATTGTGATACGATTCACATAGAGAGATAGCCGGAGGTGAACCACATGACAGCCCCGAGGTTGGTCGTGCTGGGTGCAGGGTTCGGTGGCCTCTCGTTCCTGCGGAGCTTGGAGAAGGACCCGGTGAGCCGAGGGCTGGAGGTCATGCTGGTCGACCGGAACGCCTATACCACGCTGGTGCCGGAACTCTACGCCGTCGCAGCGGGCACCGCTGACGCCGGGGCGGTTACCGTTCCCATCCGGCTACCGGAACGCCGCTTCCGCCAGGCGGAGGTGTCCGGGCTGGATCTGGCTCCCCGCGAAGTGCTGCTTACCTCAGGGCGGCTTGCCTACGACTATCTGGTGGTGGCCCTGGGGAGCCGCAACCAGTTTTACGGAGTCCCTGGGGCGGCCGAACACACCAGAACCCTGCGCACCCTGGAAGAGGCCCTGGCGGTTCGGCGGGAGATTCAGCACCTACCCGCAGGGGCGTCGGTGGCGGTGGTGGGCGGCGGGCTGACCGGGCTGGAGGTTACGGCTGAAGTCGCCGCAACGCGCCCGGACCTGAAGCTGACCCTTCTTGAGGCCCTGCCCTACCTGGCGAACGGATTTCCCGCCGGCCAGCAGGCCTGGGTGCGCGGCGAGCTGGAGCGGCAGGGCGTGCAGGTGCGCACGCAGACTCAGGTGCAGCGGGTGGAGCCGGGCCTGCTCCACCTGGCCGGCACGGACCCGGTGCCCTTTGACCTGGCCATCTGGGCCGCGGGCGTGACGCCGCCGCCGCTCTTGAGGGAGGCCGGCCTTGCGGTCGATCGCCAGGGCAGGGTGCTGGTGGACCAGGCGCAGCGGTCGCTGACAGACCCTCGGGTGTTTGTGGTGGGTGACTGCGCCGCCGGCCCCGCGGCGCCCAGCGCCCAACTGGCGGAACTCCAGGGGCAGCGGGCGGCAGTTGCCCTGGGCGCCCTGCTGCGCGGCGAGGAGGCTGCACCCCAGCCTCTCCGGCTGAGGGGGACCCTGGCCTCGCTGGGGCCCAGGCAGGGGTTTGGCACGCTGGGTCCTCTGCCGCTGGCCGGCTCGGTGCCCGTCCGGGGACGCCTGCCCCTTCGCCTCAAGCACATGGTGACGGCCCGCTACCGCGAGGACGTGCGTCGCTTTCTGAGCAGGCCCGGGAAGGAGGCGGCAGCAGGCCCCGTCGTTGACACCCGCAAGGCCTCAGGATAAAGTGGGAATACACATATGCGCTTTTGCGGAACAGCCGTACAACTTGCAGTGGAGGAGGAGCCCAGTGTCTCCCAGCGAAGAGCGCCGCGCCCGCCTGCTGGCCAAGATGGGCCGCCTGTATTACCTGGATGGGCTCAGCCAGCAGGAGATTGCCGACAGGCTTGGCATGTCCAGACCCCACGTCAGCCGACTGCTCACCCTGGCACGGAGCCTGGGCATCGTGGAGATTCGCATCCACACGCCCCATCCGGAGGTAGACCGGCTTTCCGCAGAGATGGAGGCCAGGTTCGGGCTGCGCGACGCCGTTGTGGTGCCGGACACGGAGGACGTTGGCACACCGCTGAGCGCTGTGGCCCGCGCCGCCGGCGAACTGCTGAGTGAGATTCTGCCGGCCGGGGCCTCGGTGGCCGTGGGCGCCGGCACCACCGTCAACGCCGTGGCGCATGCCATTGAGCATCCCAAGCCCCGCGTCTCCCACTTTGTGCCCATGGTGGGCGGGCAGGGTCCCGTCGGCGCCAGCTGGCACGCCAACGAGACAGCGCGCCTGCTGGCCATCAAGTTCCACGGCGACTACTTCCTTCTGAATGCACCGGCCGTAGTGGCCAGCCCGGCCAGCCGCGACACGTTCCTGGTGGAGCCGGAGATCGCGCGGGTGCTGGAGCGGGCCGCCTCCGCCCAGGTGGCCCTGGTGGGCGTCGGCCTGGTGTCCGCCGGCTGCACCTTGGTCAGGTCGGGCGGGCTCACGGCCTCCGAGATTGCGGCGGTGGCCGAAGCAGGGGCCGTGGGCAACATCGATACGGAGTTCCACGACCTGGAGGGCAGGCTGGTGGAGACTCCTCTGAACAAGCGCTTTGTTGGCCTGAGGCCCGACCAGATGAAGGCTATTCCGCAGCGAATCGGCGTGGCCACAGGCGTTGACAAGGCCCCGGCCATCCTGGGAGCCCTGCGGGGCGGCTTCTTCTCGGCGTTCGTCACCGGAGCGGGAACGGCCCGCGCCGTGCTGGCCCTGGACGACCGAACCCGGCCGCGGCCGGCCGACTCCGCCCGGGGTGCGCAGTAAGCCCTCAGGGCCAGATCACGCCCAGCCACCTGAGTTCGCGCCCACCCGACCGCCTTTCGGCCGGCGGAGGGGAGGTGCCGGGATCACGCACAAAGCTCCCGCGTGGCGAAGAAGAGAGGAAAGCGTCGAGCGATTGCCGCCGGCGTTACAAGGGAAACGCGGCGGGAGACACGAATCCTCCTTCAGGTGATCGGAGGGATGAAGGTTGGCGCAACTGACGGTCACGGTGGAGGACGGTCGTATCTCCATCCCGGAGGAACTGAGGCAGCTGCTGGGGTGGCAGCCGGGGGACAGTCTGCAGATGGTGGTTCAGGACAACGAAATTGTGGTCTGCAAGCTTCATCTCGCACTTGTTCAGTAAGTTGTGGGGAATCATCGCCGGGTGAGCCGGCACGGGGGCGCGGCGGAGGTCGCGCCCCGCGCGCTGCGCCGGGGGAAGGAATCTTGCAGCCTCCGGCAAAGTATATTGACAGGACGACCACATAGGCCGGCCGAGGAGGTGCCCGCGGTGGCAGTCAACGACAAGATACGCGACGAGTCAACGGACAAGCTCTTTGAAGCCATATTGCTGCTCAAGAACGTGGACGAGTGCTACGCCTTCTTTGAGGACATCTGCACCGTCAGTGAGCTGAAGTCCATCGCTCAGCGCCTGGAAGTCGCCAAGATGCTGGACCAGAACCGCACCTACGAAGAGATCGTTGAGATCACAGGCGCCAGCACCGCCACCATCAGCCGCGTCAAGCGGTGCCTGCTGTACGGAGCGGACGGCTACCGTCTGGTGCTGGAGCGGCTCAAGAAAGCGGGCAAGAGATAGGGACCGCCCCGCCGCCCCTCTGTTCATTCTCCTGATCAACCATTGACGCCGGCCTTCGGCCGGTGTTATTATTGTCCACGGGCTTTAACGATTCACCACGGTAAAGTACGCAAGGAGGCCGCGCCGGCATGAACGAAGTGAACGGTCGGAGCCAGGTGGCGGACGGGCTTCGGGATGTACTGCAGGACGAAGCGGCGGCCCGACGGATCCTGGAGGCCCGTTTGCTGGAGACCTACCGGCGGTGGGGCTACTGTGAGGTGGCCACCCCCACCCTGGAAATGCTGGAGGCGGTCCTGCCCGGCACCGGCGACCCGGACCCGGACAATCTCTACAAATTCATCGATCGTCGCGGCCGCATCCTGGCCCTGCGCCCGGACATGACCACGCCCATCGCCCGCCTGGTGGGAACCCACCTGACAGGGCAGCCGCTGCCCCTGCGGCTCTGCTACTCGGCTCCCGTGTTCCGCTACCAGCGGCAGGGGACCGGGCGGCCCCACGAGGTGCTGCAGAGCGGCGTTGAACTGGTGGGGGCGGCGGGCCCCGAGGCGGACGCCGAGGTCGTGGCCCTGGCCGTGGAGGGCCTTCAGGCGGCGGGACTTGACACGCTGGCCGTGAGCCTGAGTCACAGCCGTCTGCTCCCCGGTATCATGCAAGAATGCGGCGTGGAGCCCCAGGCGCAGGCAGAACTGCGGCGGGCCCTGGCGGACCGTGACCTGGTAGGCTACGCGCGCCTGGTGCGCGCCCTTGGGCTGGACGCGGAGAGCGAGCGCCTGCTCCTCCTCCCGACCCGCCTGGGGGGCGATGAGGAGGCGGCAACACTCCTGGCCAGACTGAAGAGCAGCGAGGCGCGGGAGGCCCTGGCCTCCTTGCGGCAGGTCACGCAGCGCCTGGAACGCTGGCACCTTGCCGCGCCGGTCCGTACGGACCTGGGACTGGTGCGCGGGCTGGACTACTATACAGGCCTCATTTTTGAGGTTTTTGCTCCGGGCTCCGGCTACCCGGTGGCGGGTGGCGGCCGCTATGACCGGCTGCTGCAGGCCTTCGGCCAGGATCTGCCGGCGACCGGCTTCGCCCTGGATGTGGGGCTCCTGCAGCAGGCCGTTGGGAGATCACCTGACCCCGGCTTCAGGCGCCCTGGTCCGGAGGTGGTTATCGTGGCCGAGGAGGGTCAGGAGACGCTGGCCTTTCAGCGGGCGCAGGCCTTCCGCCGGGTCGGGCGGCCGGCGGTGGTCTGGCACGGCCGGCCCGAGGATGCCCAGGCCTACGCCCGGCGGCAGGGGTCCCACTGCGTGGTCCTGGACGCGCTGGGCGGTGACCCTCTCCCGCTGAATCCGGAGCGCGCCCGCCCCCTCCGAGGGCCGGCGGCGTCTGCCACGCAGGCAGGAATTCACTAGGACGTCTCCGCGGCCGCCTCGGCCGCCGCGGTGACCACGTATCAGGCTGGAGGCATGCCGGTGCAGAGACTGACCATGGCTCTCCCCAAAGGGAAGCTCTATGAACCCACGGTACGACTGCTGAACAGATCCGGGCTGGGCGGCGGTTCTCTGGAAGGCGAGGAGTCACGCCGCCTCTTCTTTGATAACGACTCGCTGGGGCTGCGGTTCATCGTGGCCCGGCCGGCCGACGTGCCCACCTACGTTGCCCACGGCGCCGCTGATCTGGGCATTGTGGGCAAGGACGTGCTGCTGGAGGACCAGCAGGTCTACGCCGAACTGCTGGACCTGGGCTACGGCGGCTGCCGCTTTGTCATGGCGGCTCCGGCGGAACTGGCCGCCTCCGCCGCCCCGGGGGCGCTGGTTCCCGGTCGCTCCATTACGCGCGTGGCCACCAAGTTCCCCAGGGTGGCAGAGGCCTACCTTCGGCAGAAGGGGTGGCCGGCGGAGATCATTGTCCTGCACGGCGCCGTGGAGCTAGCGCCGGCGGCCGGCCTGGCCGATGCCATTGTGGACATCGTCTCCACCGGCCAGACGCTGCGGGAAAACCGCCTGGTGCCCCTGGAGACCATTGCCGAATCCAGCGCACGGCTCATTGCCAACCCTGCGGCCCTGCACCTGAAGCGGGAGAGTCTGGAGCCCCTTGTGCGGCGCCTGCGCCAGATCACCGAGGAGGTGGCCCCATGCTCCGCCTGACCACAGCCGGTGACTTTCGCCGCAGCCTGGAAGACCGGCGCGGATTTGGGTCCGCCGAGCTGGAGGCATCCGTACGGCAGCTCATCGAGGAGGTCCGCACCGGCGGCGACGAGGCCCTCCTTCGCCTGACGGAGCGCTTTGACGGTGTCCGTCTGACGCCGGCCGGGCTGGTCATCACGCCGGAGGAGATGGAGGAGGCACGCCGCGGGGTGGAGCCGGAGTTTCTGGCCGCCCTGCGCACGGCCCGCGAGAACCTGGAGCGCTACCACCGCCGTCAGGCCCAGGGGTCATGGATGACGCTGGAGACGGAAGGCGCCGTCCTGGGACAGGTGGTGCGGCCCATCCAGAAGGTGGGGCTCTACATCCCCGGCGGCACGGCGCCCCTGTTCTCCACCGTCCTGGCGGCGGGCGTTCCGGCTCGGGTGGCCGGCGTGCCTGACCTGACCGTGTGCACCCCGCCGCGGCGCGATGGCAGCGTGGACCGTCACGTCCTTGCTGCCCTGGCCGAGCTGGGCGTGACGCGGGCGTTCCGCCTGGGTGGCGTCCAGGCCATTGCCGCACTGGCGTATGGCACCCGGACGGTGCCCAGGGTGGACAAGATCGCCGGTCCCGGCAACACGTACGTCACCCTGGCCAAGAAGCTGGTCTTCGGCGACGTGGGGGTCGACGGACTGCAGGGCCCCAGCGAGATAGCGGTCATCGCCGACGGCGCCTCGCGCCCGGACTGGCTGGCCGCTGACCTGCTGTCCCAGGCCGAGCACCTGGGAGGCAGAGCCTACCTCCTCACCCCTGACGCCTCGCTGGCGGAGCGGGTTCAGGCGGAACTCGTCCGGCAGCTGCAGGACCTGCCAACGCGGGCGGTGGCGGAACGGTCGCTGCGGGATGCGGGCGCGCTGGTGACCACGTCCGGCCTGGAAGAGGCGGCCGAACTGGTCTCGCTCCTGGCACCAGAGCACGTGGAGCTGCAGGTGGACGACCCCTGGTCCCTGGTCCCCGCCATTCATCATGCCGGAGCCATCTTCGTCGGCCGGCTGGCCACGGAGTCCCTGGGGGACTACGCCATCGGACCGTCCCACGTGCTGCCCACCGGCGGCACCGCCCGGTTTACTTCGGCCTTGGGCGTGGACACCTTCCAGACGCGCACCAGCCTCATCTTCGCCTCGCCGCCGGGGCTGGGAGCCGTGGGCCCCGTGGCCGCGCGGCTGGCGCGCCGGGAAGGCCTGGAGGCCCACGCCCGGGCGGTGGAGGCCCGGCTGAACGGAACGCAGGAGGGGGGAGCCGCATGAGCCGCCAGGCCGAGGTATCCCGTGAGACGCGCGAGACGCGGATTCGCTGCAGCCTGAACCTGGACGGGACCGGACGGGCGCAGGTGCGCACGGGCGTGGGCTTCTTTGACCACATGCTGGACCAGCTGGCGCGGCACGCCTTCCTGGACCTGGAGCTGGATGCGGCGGGGGACCTGCAGGTTGATGCTCACCACACGGTGGAGGACAGCGGCATTGTCCTGGGGCAGGCCCTCGACCGGGCCCTGGGAGACCGGGCGGGCATCTCCCGCTTTGGCTCCGCCCACGCGCCCCTGGACGAGTCCCTGGCCCTGGCGGTGGTGGACCTGGGCGGCCGGCCCTTCTGCCGGGTGGAGGCGGTCTTCAGCCGTGAGCGAGTGGGCGACATGGACACGCAGTTGGTGGAGGAGTTCTTCCGCGCCCTGGCAGTCAACGGCCGCGCCGCCGTTCACCTGAACCTGCTGTATGGAGACAACGCCCACCACCAGGCGGAGGCGCTCTTCAAGGCGGCCGCCCTGGCCCTGGGGCAGGCGGTGCGGCTGGACCCGCGCGTGCAAGGGGTGCGGTCGACCAAGGGCGTGTTGTGATGCGGAAGGTGACGCCATTGATCGCCATTGTGGACTACGGCATGGGCAACCTGCACAGCGTGGAGAAGGCCCTGCAGCGCCTGGGCTTCCGCTCGCTCATCACCAGCGACCCTGACCAGGTGTTACGGGCGGCGGCGGTGATCCTTCCCGGCGTGGGCGCCTACGCCGACGCCATGTCCGCCCTGCGCCGCCAGGGACTGGACGGGGCGCTGCGCCGGACGGCGGCTTTGGGCCGGCCCCTGCTGGGCATTTGCTTGGGCCTTCAGCTCCTCTTTGATTTCAGCGAGGAGAACGGCGGGGTCGAGGGACTGGGCATCCTGCCCGGGCGCGTGCAGCGCCTGCCGGAGGGTGCCGGCCTCAAGGTCCCGCACATGGGCTGGAACCGGCTGGACATCACCCGTTCAACCGCGCTGCTGCGGGACTTGCCGCCCCAGCCCCACGTCTACTTCGTCCATTCCTACCACGTCGTTCCGGACGACCCGCGGGTAACCATCGCCACAGCGCCCTACGGGCTGGACCTGGTGGCGGCGGCAAGCCGGGAAAACTGCCACGGCGTCCAGTTCCATCCGGAGAAGTCGGCGGAGGCCGGGCTCCGCATCCTGTCCAACTTCGCCCGCCTGGCAGCGGGCAGCAAGGAGCAATCCGCATGACCACCCATTGGGAAACAGAGGCGCAGCCGGCGGCTGCCGGGCCATCCGGCGCCTGGCCGTCCTCATCCTTCCTTCTTTTGCCCGCCATCGACCTGAAGGGCGGCCGCTGTGTGCGTCTGCAGCAGGGCGACCTGACGCGGCCAGCGGTCTACTCGGACGACCCTGTGGCGATGGCACTCCGCTGGCAGGAGGAGGGGGCCCGGGCCCTGCACGTGGTGGACCTGGACGGCGCCGCGTCGGGCGAACCCCGCCACCTAGAGGTGCTGCGCCGCCTGACCCGGGCCCTGTCCATTCCCGTACAGTTCGGCGGCGGCCTGCGGACATCGGGGGCCGTAGCCGCCGCGCTGGATGCGGGCGCCGCCAGGGTGGTGGTGGGGACGGCGGCGGTCCTGCGTCCCCTCTGGACGGCGGATCTGCTTCGCAGGCACCCGGACCGGGTGGTGGTGGCCGTGGACGCCCGCCAGGGCCGGGTGGCCACGCACGGCTGGCAGGAGGACAGCGGCCTCGGCCTGGAGGACGCGGGGCGCACCCTGCTGGGCCTGGGCGTAAAAGAGGTGCTGTACACGGACATCCCCCGCGACGGCATGCTAACCGGAGCCGACACCGACGGCGCCCGGCGGCTGGCCGCCTTGGGGCTGCGGGTCCTGGCATCCGGCGGCGTTTCGCGCCTGGATGAGGTGCGGGCCCTGGCCGGACTGTCCCGCCAGGGCGTTGCCGGGGCCGTGGTGGGCAAGGCGCTGTACGAGGGCAAGCTGTGCCTTCCGGAGGCGCTTCGGGCCGCCCGGGAGGCGGCCGGCTCCGGGCTGACCCGCCGCATTGTGCCCTGCCTGGACGTCAGGGATGGGCGCGTGGTAAAGGGCGTCCGCTTCACGGCCCTGCGGGACGCCGGTGACCCCGCCGAGCTGGCGGCGGCCTATGACCGGGCCGGGGCCGACGAGCTGGTGTTCTACGACATCTCCGCCTCCCCTTCGGGCCGCCGTGCTATGCCCGAAGTGGTGGCCCGGGTGGCGGCGGAGGCGTTCATCCCGCTCACGGTGGGAGGGGGCATTGCCGACCTCGAAGACATCCGCAGGCTGCTGCGGGCAGGTGCGGACAAGGTCTCCATAAACACCCAGGCCGTGCTGCATCCGGACCTCATCGCGCGAGGCGCGGACCGCTTCGGCTCCCAGTGCATCACCGTGGGGGTGGACACGCGGCGGGTGTACGACGGAGCGCGCTGGACCGGCCGCTGGGAGGTGGTGACCCACGGCGGCCGCCGCCCCGCGGGCCGCGACCTCCTGGACTGGGTGACCGAGGCCGAGCGCCTGGGAGCCGGCGAACTGGTGCTCAACAGCATGGATGCAGACGGCACCGCGGACGGCTATGACCTGGAGCTGAACCGGGCGGTGGCGGACCGGGTCGCCATTCCGGTGGTGGCCTCCGGCGGAGCCGGGCGGCTGGAGGACTTCTACCGCGTCCTGACCGAGGGCGGAGCCGACGCGGCCCTGGCCGCGTCGCTCTTTCACTTTGGCCGCTTGACCATAGCCGAAGTGAAGCAGTATCTGGCAGAGCGGGGCGTGCCGGTGCGATGGGCGGCGGCGCCGCCGGTGGCGCAGCTGTCTGCACCGGCAGGCGCAGCCGCATCCAGCAAGGAAGGTTGGGCTGACGGCGATGGATAATGCCAATGCATTCCGGGTGACAGGAGCTGACGAGGTTCGGTTCGGCCGGGACGGTCTGGTGCCGGCGGTGGCGCAGGATGCGGTTAGCGGCCAGGTGCTGATGCTGGCCTACATGGACCGTGAGGCCCTGGCGCGGACGCTGGAGACGGGGGAGACCTGGTACTGGAGCCGCAGCCGCCAGGACTACTGGCACAAGGGCGAGACGTCGGGCCACGTGCAGCGGGTCCGCGCCGTGTGGGCGGACTGTGACCGGGATGCCCTCCTGATTGAGGTAGAGCAGGAAGGACCCGCCTGCCACCAGGGAGACCGGTCCTGTTTTCACAATCCCCTGACGGCCGGTGCGACGGCGGCCGCCCCGGCCTGTCGGGAAGGAACGGGCCTGGGCGCTCTCCTGACGGAATTGGATGGCGTCATCGAGTCTCGGCGGCAGAGTCCCCCGGAGGGATCATACGTGCGCCGCCTGCTGGACCGGGCCCCCGACGCCATCTGCAAGAAGGTGGGTGAAGAGGCCACGGAGGTCGTTATGGCCTCCAAGAATGCGGACCTGGACAACCTGGTCTGGGAGGTGGCCGACCTCTGGTTCCACACGCTGGTCCTGCTCCATCACCATGGACTGTCCAGCCTTGAGGTGGCGGGTGAGCTGCGGCGCCGCCGTCACTGACGTACCCGTACAGGGCATGCTATAATTTGACAAGACGCCTGCGCGCATCTGAAGGCAGGGAGAGGATAGCTTGGTTCAACGGCTGACCGTGGACCGGTGGTTCTTCCTTACAGGCTACAGCGGCCTGGCAGTGGTTGTCCTCTCTGTGGCCTTCTGGGAGAGGCCCCACCCGTCCATGACCCTCTGGCTGTCCCTGCTCATTGCGGTCACGGAACTCCTCCAGGCCCGCCTGGTCAAGGGGGAGAAGCTGTCCTTCTCCACGTCGCTCAGCCTGGCTGCCATCTGGCTGTTCGGCCCCACCACGGTCATGCTGGCCATGCTGTCCGGCGTGACCGCCGTGGGGCTGCTCCGTCAAAATGAGCCACGCGTCATCCTGTTCAACATCGGGCAGACGGCCTGGCGGGTGGCGGCGGCCACAGCCGTGGTGCGTCTGGTGGGCGTGCCGGGGCCGCTGGGCCTGGGGTTCATGGCCAGCGCCCTGGTCTACGCCGCATTGAACATCGCCGTCATGGGCGTGGCTTTTGCCCTCCACCGTGACGAGCCCGTGCTGGACGTCTGCCGGGATCACGTCGAGCATACCTGGGCACAGTGGGTGGAGCGCTTTGCCCTGGCCATCGTCCTCTGGCTGCTGCTTCGCTGGCTTGGGCTCAAGGCTCTGCCCGGCGTGGCCGCCATTGTGCTGCTGGCCTCCGTGGCGTCGCGCTACACCGCCCACCGGGCGCAGGAAAAGGCGGTGGACCGCCTGCTCTCCCTGGCCGGCGCCAGGGCGCCTTACCGCGTCCGGCGTTCAGAGCGGATGATCCAGTTGGCGGGCGCCATCTGCCGCGAACTTGACGCCGATGACAACGTGGCGCGGGACCTGCGCCACGCCATTCTGCTGCAGGACATTGGCCTGGACCCGGAACTGGAGCGGCGGCTGGAGCAGCCCGGTCCCCTCAACCCCCAGGAGAGGCGAGCCCTGTTGGCCCACCCGGAGTCCAGCGCCCGCCTCATCAGTCAGATTGGAGATCTGGTGCCCGTGGCGCGCATCGTGCGCCACGGTTTTGAACGCTTTGACGGCTTCGGCTACCCGGACGGCCTGGCCGGAGAGGCCATCCCCCTTGCCTCCCGCGTCCTGGCCGTGGTCCGTGCCTTCGAGGCGATGACCTCCGGCCGCGCCTACCGCCCGGCCCGGCCTCTGGCCGACGCCGTCGACGAGCTGAAGAGCGAGGCCGGGCGCCAGTTTGACCCGCGGGTGGTGGAGGCTTGCGCCCGCGTCCTGGACCGCGATCCGCACCTGGCCGGAACGGGTGACGTGGACGAGGCCATGGAGCAGCTGCGCGCCTTCCTCACCGGCACGGGTGCGGCCAGGACCCTGACCTACAGCTCCACCCTGGTGGGTATGTCCTCGCTGGCCCAGAGCCTGAGCGAATCGCTTTCCCTGGAGGCGACGCTCAACCGGGTGACGGCGGTGGTGGGCCGCCTGACGGGCTGGCCCAATATCATCCTGCTGGCGGAAGATGAGACGGGTGACCTGGTCAGCCGGGCGGCCTGGGGGTTCAGCGGCAATGCCATGCTGGGCTGGACGGTTCCGGCCGGCCAGGGCCTGGCGGGTCAGGCGGCCTGGGCCCGCCAGCCGCTGTACGCGGCGGACTTCATTGCCGAACTGAAGCAGGAACGCCCGGATGACGTGGAACTCTTTCAGAAGGCAGGCGTTCGCTCGGCCCTGGCCATCCCCATGACGGCCCGCGGGCGGACCACGGGTGTCCTCTGCGTCTTCAAGGCTCAGGCCACCACGTTCAACTCCGACCAGACGAACCTGCTCTCCGCCGTAGCAGGCGAGGCGGCTCTGGCCCTCGAGAACGCCCGCCTGTTCACCGAGGTGCAGAAGCGCTACGAGGACCTGGTCAGGATGCAGGCTTTCACCAACATCCTCCTGCGCGAGACCAACAGCGCCATCGTTGCCCTGGACGCCGACGGCCGGGTGCGGCAGCTTAACTACGCCGCCCGGACGATGCTGGGCGGACGCCTGGCCGACGACGAACCGGCGGAAGGGCGCCTCTGGTCCGAGGTGGCCGGGGATGAATCGCTGGTTCAGCCGCTGCTGGAGGTTCTGGCCACGGGCACGCCCCAGGACATCTACGGCGCCACCCTGACGGTGGGCCCCGACCGGCTGGTGGTGGACGTGCACATCTCGCCCTTGCGGGACCAGACCCGCCTGATCGGCGTGGTCTGCATGGCCCACGACGTGACGGAGCACCGCAAGATGCAGGAACACCTGAAGCAGGTGGAAAAGCTGGCGGCGGTGGGCGAGCTGGCGGCCGGTGCGGCCCACGAAATCCGCAACCCGCTGACCACCGTTCGCGGCTTTGTACAGCTCCTCAACAGCCAGCGGTCGTCCGGACCGGCCCAGGAGTACGCAGAGCTGATTCTCAGCGAAATCGATCGCATTGACAGCATTCTGGAGGACCTCCTGACGCTGGCCCGTCCCACCACGCCCAACCGGCGGTGGGTGGACCTGCACCAGCTTCTGGACGAAGTGGTGCTGCTGATTCAGGCCAAGGAGGCGGCCCGGGACGTCATCATCCACAAGGAGTGGGGCGCGGCGGCCGCTGGAATGCAGGTTGACCCGCGGCAGATGCGGCAGGTCTTTCTCAACCTCCTGACCAACGCGGTCGAGGCCATGGACGGCCATGGCGAGGTGGTGCTGACCACCAGCCTGTCCCCTCAGGGTGAACTGGTCATTGCCTGCCGGGACACGGGTCCCGGGATTGCGCCGGAGGTTCTGCCGCGCATCTTTGACCCCTTCTTCACCACCAAAGACACGGGCACCGGCCTGGGCCTGGCCGTGAGCTTCCGCATCGTTCAGGCCCACGGCGGCCGCATGGAAGCCGAGAGCGAGGGCGGCCTGGGCACCACCTTCCGGGTCACGCTGCCCGGCCCGAAGCGGCTGGAAGCTCAGGAGCAGCGGCAGGACGCGAAGGCGCAGCGGCAGGACGTTCAGGCGCCGACGCCGGACCTGCCCCTGGCCGCCGAGACCCCCCGGCGTTATGTGGTCGACGGGGAAGGAAACAACGAGGGACGGGGGGAATCTTAGGGAGGCGCCGGGCGCGGTCCGGGCGCCAGCACGTGCGGCCCGTGAGGCCTGTGGAGGTACACGTTGGACAACCTGTTGGCCCATCTAAACGACGAACAACGCGAAGCGGTCACCCATCGGGAGGGGCCGCTCCTCATTTTGGCCGGGGCCGGGAGCGGCAAAACCCGGGTTCTGACGCACCGCATCGCTTACCTCTTGGAGCAGGGCGTTAGCCCGTTCCACATCCTGGCCATCACCTTCACCAACAAGGCGGCGGGCGAGATGAAGGAGCGGGTGGCGGAGCTTGTGGGCCCCGTCAGCCGGGACATCTGGGTCAGCACCTTTCACTCCGCCTGTGTGCGGATCCTGCGTCGGGAGGCGGAGAAGGCCGGTCTGGACCGCCGCTTCGTGGTGTTGGACGGGTCCGACCAGCAGGCCGTGGTCAAGGAGTGCCTGAAGGAGCTCAACCTGTCGGACAAGCAGTTCAACCCCTACGCCGTACTGTCCGCCATCTCCTCCGCCAAGAACGAACTGGTGGGCCCGGAGGCCTTTGCGCGGCAGGCCCGCGACTACTTCGCCCAGCGCACGGCCCAGGTCTACGAGCTGTACCAGCGCAAGCTGGCCGCCGGCAGTGCCCTGGACTTTGACGATCTCATCGTGAAGACCGTCCAGCTTCTGCAGACCCGCGAGGACGTCCTCACGGCCTACCAGGAACGGTTCCGCTACATCCTGGTGGACGAGTATCAGGACACCAACCACGCCCAGTACGTGCTGGTGCGACTGCTGGCGGGGCGCTACCGCAACCTCTGCGTGGTGGGCGACGACGACCAGTGCCTGCTGCCGGACGTCCCCGTGCACACGGTGCAGGGGGTCCGCAGCGTGGCCGAACTGCTGGAGGGGGAGGCGGTGTGGTCCGCCGACCCCCAGGGTCAGATCCGGCCGGCTCGCATTGCGCGGGTGCAGAGCCGCGGCTACGACGGCCCGGTGTTGCGTCTGACCGCGGAGAGCGGCCGGGTTCTGGAGGGCACGCCCAACCATGTGGGCTTTGCCCGTCTGGCTCCGGCCCCGGGTGTCTGGTACGTGTACCTGAGTGAGGGAGAGCACGGCTATCGCCTGGGCGTGGCACCCGGTGAGCGGCCCGGCGAGCACGGCCCCGTTTCCGGCCTGACCGCGCGGCTGGGGCTGCAGGGCGCCAGCCGCGCCTGGATCGTCAGGGCTGCGCGCTCGGAGGAACAGGCCCGCCTGACCCTGCAGCTGCTGGAGCGTCAGCACGGCCTGGAGAGCTCGCACCAGGTGCACCGGGTGGGCCAGGCCCTGCCGATAGATCAGCTCTCCGCCCGCCGCCACGCCGAGCCACGCGCCCTGGCGCTGATGACCCGGCATCTCATTTTGGAGGAGTACCCGCACGTGCGGGCTGCGTCCCTGCGGGCCCGCTACGCGGATGGGCGCGCCGCCGCCGCCGATGCCCCCCTGACCGTGAGCAGCTTTGCTTCCGACGGCCGTCCCGAGGTCACCTTTGACCCCACGCCGCTGGCTCACATTCACGAGGGCATGCAGGTGCCCGTGCGCTCCGGCGACCGCGTCCGCTGGGAGACGGTGGTGCGCCGCGAGGTGCGGTCCTACCACGGGCCGGTCTATGACCTGACGGTGCCCCCCTACCACAACTTCGTGGCCGGCGGGCTGGTGGTGCACAACTCCATCTACGCCTGGCGCGGCGCCAACATCCGCAACATCCTGGATTTTGAGAAAGACTACCCGGAGGCCCGGGTGGTCAAGCTGGAGCAGAACTACCGCTCCACCCAGAACATCCTCTCCTCGGCCCACCACGTGGTGAAGAACAACCTGGGCCGCAAGGACAAGGAGCTGTGGACGGACCGGGGCGCCGGCCAGCCGGTGGTCATCTACGCCGCCTCGCACGAACACGACGAGGCCTGGTTTGTGGCCGGCGAGATTGAGCGCCTGATGTCCGAGCAGGGGCGTAAGCTCAGCGACTTTGCCGTGCTCTACCGCACCCACGCGCAGTCGCGCGTGCTGGAAGAGGTGTTCCTGCGCCGGCAGGTGCCCTACACCATTGTGGGCGGCCTGAAGTTTTACGAGCGCAAGGAAGTCAAGGACATCATCAGTTACCTGCGGCTGATGCTGAACCCGGCAGACATTCTGGCCTTCCGGCGGGTGGCCAATGTGCCGCGCCGCGGGTTGGGGCCGGCCACCATTGAGAAGGTGGAGGCCCATGCCGCCCTCCAGGGCCTGCCGGTCCTGGAGGCCGCCCTGCAGGCGGACCAGGTGGAGGGGCTGGGCAAGGCCCTGGCCGGCAAGGTGCGCAATTTTGGCCAGCTGGTGACCACCCTGGCCAGGCAGTCGGAGTTCATGCCCCTGTCCGACCTCATCGACCAGGTGCTGGAGCGCACCGGCTACCTGGCGGAGCTGCAGCAGGAAGGCTCGCTGGAGTCGCTGGGCCGGGTGGAGAACCTCAAGGAACTGCTGTCCGTGGCCAAGGAGTTCGAGGCCTCATCCGAAGAGCGGTCGCTGGAGGCCTTCCTCACCAGCGTCGCCCTGGTGGCGGAGCAGGACACCATGGAATCCGGCGCCGACGCCGTGGTGTTCATGACCCTTCACTCGGCCAAGGGCCTGGAGTTCCCGGTGGTCTTTCTGGTGGGCATGGAGGAGGGCGTCTTCCCGCACAGTCGGGCCTTGCTGGAAGAGAGCGAACTGGAGGAGGAACGCCGCCTCTGCTATGTGGGCATGACTCGGGCCAAGGAACTCCTGTACCTGACCCATGCCTGGGAGCGCACCCTCTACGGCAACACGGTCTACAACTCGCCGTCCCGGTTCCTGTCCGAGATCCCGGAGGAGCTGACGGTGCAGATGGGCGCCGGCCGCCGCGGCAGCCTGGAGGACCGGAGCGGCAGCGCCGGGGCCTACGGCAACGGCTTTGCCGGCTTTAGCGCCCCTTCCCGCCGCCCCCTGGGCGCCAGCCCGGCGTCGCGCCCGCCCGCGCAGCGTCCCGCCGCGCCCAAGGGGCCCGCCGACTACAACTTCAGCCCCGGCGACAAGGTGCGGCACCCCAAGTGGGGGCCAGGCACCATTGTCGGGGTTCGAGGTTCAGGCCCGCAGGCCGAGATCACCCTGGCCTTCCCCGCTCCCACCGGCGTCAAGAAGGTGGTGGCGGAGTTCGCCAACCTGGAAAAGGTGACCTGAGTGGCTCGCTGGATACTGGTGATGGTTCTTACGGCGGTGGTGCACCTGGTGACCACCCTGGCCGCCTCCGTGCGCCTGGCGGGCGTGCGCACCGGCCGCCTGGCCACGGCCGGGGCCCTGTTCTCCGTGGTGTCGATTGCCTCGCAGACCGCCAACACCATTCAGGCTCCGTTCCTGACCAAGATGGCGGAAGAGCTCATTACCACCTACCACGGCACAGCGGCCTGGCCGGCGCGGGTGGCGGCCATGAACCTGCAGTTCCGCTGGGTGCTGGGCGCCGCGGTGCTGGGGACGGTGTTGGGCATGCTTCTGACGCCCACCTTTGTCAATGTCTTTACCCGCACCATCCTGCGCTTCGAGCAGGAGGGCTCCGTGCCCCGTCTCCTCCTGGCCGCCGCCAGCCCCAGCGCCACGCGGGCCGTGGCCGCCAGCCTGGCCTGGCCTCGGCCGGCCCTGATCACGGAGGCCCGCAGGGCGCACATCCCCAAGCGCCTGATGCTGCTGAACGTGGCCATTGTGGCCGCCTTCACCACCGGCGTGGTATCGGCCATCTGGGCGGGGGTCATGGCCCCCTCCCTGCGCGGCACGGCCAGCAACCTTTCCGGCATCGTCAACGGGATCGGCACCATCCTGCTGGCCCTGATCGTGGACCCGGCCGCCTCCCTGATTGCCGATCAGGCCCTGCGGGGCGACCGGCCCGAGGACGACGTCAAGGCCCTGACCGTATGGCTGGAGTTTACGCGCCTGGCCGGCACGGTCCTGGCCCAGTTCCTGTTCGTTCCCGGCGCCTGGCTCATCGCTCAGGTGGCACGCTTTATCTGAAGGAGGGCCCCCGGTGGACGACCGGCAGCGGTTGGAGCAGCTTCGGGAGGAAATCCGCAGGCACGATTACCGGTACTACGTCCTGGACGATCCCGTCATCAGCGACCAGGAGTACGACCGGCTGATGCGCGAGCTTCTCGCCCTGGAGGAGAAACACCCGGAGTGGGTGAGCCCGGACTCGCCCTCCCAGCGGGTGGGGGGTGCCCCCGGCTCGGATTTCGCCAAGGTGGCTCACACCAGCCCCATGCTCAGCCTGGCCAATGCCTTCAGCGCCGACGACCTGCGTGACTTCCACCGGCGCGTGGAGGCCGGCCTCAGAGAAGCCGGCCGCGAGGGCGAGATCCGCTATGTGGTGGAACTGAAGATCGACGGCCTGTCCGTGGCCCTGCGATACCAGGACGGGGCGTTCCGGCTGGGCGCCACCCGCGGCGACGGCGAGGTGGGCGAGGACGTCACCGCCAACCTCCGGACCATCCGGGCAATCCCGCTGCTCCTGCATGACCCGTCCACGGTGGGGCCGTGGCCGGGTCGACCGCGGAGCCTGGAGGTGCGGGGCGAGGTCTTCCTGCCCGTTGCCCGCTTTGAAGCCCTCAACGCCGAGCAGGAAGCCCGGGGCGAGAAGACCTTCGCCAACCCGCGCAATGCCGCCGCCGGCTCGCTGCGGCAGCAGGACCCCCGGATTACTGCCGGGCGGAACCTGGACTGTTTCGTCTACGACATCCGCGTCCTGGAGTGGGGCCAGGCCGCGCCCGGCCAGCCCCTTCGCAGCCACTGGGATGCCCTGGCCCTGCTGGATGCGCTGGGCTTTCACGTCAACCGGGAGCGGCGGCTCTGTCGCACCATCGACGAGGTCATGGCCGCCTGCGAGGAGTGGGGTGAGCGGAGGGCCACACTGGCCTACGAAATCGACGGCCTGGTCATCAAGCTGGACGACCTGGAGCAGCGCGACCTTTTGGGCGCCACCACTAAGACGCCCCGCTGGGCCGTTGCCTACAAGTTTCCGGCGGAGCAGAAGATCACCCGCGTGCGGGACATCGTCCTGCAGGTGGGCCGCACCGGGGCGGTCACGCCCACGGCGGTCCTGGACCCGGTCCGGGTCGCCGGCTCCACGGTCTCCCGCGCCACCCTGCACAACGAGGACTACATCCGCGACAAGGACGTGCGCGTCGGCGACTGGGTGGTCCTGCAGAAGGCCGGAGACGTGATCCCCGAGGTCGTCTCCGTGGTCATCGAGAGGCGGACCGGCGAAGAGCAGCCGTTCCGCTACCCTGACCGCTGCCCGGTCTGCGGCGCCGAGGTGGTGCGTTCCCCCGGCGAGGCCGCCCGCCGCTGCACCGGCGGGTACTCCTGCCCCGCCCAGGTGCAGCGTTGGATTGAGCACTTTGTCTCCCGGGACGCCATGCATATTGACGGCCTGGGCGAGCGGCTCGTCGCCCAGCTGCTGGACGCCGGCCTGGTGCAGGACCCGGCCGACCTGTATTTCCTCACCTATGAACAGCTCGTCTCACTGGAGCGCATGGGCGACAAGTCGGCGCAGAACCTGCTGCAGGCCATCGACCGGAGCCGAGACAACCCCCTGCACCGGCTCCTGTACGCCCTGGGCATCCGCTTTGTCGGTGAGCGCGCCGCGCGTCTGCTGGCAGACCACTTCCGCCACCTGGACCGCGTGCCGGCGGCCACCGTCGACGAACTCACGGCCGTGCCGGAGATCGGCGACAAGATTGCCGAGAGCGTGGTAGAGTACTTCCGGCGTCCGGAAACCACGGCGCTCTTGGACAAACTCCGCCGCGCCGGCGTGCGCTTCACCGCTGAGGAGACCCAGGTGGCGGCGCAGGGCCCCCTGGCCGGCAAGACCGTGGTCGTGACAGGCACCCTCTCCCGGTACGGGCGGAAGGAAGTGGAGGAACTCATCACCCGGCTGGGCGGGCGGCCCAGCGGCAGCGTCAGCAGGAAGACGGACCTGGTGGTGGTGGGGGACTCGCCGGGGTCCAAGGCGGATAAGGCACGTGAACTGGGCGTGCGCGTTGTGGACGAGCGGGAGTTTCTGGACCTGATTGGCCAGGATCCGTCAGCCTGATACTCCATTGGTCCTAGGACCGGAGGCATAAGACTAAAGAGGGCGGGGCGTCGAAAGGTTGTTACACCAGTGATTCTAGACCCTGTGCACGCTACAAGGACAACGGCAAGATTTTACCGGTTTACATATCCAAATGGCTGGACTATGATGAAACCATTCTTCAACCCCGGAAATCCCCGACTGGCTTGGTATGGCGCCAATTTGACATTGCTGTAATTATCTCGCCGCGGTGGCTGAAATACGGCGCACTGTATAAGAAGGATTCGCAATTCGGGAGTCGAATTCAAGTTTTACAGCATAACCGCGTGTTTGCGCGGTTTCCCTTCCCGGTCAATCAGCCGGGTTGTTTGTCATAACCCGTGCACACCAGGGGCTTAGCGCTTCATCAGAGGGAAGCGGTGGATGAAGCAGGGTGGGGGTACAGGGTTGGCCGGGTACAGGGAAAGCGTCCACCAGAGGCGCACAGCATCCGTAGAGGGGTTTCCAAGGTCCGGGAGGTACTGGCGTCAATAGGCCTCGGGCTTGCAGCCAAGGGGCCTTTTATCAAACGTTGAGCCCTGCTAGTCTCGCAGCGCGTGCCGCTACGGCGGATAGCGACGAGAGCCTAGGCACCCGACCGGGTGGGCAAGGAGCGATCCCCTGGCGGGGCACTCATCCCAGCCCCGGCTGATGGCGGTCCACAGCCGTTTCCGCGCAGTTTCCGGTTGGGTGCTGCCAACAACACCCCCTGACGCCTTGATATTGCATTTTGACTATGGAGGTGGAGCCCTATGGCTCGGTATGTGGCCCGCCGGTTCGCGCAGGCGTTGGTTACCCTCTGGGTGATCATCACCGTGACCTTCCTGCTGATGCATGCACTGCCCGGCGACCCGTTCACGGACCCCAAGCTACCTGAGCAGATCCGACAGAACATGCGGATCAAGTACGGCCTTGATAAGCCCTTGTACGAGCAGTACGGTATCTATTTCAACAACCTGTTCCACGGCAACCTGGGGTACTCTTTGAAGTACCAGCAGCGCACCGTGAACGACATGATTCGCGACGGGTTCCCGTACTCCGCGGACCTGGGCGCCCGTGCCATCCTCTTCGGTGTGCTGACGGGAGTCACCCTCGGTACGTTGGCGGCCTTTTACCACGACGGGCTCTTCGACCGAACGGCCATGATCATTGCGGTCATTGGCGTTTCTGTTCCCAACTTCATTGTCGCAACCCTGCTGGACTACTTGCTGGCGGCCAAGCTTCAGATACTTCCCGCAGCGGGCTGGGGGAGCTTCCAGCAATCCCTTATGCCGTCATTCTCACTGGGCCTCCTGGTCGTGGCCACCATGGCCAGACTCATGCGGGCCAGCGTGCTGGACGTGGTCGGCCAGGACTACATCCGAACGGCCAGGGCCAAGGGCCTTAACGGCCGAGAGGTCATCTGGCGCCACATCATCCGCAATGCCATCCTGCCTATCATCACGGTGCTCGGCCCGCTCATCGTCAACATTGTGACGGGTTCCTTCGTTATTGAGCAGGTCTTCGGCATCCCCGGCCTGGGCAAGTACTTCATCCAGGCCGTCTATAACAACGACTACACGCTGATCATGGGGACCACGATCTTCTACTCGGCCCTCCTGATCGTTGCCATATTCGTGGTGGATATTCTCTATGGCTTCATCGATCCGCGCATCCGCCTGGCCGGGGGGAGGGACTAACATGGCGGCACCGGAACTCAACCGTGAGCTGTTTCAGCCGGTTCATATAGACAGAGAGCAGGCGGAAACCATCAGCCGGCCTGCTCTGACCTACTGGCAGGACGCCTGGATTCGGCTCAAGCGGAATAGGACGGCTATGGCCGGCATGGTGGTGCTTCTGGTCATCATCGTTGCCGCTATGATCTTCCCCGCCAGGGCAAGTTTCCTGCCCAACTGGTGGCCGGGCAACCTCTACACCTACAGCGATCAAAACCTGAATGAGATCAGCGTGCCGCCGGGTGGTGCCCACTGGATTGGCACCGACGACCTGGGACGCGACCTCTGGGTACGCCTCTGGACCGGCGCCCGGCTCTCGCTGACCATCGGCGTCAGCGCTGCCCTCGTTGACCTCCTGATCGGCATTGTCTACGGAGGTATTGCCGGCTATGTTGGCGGTACCGTGGACGACGTCATGATGCGCATCGTCGAAATCCTCTACGGTATCCCCTACCTGATCATGGTCATCCTGCTCAGCCTCATCTTCCGGCCCACCAGCGCCAGCCTGCTGTCCGCCGTCATGCCGCTTCTTTTGGCGCTGACCATTCTTGGCTGGATTGGCGTGGCCCGTTTGGTGCGCGGCCAGGTCCTCCAGTTGAGGAACCAGGAATTCGTGCTGGCGGCCCAGGTGCTGGGGGCGGACTCCTGGCGCATTATCGCCAAGCACCTGCTGCCTAACGTTATTGGTCCCATCATCGTCTGGGTCACGCTGGACATCCCCGCGGTCATCTTCTCTGAGGCCTTCCTGAGCTTCGTGGGCCTGGGCGTGCCAATGCCCTTCGCCAGTTGGGGCACGTTGGCCAGTAATGGCTACCAGTTCATGCGCATCTGGCCGTGGTTCATCATCTACCCGTCCACCGCCATCGCCGTCACGATGCTGTCCTTCAACCTCTTCGGCGACGGCCTGCGGGACGCCCTTGACCCACGCATGCGCAAGTAAGCCCGTAGGGTAAACGGAAGGAAGTGCCGCCTTTGGAAAAGCTGCTGGAAGTTAAGGACCTGGAAGTGTCCTTTCACACGTACGCCGGTGAGGTTCATGCCGTTCGCGGCGTGTCCTTCGACCTGATGAAGGGCGAAGCGATCGCCATCGTGGGTGAATCCGGCTGCGGCAAGAGCGTGACCGCCCAGTCCATCATGCGCCTCATCCCCATGCCGCCGGGTGAGATCAAGAACGGCTCCATCCTGTTTGACGGCAAGGACGTCACCAAGCTCTCCGACCGCGAGATGGAGTACATGCGCGGCAGCGAGATGGGCATGGTGTTTCAGGATCCCATGACCTCGCTGAACCCGACCATGACCGTTGGTCAGCAGATTGCCGAGGGCCTGATCAAGCATCAGGGTCTGTCCGCCAAGGAGGCCAAGGACCGGGTCCTGGAGATGCTCTCCCTGGTTGGCATTCCGCGGCCACAGGAGCGGGTCAACAACTACCCGCACCAGTTCTCCGGCGGTATGCGTCAGCGCGCCATGATCGCCATTGCCCTGGCCTGCCGGCCCAAGTTGCTGATTGCCGACGAGCCCACCACCGCCCTGGACGTGACCATCCAGGCGCAGATTTTGGACCTGATGAAGGACCTGCAGAAGAAGCTGGGAACCTCCATCATCCTGATCACCCATGACCTGGGCGTGGTAGCCGGCATGGCCAGCCGCGTGGTGGTCATGTATGCCGGCAAGGTAGTCGAAGTCGGCACGCTGGATCAGATCTACTACAACCCCCAGCACCCCTATACTTGGGGCCTGATGAGGTCCATGCCGCGCCTGAACGTGGATGAGGAGTACGATCTGATCTCCATTCCCGGTACGCCGCCGGACCTGATTGCGCCTCCGAAGGGCTGTGCCTTCGCGGCCCGTTGCCCCCACGCCATGAAGATCTGCACCGAGGTCCAGCCGGACTACACGGACCTTGAAGGTGAGCACAGGGTTGCCTGCTGGCTGCAGCACAGCCTCGCCCCCAAGGTCGACAGGGAGGTGGCCCTCCATGGCTAGCGCAGCGACGCACGTCCCCGGTCGGGACGCTGCTCAGGACGAAGTCATTCTGAGTGTCCAGGGCCTCAAGAAGTACTTCACCGTGGGTCGCGGCCTGACCCTCAAGGCCGTCGACGACGTGACGTTCAGCATCAAGCGCGGCGAGACCATGGGTCTGGTGGGCGAATCCGGCTGCGGCAAGTCCACCACGGGACGCACGATTATTCGACTTTACGAGCCCACCGGCGGCAAAGTCATATTTGACGGCCAGGATGTCACCAAGCTGGAGGGCGCGGCGCGCAAGGCCTTTAACCGGAAGATGCAGATGATCTTCCAGGACCCCTACGCCTCGCTCAACCCCCGCATGACCGTTGGCGATATCATCGCCGAGCCGCTGGACATCCACGCCCTGGCCCGCGGCCAGGAGCGCCTGGAGCGGGTTCACGAACTGCTGAACATCGTGGGCCTTAACGCCGAACACGCCCTGCGTTATCCGCACGAGTTCTCCGGCGGCCAGCGCCAGCGCATCGGCGTGGCGCGGTCCCTGGCGGTGGACCCGAGCTTCATCATCGCCGACGAGCCCATCTCCGCCCTGGACGTCTCCATTCAGGCGCAGGTGGTGAACCTGCTGCGGCGCCTGCAGGACCAGCGCGGACTGACGTACCTGTTCATTGCCCATGACCTGTCCATGGTCAAGTACCTTTCCGACCGAGTGGGCGTGATGTACCTGGGCAAGCTGGTGGAGTATGCCAAGTCCAAGGAGCTCTACCGCGAGCCGCTCCACCCGTACACCCAGGCCCTGCTCTCGGCCATTCCCATCGCCGACCCGAAGGTTGAGCGCAGCCGGCAGCGCATCGTGCTGGAGGGCGACGTGCCCAGCCCGGTCAACCCCGGCAAGGGATGCCGGTTCCGCAGCCGCTGCCGCCTGGCGCAGTCCATCTGCGCAGAGGTCGACCCGGAGTGGCGCGAGGTTTCCGCCGGACACTACGTGGCCTGCCACATGGTTTAGTTGGTCACTGCAACGCAGCACTGGAAAGCAGCCTTGGAGCTCTGCGCTCTGAGGCTGTTTTCGCAAGGAGGATATCCGTGTCGTCCACGAGCATTTCCGTCGGTCCTGCCCCTCGCAAGTCCAGGGTGAAACTGCCCTGGCTTCTCGTCCTCCTGCTTGTGGCTGCCCTCGCATTTCAGGGGCAGGTAGAGTTGGCTCGCGCTGTTACTCCCCCCAGTGCGGGATGGAGCCGCCCCCTCACCATCGACCGCGCCCCGGCCAATGGCTCCACCACCCAGGTGAGCCTGCCCGATGGCCGACTGGCGGTCATTTGGGCCGCTGATCAGGGGTTTCGCCTTTACACCGTGGCGCCCAACGGAACGGCGTCCGCCCCTGTCAGCGTCTTTCCATCGGAGGCCAGTCCCGTGGGCGTTGAGTCCGTGGCCGTCGGCACGGACGTCTACATGTTTTGGGAGGACTTCTCCACCCACACGCTCCGAACCGCGGCGATTACGCCTGACGGCTCGGTCAGGGCGGCGCCCCGGGACATTGTTGCGGGCGTTAAGGGCTACGCGGCCGCCGTGGGGGGAAACCCCAGCGTTCCACACGTACTGACCATGACGGGTGACCGACTGGCCCTTTACGGGCTCAGCCCGGCCGGAGCTTGGACGGTGGTGGGTTCATCCTTGCCGGTCCAGGGCGGCCTGGCGCTGGATCTGCAGGGTGCCCAGGACGGGTCGCTTTACGGCCTGGTCGCCACCAGGGAGAACCAGGAGGGCAACAGTCCGGTTCACGTGTTGCTGGTTCGGCCGGGGGCTCAGGGGACCAATGCCGCCGGGCTGGACGCCCGCGAGGTCGCGGGTTTCAGCCTTGAAACCCTGAAGGAAGGGCTATCGCATCTTAGCCTGGGGCTGGACGCCCGCAGCGCCTACGCCTTCTGGGACGTGCAGCGCAACGACCGGGGCGAGCGCACTACCATCTCCCAATACGTAACCTGGCCCCTGGGCCAGCCGCCCGTACAGCCGCTTCAGCCTGCCGGTCTGTCGCCCTTACCTGGCTCCGCCCTGCCGGTATCAGATCTGTCCACCGTGATGCCGGCACCGGGACAGGACGCCCGATTGGCAGCGGCCGCTTCCGCGGTTGTGGGCACAGGTCGCGATCGTGCCGTGGAGATCATGGAACTGACCTTCCAGGACGGCAGATTGGTCGAACAGCAGTTGGCCGGTCCTTCCTCCAGCATGAGCCTGCAGCCCCTCCTGACGCGGAGCGGTCAGGACCGGAGGCTCACCTGGGTTCAGCCGCGGGGCAGCTCCGCCGTGCTGCTGGCCGGCTCAACTATGGATGCCTTCCGAGAGGCCAGGGCGAAGGTGAACGCTTCCGATTGGACTCAGGCCATCAGCACTGCCGTGCTGAACATCGGCTTCGCCTACCTGCCGGCGCTCATCTCCCTGGCGTGGTTGTTCCCCACGCTGATGCTGATTGCGGCCATCTACCTGGTGGCCCTCAACTGGGCGGAGCGCAACGGTCTGATTCTCAACGTGGTCGGTCTTGTGGTCTACATCGCCCTGAAACTCTACCTGACCCAGTCTCTACTGTTCACGCCTCCTGTCCTGGCCAGGATGCCGGCCTTTATGGCCTCCCACGTGTCCTGGCTGGCGGTGGCGACCGTTGTGGCGGCATCGCTGGAACTGCTGCGCAAGAACCGCCGGTTCCTGCAGGCCCCCGTGGCCGCCTCTCTGGGGCCGCTGGTTATGTATGACGTGGTGCTTATGGCCCTGATCGTTGCTCCTTACGTCAAGTAGGCTGGGTGCAACAGGAAGCCGACGCAGACGCGGACGCCCCGGCAGGGATTCGGGACGTCCGTGACGAACGCTACATGCCAAGTTTTGTCGCCAGGTGAAGTGATGCAGTAGCGAAGGGGGCCGGGACGTGGGACACTTGCTGGAGATCCAGGACCTGAAGACCTATTTCCGCACGGAGGACGGCCTGGTGCCGGCCGTGGACGGGGTCAGCTTCGGGCTGGAGAAGGGGGAAACGCTGGGTGTGGTCGGCGAGTCCGGCTGCGGCAAGAGCGTGACCTCGCTGTCCATCATGCGGCTGATACCAACGCCGC
>JBLNCQ010000034.1:0-44706 GCA_050260815.1 Bacillota bacterium
CCCCGCGGCGTCTCATTACGGGTACTTCTCGGTGTTGTTTGGGGCGACTACCCAACGCGGCCCCTCCAAGGACATTTGGATGGGGGGGGGCCAATGCCCCGCGCCCTTGGTGCATTCATAGCCCTCTCAACCCTCAGACTGCTTGAGCCCCACCAGCACCCGCACCAGTTCGTTCTTGATCTCCTCACGGCGGGTGCGGTGATGCTCTTCGTCCACCTCTCCCGCCAGCCGCTGCCGATCCAGCTCTTCCGCCAGGCGGAGCAGCTCCGCGCGGCGGCGCAGCAGTTCGGGCCGCGGCGCGGAGGGCGTCGCCATCACGTCCGGCTCGGGTTCGTCGCCCACGGAGGACTCTGGCAGGTTCCGGCGGCGCGTCTGCCGCCAGGCCAGCACAACAGCGGTGGCCAACAGCGCCAGGGCCATAAGGCCGGCCACCATGCCCGCGAATCCGCCGTGGCCGGGGCTGCCCGTCACGCGCTGCCACAGCATCATGTTGGCGGCTCCGCCGTGGAAGGAGCGGTTGAGCAGGCCGGGCGGGGCGCTCGTGGCAGAGACCGGGACAGCCACGTCCGCAGGCGCCTGGTTCAGGGCCTCCCGGTCAGGAGTGAACGTCAGGCCAAATTGCAGGGGCTCCCCCGCCTCCACGCCTTCCTGAATGTACTGGCGCATCCTCTTGGGGCCCAGGTCCAGCACCCCGCCGTCCTGCAGCAGCGTGTGGGTGGGATTCAGGACCATGGCGTGGGCGTCGGTCAGCACGTACACGTGTTGGGAGCGGAACGGCAACGTTACCTGAAACTCCAGACTTTCCCCGGCGGCCGGCACCTGGTACCGGAAGGCCAGTTCTAGGCGGCCGCCCGCCGGCAGGCCCGCCGGAATCTCCACCCGGTTCCCTGCCGCCACCACCCCGTTCGTCGTGTCGGGCTCACCGTCCAGGGTGAGGCCCGTGGTGCCCTCAGGAAGCGGCAGCACCAGAGGACCGGTGGGGTTCGTGGTCTCGTTCATCAGTGAGACCATCTCAAAGACCCCCAGGTTGTCCCCCTCCCGGCTCAGCACCAGGTGGGCAACGTCCGCCTCAGGTGCTGAAGCTCTGGGCGAAGCGGCCGCTGCGGTGGCCGAAGACAGTAGCAGGGCGGCGGTCAGCAGCCAGGCCATGGGCCAGGGAGCGGAGCGGCGCGCCTGCCTCGGAACACTGGCAACGCTAGTCACGATCCCATCCCCTCCTGCGCCGCACCACAGGTTTGGCAGAACCGCTGGCCGGGGCGCAGCAGAGCCGCGCCGCAGCAGTGGCAGAAGCGGCCCTGGGCCATTCCGGAAGCTCCGGACGGGCCCGACGCTTCCGCTGCATCCGCCGCGTCCGCCGCCTCCACGGCCTCCGTCAGCGAGGCCAGCATGACCTCGGCCTCCGCCTCCGCGTCGGCCTGAACCAGGCGGGCCTTGCGGCCGGCCGCGGTGGAGCCCGATGCGGCACCCCGGGCGCCCCGTCCGGTCCCGCGTGGGTGCCCCACCCCAGGTGCCTGCATCAGGGCCAGGGCGCGCCGGGTGTAGCGGGCCTTCAGCTCCTCGTAGTCAGCGGCGGAAAGCTTGTTCATCTGGTAGTCGTTCTCCACCTCGGCCAGGGCGGCCAGGGCCTTTTCGCGCTCCAGCGCGTCCGACTGGCCGGACGGTTCGAACCAGAACCCCTCCAGCACCGCATCGGGACTGATCAGGGGGCGGCCCACCACGTAGAGCACAAGCACCACGGCAAGCCCAAAGACGACGGCATACATGGGCGTTCCTCCTAGTAGTTGTCCTTCAGCAGGTCGGCCACCGTAGTCTCATACAGCGCCTCTTCCTCCACCGTCAGCGGAGCCTCCGACGCCCCGGCAGCGGCCGGGCTCTCCCGAAACGCCCGGGACCAGCGGCGCAGCAGGGTGATCACCAGTAGACCGCCCAGGGCCAGCGCTACAAACGGCAGGATCCAGGCGGTCAGGTTGAAGCCGCGCTTGGTGGGGGCGGTCAGCACCCTCTCGCCGTACTTGGCCACATACGAGGCCAGGATGGCGTCAGTGCTCTGCCCCTGGTCCATCATGGCCAGGATCTCCTTGCGGAACTCGTCGGCCGTGCCGCAGTCGCAGACCGCCACGGCCATTGTGCAGCCGCACTGGCACACCAGGTTCTGCTCCACCGGCAGGGTGCGCGTGTCGACCTCCATGGGCGGACCCATGGGAGGCTCCGCCAGGCCGGCCACGGGAAGGGTGGCCAGCAGCAGCAGGGTGAGCAGGGTCACCCAAACGAAGCGTGAGCGTTGGGTATAACGTGCCATGGTGGTGTCCCCCTCTCAGTCGGCGTCGGCCAGGGCGGCGCTGGGTCGCGTGTGCACGGCGAACACCGGGCGGGGTGTGGGCCAGGCCGCAAAGATGGTGCCGGCGGCCAGGACGTACCAGCCAATCCAGATCCAGGCGACAAGAGGATTGACGACGACCTTGAAGTTCGCCGTCTGGTCCTCCTCCCAGCCGTTCAGGATGACGTACAGGTCCTCGCGGTAGCCGCCCAGGATGCCCACGCGCGTTGTGGGCTGGTCCGAGCCGGGATGGAACTCCTTCTGCGCCCGGAGCACGCCCAGCGGAGAGCCGCCGCGGGTGACGTCCAGGTCGGCATACACCACGTCGGTGCGCCCCTGGGCTATCTGCCGCAGGCCCGTGTAGGTCACGGCGTAATTGCCCACGGTCATGGTCTGGCCGGGCTTGACGGTGTACATCTTGGTCTGCTGATAGGCACTTGAGCCCACAATGCCGATGGTCATCAGGATGACGGACACGTGGACAAGGTAGCCGCCCCAGCGTCGCCGGTTGCGAGAGACCAGGTGCCAGACGGCCTGGGCCAGGTTCTCGTCCGTAGTCCTTAGCCGCACCCGAACGCCCCGCAGGAACTCCAGGACCACTGTTGCCAGAACAAAGACGCTGATGCCGAAGGCGAGGAGCGCCGGCCCGTTGCGCACGTCCTGCCAGAAGAGCAGGCCGGCGGTCAGCACCCCGACGATGAGCGGGTAGGTAAAGTTCTGTGCCAGGTTGTGGAGAGAGGCCTTCTTCCAGGGGATGAGCGGGCAGATGCCCATGAGGAGAATCAGCAGGGTGCCGATGGGCGCGGCGATGGTGTTGAAGTAGGGCGTGCCCACCGTGACCTTGACACCCCGCACCCACTCGGAGATGAGCGGAAACACTGTGCCGAAGAAGACGGCGAAGGTCATGCCCACCAGGATCAGGTTGTTGAGCAGGAAGCTGGACTCCTTGCTCACCACGGCCTCGAACTGGTTGTCCCCCCGGAGCAAGGGCATGCGGTCAATGGCCAGATAGAGAGACGCGGCCAGCACCGCCCCCATGAAGGCAAAGAACCAGGCCCCCAGGGTGGAGTCGCCGAAGGCGTGTACCGACGCCAGCACGCCGGAGCGGGTGAGGAATGTGCCAAAGATGGTCAGGATGAAGGTGGTGATGATCAAGCCCACGTTCCAGCCCTTCAGCATGCCGCGCCGCTCCTGGATCATCACCGAGTGGAAGAAGGCGGTGCCCGTCAGCCAGGGCAGCAGGGAGGCGTTCTCAACCGGGTCCCAGCCCCAATAGCCGCCCCAGCCCAGCACCACGTAGGCCCACTGCCCGCCAAAGATGATGCCGATGGAGAGGAAGAGCCAGGCAATGAGGGTCCAGCGCCGCGTCACCTTGATCCAGGCGTCATCGGCCCGCCGCAGCCAGAGGGCGGCCAGGGCGTAGGCGAAGGGCACGGAGAAGCCCACGTATCCCAGGTAGAGCGTGGGCGGATGGATGACCATGCCCGGGTCCTGCAGCAGCGGGTTGAGACCCATGCCCTCGGCCGGGACCGGATTCAGGGTGGCGAAGGGAAAGCTAACGAAATTCAGGATGAACACAAAGAAGAGGCCGATGAATTGCAGGATCAGGTTCACGTAAGGGGCCATTTCCCGGCCTTCCTCGCCGGGCTGGAAGGCGATGATGGCGGAGTAGACCGACAGCACCCACACCCACAGCAGCATGGAGCCCTCATTGCCGGCCCACAGGGCCGACAGGCGGTAGCCCAGGCTCAGGTCCGTGGAGGAGTGTTCCGCCACGTACCGGTTGGCGAAGTCGTTGCCGGCGAACTGGGCCCAGAGGATGACGATGGCCAGGGTCAGCAGGAAGGCCTGGCCCAGGACGGCGGCGCGCCCGCTGGTGAGTAGGCGCTCGTCACGGCGCTTCAGGCCCACTGCATAGGCCAACAGCGACCAGAGGGTAACCGCCAGGGACACCATCATCAAGGAGCTTCCAAGGCCGCTGAGACTGCTGAGGTTCATAGAGCTTCTCCCCTTGTTGAGGCTCGAGCTTCAGGGCGTCCGCGTCCACTGGAAGGCCCGCGCCGGGCCTTCACCAATGCCGCTCAACTCCAGCGTGAGGGCTGACGCGTCCGCCGGGACCAGCGGCCCCTCTCCGGCCGCTGTCACTTGCAGGTTGCCGCTTACGTGGTGCCCGGAGGACTCTGCGTCGGGCGTCCAGATGAAGGTGGCCTCCACCTGCCGCCCATCCACGGCGAGGCGTGCCCCGGCGCCCGGGTCCACCTTGTCCAGCGGCACGGAGTGGGTGTTCATGCTGATTTCAAAGGTCAGGCCCTGGGCGCCCCAGGGACTCGCGCTGGGCCTCACGTCCACGGTGACCGCTCCCTGCTCGCTGGAGCGGGTGAGGCCCCCGGCGAGAGCCTGAGCCGCACCTTCTGTCGGCGCGGCCGCTGACGCCACTGACTCCGCTGCGCCCTCCGCCGACGCGGCCGGCGCTCCATCGTGACTGTCGGGGCGGCTGCGCGCCACCCCAATGGCCAGAGCCACGGTCACCACCAGCACCGCTCCCGCCACTGCCGCTGCTCGGTTCAAGACTGCTCCTCCTTCACCGCCCGGTCCGGCGCTCAGAATGCCTGTACAACCTGGTCCAGCAGGGCCGGAGAACTGTCTCTGGGCAGGGCGGCCCAGATGATGCGGGACCCGTTGGCGTAGTAGTAATGAAGCTGGTTCATGCCCAACGTCTTGTAGAGGGTCAGGCTGCCGTACTGCTGCGGCTCGGGCCGGCTGAACGGCGAGCGCCCCTCGTTGATGGACGCCGTCATGTCGTCGGTCAGGCGGCGGGCCTCATCCCCGTTGGCCATGCGCGCCACCCAGATCGTGACCGTGTTGGGGCCCTGGCCGTACTGGGCCTGGTAGCCGTCGGTGAGGCCCAGGGCCTTGCCATGCAGCCGGTCGATGGCTGCCAGGGCCTCGGGGCCGTCGTCCAGGCTCATGAGGTGCAGATTGTCCAGCGTCTGCGGCACGCCAGCGCCGGCTACGGCATCAGCCGCGGCAGCGGCCGTCGGGTCGTGCTCTTCGTGCGGAGCAACCGGCTCAGCCAGGCGAAAGAAGAGTGTCGCGGAGAAACTGATGAAAGCCAGGAATGCAAGGGTCAATACCAGGTTCATGCGGCGCATGAGAAGGGCCCCCTGTCATGTCCGTGGGCAACCTGACGTTAGCCCCGACCTTCCTCGATATCCCGAACGATAGCCTGGTACGTCTCCTCGGTGATCTTGCCTTCCAGCAGGCGGCGGCGGGCCAGGCGCAGGAGCTCCTGCTCATTGCCCTGGGACGCGGCAGCGTTGGGCCTGGGGGCCGGAGCCGCCTCCCGCCGCGGGCGGTGCCCGTCGGCCCGTCCCGAGGCGTAGCGGGGGCGCGGACTCCGGAGGCCGATGGCAAGCATCCCGCCAAAGGCAGCCAGCACCAGGGCCACCACCACGGCCACGGTGGTGGTGGAGCCGCCGGACGGCGCCGCTGCGCCGGAGGGACCTGCCGTCACGATGGAGGGCCGGTTGTCCTCCTTCGTATAGGAGACTTTCAGCTCCAGGGGGTTGTCAGCGGACAGGCCCTTCAGATTATAGGTGTAGTAGGTCAGCCCATCACCTCCGGTGACGGTCCCGTCGGCGGTGGGGTTGATGGTAAAGCCGGTGGAGCGAGCGGGCTGGGCCACGCCCAGCATGAGCTGGTCCACAAGGTAGGACGGATGGTACCGGAAGTCGACGGTCTTGGCGGTCTTTCCCTGGATGGGGTTGTAGTAGTACTCGATGTAGACCGGGTAGGTTGCCCCGGCGCCAATGGGCTTGCTGGGGGTCCAGGTCAGCGTGCTCTCGTCGCCCTCGTTGGTTGTGGTGTAGGGGCGGCAGATGGCGTGCTTGTTGCCGTTGACCTGCTCACACACGTGCACCTGGTTGGTGGCGCCGGCGGGCACGTGAAACCGCACCTCGCCGTCGTAGGCGGCGGATCCGCCGTTGGTCAGGGTGAAGTCATAGATGATGAGGGCGTCGCTGGTGTCGTACTCGGGGCGTAGCGAGAGATCCATCGACTGGACACGAATGCCTCCCGCGCCGGCGGTGGTCTGCGTTCCGGCGTTCCCACCCTCTGCCGCGAGGGCCGTGGCCCCCAACGAAAGACTCAGGGCCAGGGCGAGCGCTGCGGAACGTGCGATCGATCCTGCTCTCATGGCATTCCCTCCTGGTGTCGCCCCTGACCGCTGGGGCGCACCTCTATCTTGGCGGAGGCCTGTGGAGGGATTGTGAAAACCGGAACCACCGTCTTGTAGAGTTGACTTTGTTAATAAACTCCAGGGGGTATCCCCGTCGGCCGGAAGGAACAGGCGTACATAGGCCGAATTTCCCAGGAGAGCTTACTGCAATGGAGGTGCTGCACACATGGAATACCGCCGCCTGGGGCGCAGCGGGCTCAAGACCAGCGAGGTCGCGTTGGGCAGTTGGCTCACGTACGGCACGGTGACGGAGCGGGACGCGGCCATTGCCTGCGTCCATCGCGCCTACGAGTTGGGGATCAACCACTTTGACTGCGCCAACATGTACGGGGCCAAGCCCCATGCCGCCGAGGACGTCCTGGCCGAGGCTTTGAAAGAGTTCCCGCGGTCGTCCTACATCCTCACCACCAAAGCCTACTGGCCCGTGGGACCGGGACCCAATGACCGCGGGCTATCCCGCAAGCACATCATGGAGCAGGTGCATGAAAGCCTGCGGCGCCTCAGGACCGACTACCTGGACATCATGTACTGCCACCGCTATGACCCGGAGACTCCGGTGGATGAGACCATGCGCGCCCTGGACGACCTGGTGACCCAGGGCAAGGTGCTGTACATCGGCGTCAGCGAATGGACCGCCGCCCAACTGATGGAGGGCGTGGCCACCAACCGGGAGCTGGGCCTGGACCCCATCACCGCCAGTCAGCCGGTCTACAACATGCTGACCCGGCGCATCGAGGCCGAGGAACTGCCCGTGGCCGCCCGCGAGGGGATTGGCATTGTGGCCTTTTCGCCGCTGGCCCAGGGAGTGCTCACGGGCAAGTACAGGTCTGGTCAGATCCCGTCAGGCTCCCGCGCCGCCGATCCCACCGTGGGCAAGTTCGTTAACCGTTACCTGACGGAAGCGAACCTGGCCAAGGTGGAGAAACTGCGGGCCATCGCCCAGAACCGGGGGATCTCCCTGGCGCAGCTCGCTCTGGCCTGGATCCTGCGCCAGCCGGCCGTCTCCAGCGTTCTGGTCGGCGCCACGCGGACAGAGCAGGTGGACGACAACGCCGGAGCCAGCGGAATCAAGCTGTCGGGCGCCGAGCTCCAGGCTATTGAAGACGCCCTCAACGGCTAGCGCCATGAACGTGCTGATCATTGAGGACGAGCCGGCCATAGCCATGGTGCTGTGCGAAGTGCTGCGGGACGAGGGACACTCCGCCGAGGCCTTCACGGATGGCACTGCAGCGCTTCGCCGCCTCCTTGAAGAACCGATCCCGGACCTGGTGCTGGTTGACCTGTTCATGCCTCGATTCGGCGGACGGGAGCTTCTGACCGCTATGCGCTCCGATGCCCGGCTGGCCGCGGTCCCGGTCATCCTCCTGACAGGCGCGGTGCCCCATTCTGAGGCATTCCCGCCGGAAGGCAGCTACCAGGCCCTGATCACCAAGCCCTTCGACGTGGATGAGCTGGTGGCGGTCGTGAATTCCGTGTCCGCCCGACGCTTCTCCGCTTGAAACCGATCCAGTCCCTGACTGCAGCGACAGGGGCCGCCGAAAGGCGGCCCCCTGCCGTTACTGGGGAGCGCCCACCAAGGGCTCCGGCATGGCGCTGGGACTACAACGACCCGATGACCTTCATGGACATGTGGGTGACCATGCCCCCGGACAACCCCGGCAACAACTCTTCGTTCTACAGCTCCGCGGAATATGACAAGCAGATCAACATCGCCAAGACCAACGGCGACCAGGCCACGCGCCTTACGCCCTAGGGCCGATGGAGTAAGTCAAATTATGGTCAAGTCTGGAACCCTTGCGGCGCAACTATTTCAAGGCAAAATCCTGCTACGGTCGATATTGGCAGGGTCGGTACAGTTTACAGGGCTGTTACGGTGGACTATTATGTAACTACATTCCTGGTTGGGCATCTTGCCATCGCCATGGAAAGCCCACCTCGCAGTCGATATCGGCTGCGAGGAATTATGTTGAGGAGGGTCCCGTGTGTCCAAGCAGACGATTGCCCTGCTGCTCGCGGCCCTGATGGTCTTCGGGGTCGTGGCCGCCGGCTGCTCCAAGCCCGCGGCCAACTCGGGCAGCGGCAATGCCTCGCCCCAGATCCTCCGCTGGAATCTGGGCGAAGAGCCGCCGAGCCTCGATTCTGTTGTTTCCACCGATCAGGTCTCCTTCTGGGTGCTGAACGCCACGCAGGAGGGCCTGGTTCGCCAGCTTGAAGACCAGCCGCCTACCAAGGGTTCCGGCCTGGCTAAGGACTGGACCGTTTCCCCGGACGGCACCGTGTACACCTTTACGTTGCGCGACGCCAAGTGGAGCGACGGCCAGCCCATCAAGGCTCAGGACTTCGTCTTCGCCTGGAAGCGGGCCATGAACCCCAGAACCGCAGCTGAGTACGCCTATCAGTTCGCCTACATCAAGGGCGCCGATGCGCTGTCCGGCATTGACATCAAGGCGGCTGACGCTGACCAGAAGATCGCTGAGGCCCTCGACAAGGTGGGTGTGGTCGCCAAGGACGACAAGACCCTGGAGGTCACCCTGAACACCGCCACCCCGTATTTCCTCAGCCTGATGAGCTTCCCGACCTTCCTGCCGCAGCGCCAGGACATCGTGGAGAAGTACGGCGACAAGTACGCGGCCGAGGCCAGCAACATGGTCTTCTCCGGGCCGTTCACCATCACCGAATGGACCCACGAAACCAAGATGAACTTCGCCAAGAACGCCAACTACTGGGACAAGGATAACGTTAAGCTGGACGGCATGCAGACCGTCATGATCAAGGACATCAACACCCCGGTCAACATGTACGAGGCCGGCGACCTTGACATGATGAATATCCCGGCCGAGTTCCTCAGCCAGTACAAGGCCAAGGGCAATAACAAGGTGCGGGCCGAGTCCACCAACTGGTACATCCAGTTCAACACCAAGGACTCGATCATGAAGAACGCCAATATCCGCAAGGCCTTCTCCCTGGCCCTGGACCGCCAGACCTTCGTTGACAAGGTCCTGGCCAACGGGTCCATGGTGGCCACCGCCTACACCCCGCCAACCATCGCCAGCGACAAGGGCTCGTTCCACGAGCTCGTGGGCGACATCCTGAGCCCGAATGCCGATCCGGCCGCCGCCAAGGCCGCCCTGGAGGCAGGCCTGAAGGAGCTCGGCCTGACCTCGCTGCCGCAGATCAGCTTCCTCTCCGGCGACACCGACCGCGCCAAGAAGTGGGCCGTCGCCTTCCAGGAGATGTGGAAGCAGAACCTGGGCATCGACGTCAACGTTGAGACCGTCTCGTTCAAGGTCCGCCTGGACCGCATGAGCAAGGGCCAGTACCAGATGGTCATTGCCGGTTGGGGCGCCGACTATAACGACCCGATGACCTTCATTGACATGTGGGTAACCGGTGGCGGCAACAACGACTCCTTCTACAGCAACCCGGAGTACGACGCCCTGGTTGCAGACGCCAAATCCACCAGCGATCAGGCCAGGCGCATGGAGGACATGAAGCAGGCGGAGCTGATCCTGCTGCGTGACCTCCCGGTTGCCCCGGTCTTCTTCCCGGCCTGGAACTACATTGAGAAGCCATATGTGAAGGGCATCCAGCACTTCGCGGTCGGCTCCGAATATGAGTTCAAGTTCGCCAGCCTGGATCCGCACTAGTCTCTGGAACCGTCGAAACAGGCCCGGCCTGAAGCCGGGCCTGTCCCTTTTTTATCTGCCCAGGCGATTGGGCCTGGGTTACACTCTACCTGGAGGTGTTGTCATGGCCGCCGATCTGGTCATTCTTGAGGCCCGGGTTGCCACCATGAACCCGGACCGTCCCCACGCCACGGCCGTGGCGGTCAAGGGGGAGCGCATCGTCGACGTGGGCACGGATCTGGCCCTCCGCCGGTGGATTGGCCCGAGAACGCAGGTGGTGGCGGCCGGCGGGCGCCGGCTGATGCCCGGTTTCATTGACTCGCATATGCACCTGCTGGGCTACGGCCTGCTTCTGGAGCGTGTGGACCTGAGCGGAGCTCGCTCTCTGTCTGAACTGGTGCGTCTGGTCCACGAAAGGGCGGCGCAGCTGCCGCCGGGCGCCTGGGTGCTGGGCGGCGGCTGGGACGAGGAGCAGTTGGGCGGCCTGCCGACCCGCGACTGGCTGGACCGGGCGGCGCCGGACCACCCCGTCCTGCTGGCCCGCCACTGCTATCACGTGGCGGCCGCCAACACCGAGGCGCTGTGCCGCAGCGGCTTGTGGGAGCGGAGTTCCGAGATTCCCGGCGGCCGAATGGACCGCGACCAGGGGGGCCGGCCCACGGGCATCCTTCGGGAGAATGCCAAGGAGCACGCGGATCGGGCGGTGCCGCCGCCCACCACGGACGACCTGCGCCGCGCCTTGAAAGCAGCGGCCGCGGCCGCCGCCCGTTTCGGCATCACCAGCATCCATAGCAACGATGGACAGGGCTTTCCCCTGCAGGTGGTGTACCAGGTCTACCGTGATCTGCAGGCCGGCCCCTCCCCCCTGCCCCTGCGCGTGTGGTGGGACTTCGCGGAGGAGGACCTGGAGCAGGCCGCCGCCCTGGGATGGCGGACCGGGCTGGGCGACACCTGGTTTCGCGTGGGATCGGTGAAGTTCTTTGCCGACGGCTCTCTGGGCGGAAGAACAGCGGCGCTGCGCACCTCCTACGCCGACGACCCGGGGAACCGGGGTCTCCTGCTGTGGGATCGCGATAGCCTGGCCAGGCGCATGGGTCTGGCTCTGCGTTTGGGCTTTCAGGTGGCCGTCCATGCCATCGGTGACGCTGCCGCGGAGCAGACGCTTCAGGCCTATGACCAGGCTATGGCCTCGCAGTCCCCCTGGACGGAGGCCACTGGCTCGAGGCCGGGTGTCGCGCTTCTGGACCCGGACCACAGCGTATCGCGCCTGCGCCTGATTCACTGTCAGGTCATGGACCCCGGACTCTGGGCGGAGATGGCTCGCCTGGGCGCCGTGGCCGAGGTGCAGCCCCGCTTCCTGGCCTCCGACTACCCCATGATTGAGCCGCGGCTGGGGCCCGCCCGGGCCGCCGCAGCCTACGCCTGGCGTAGCCTGGCCCGGATGGGCATCCCCATGGCGTTTGGCTCCGACTGCCCCGTTGAGCCGCTCAACCCCATGCACGCCGTGTACGCTGCGGTCACCCGCCACACCATGGACGGGCAACCCCCGGGGGGTTGGCGGCCCGAGGAGCGCCTGTCCGTGGCCGAGGCCCTGGCCATGCACACGCGAGGCGGCGCTTTCGCGGTCGGCGAGGAACAGTGCAAAGGGCAAGTGGCGCCCGGCTTCCTGGCGGACATGGTGCTGCTGGACCGCGACCCGCTGACGGCGGAGCCCTCTTCGCTCAAGGATATCGCCGTGGACATGACTATTGCCGGCGGACGGGTGGCCTTCAGCCGCTGAGACGGTCTCCGGACGCTGAGGACGCCACTCCCGTTGGACCTTCTTGAAGCCGACCCCTTACCCCGCTATAATAGAGCCGGTACACCCGTACGGGGTAGGGTAATTACCATGGGAGGTGTCCTGATGGTTGTGGTGTATACCACTCCGACCTGACCCCACTGCCAGAGTGCCAAGCGCTTCCTCAAGGAACGCCAGGTGCCCTTCCGCGATGTGGACGTCTCGCGGAGTGAATCGGCGGCCAGGGAGTTGGTCCGCAAGTCCGGCCAGATGGGCGTGCCCGTCATCGACGTGAACGGCACCATCATCGTTGGCTTTGACCGCTCCCGCCTGGTCCGCGCCCTGGGCATCCGAGGGTAACAGAGCGCTTCCGCACCGCGGCGCCAGTGGGGGCGCCGTTCATGCCAATCCCGCAGAGCCCGTGTTCCGTCAAGGAGGTCATGAGACATGAAACTGAAACCCGTCGACGATCGCATTTTGGTGCGGCCCGGCAAGCCGGAGGAGAAGACGCAGACCGGCATCATCCTGCCCGATACGGCCAAGGACAAGCCGCAGGAGGGCGAGGTCGTTGCCGTTGGCACGGACGAGGAGATCCAGAAGGTCTTTAAGGTCGGAGACCGGGTCCTGTACAGCAAGTATGGCGGCACCGAGGTCAAGATGGAGGGTCAGGAGTACCTGATCCTCAGCCGCTCGGACGTGCTGGCCATCGTCGAGGCTGACTGACCCGGAGGCGCCGGCGAACCATGCTGCCGGCCCCGACTGAGAACGCACGAGAAAGGAGGCAGGCAACCTGCCTCCTTTCGCCTGCCCCCGGGGCTAACCGCCACTCGGCGGCACGCTGCTAGGCTGATCCGTTACGGACCAACCGGTTTTCAGCCCCACAATGAACCAGCCCAGGGCCAGGATGCCGGCCGTGAAGATGGTGTCGCCGATAATGCGCAGCCATCTTAGCGTGTTCAACCCGTCGCTGTAGAGGAACTCGGCGGACCGGGCATACCAGAGTCCGTGCTCGACGCTGGCCCAGGTCTGCATCAGCCCCAGCGGCAGCAGGCTCAGCAGCACCATCAGGGCCAGGCCGATATTGATGGCCCAGAAGGAAAACTGCAGGGCGCCGGTCTTCCAGACGCGGCGGATGGCCAGGCCTTTTAGGCAGAACAGGGTCAGACCGATGCCCAGCATGCCGTAAACGCCGAACAGAGCGGTGTGGCCGTGCACCGGCGTGGTGTTCAGCCCCTGCATGTAGTAGAGGGCGATGGGCGGGTTGATCAGGAATCCGAACAGCCCGGCCCCCACCAGGTTCCAGAAGGCCACGGCGACAAAGTAGTAGATGGGCCACTTGTAGGCCTCGACCCAGGGGCGGGCGCGGCTGAGCGTCAAATTCTCGTAGGCCTCAAAACCGATGAGTACCAGTGGCACCACCTCGAGAGCGCTGAAGGTGGCCCCCAGGGCCAGGACGGCCGTTGGGGTACCGGTAAAGTACAGGTGATGGAAGGTGCCGATGATGCCGCCCGACAGGAAGATGGCCGTCGAGAACAGGACGGCGCCGGTGGCCGTCGACGTCCTCAGCAGACCCATGCGCGTGAAGAGAAAGGCAATGACCACGGTGGCGAAGACCTCAAAGAAGCCCTCGACCCAGAGGTGCACCACCCACCAGCGCCAGTACTCGGCGATGGCCAGGTTGGTCTGCCTGCCGTACATCAGGCCTGCGCCATAGAACAGGGCGATGGCGGCAGAAGCCAGCACAAACAGCCCCAGCAGGTGTCTGTTCTCTCCCCCCTTGCGGAAGGCGGGCCACAGCGCGCGGACCATCAGGAACAGCCACAGGAACAGGCCGATCAGGAGGAAGACCTGCCAGAAGCGGCCCAGGTCAACGTACTCGTAGCCGGAGTGGCCGAACCAGAAATTGCTCACCAGGCCCAGTCGCTGCTGAATCGCCAGCCACTGGCCGGCCATGGAGCCCAGGACGATGACCAGCAGGGACACGAACAGAAAGTTCACGCCCAAACGCTGGGCGGGCGGCTCATACCCGGAGACCGCCGGCGCGATGAACAGCCCGGTTGCCAGCCAGGCAGTGGCGATCCAGAAGATGCCCAGCTGAGTATGCCACGTGCGGACGACGGAATAGGGCAGCCAGCGATCCAGCGGAATGCCGTAGAAGCCTGTCCCCTCCACCCCGTAGTGAGCTGTGACGGCTCCCAGGGCCACCTGCAGGGCGGCGAGGGCCGCCACCACCCAGAAGTACTTGCGCGTGGCCTTCATGGAGGGCGACGGCGTCAGACCAAGCAGTGGGTCCTCCTCAGGAATGTCCTCCAGGGTCTCCCTGTCGTTCCTCCTCTGTACCGCAAAGTACCAGGCCAACGCCCCGATGCCTGCAAGCAGCAGCACGAAGCTGATGACGGACCAGACCACGATGGAACCGGTGGGCGCGTTGTCGATCAGGGCCTCGGAGGGCCAGTTGTTGGTATAGGTGATGCTGCTGCCCGGCCGGTTGGTGGCGCAGGCCCAAGCCGCCCAGAAGAAGAAGCTGTTCATCAGCCGCTGCCGCTCCGGGTCCTTGATGGTCCCGGCGGGAATGGCGTAGGCGTTGCGCAGGCCGCTGAGTGCCGGGTCGTAGCCGAAGAGGCCGGTGTAGTGCTGCCCCACGGCCGCCATCGCCTCAGCCCGGATGGGGGAGACCACCAGGTCGCCGGTATCCGGGTTGTAGGTGTTGGTCCGAATCTCCACCCGCAGCCGGGCGTGCAAGGCCGCCTTGTCCTCTTCTGACAGGGCATCGTAGGGTTTGCCCTTTTCGTCCTGAGCCCAGCGGTCCAGGATGTAGGTCAGTTCACGGTGCAGCCAGTCGGCCGACCAGTCCGGGGCCACGTAGGCGCCGTGCCCCCAAACGGTTCCGACCTCCTGGCCTCCCATGGACTGCCAGACGTTCTGGCCGTTGCGTATGTCGTCCCCGGTGAAGAGAACCTTGCCTTCCGTGGTCACCACACGGCGCGGCACGGGCGGCGCCTGACTGTAGATCTCGCGGCCATAGTAGATCAAAACTCCAAAAGAGATGACTATCACCAATGTCAGAGCGGCCCATAACTTTCGATAGCGCATGGACTTGCTGCCGACCTCCACAAGGAACGAATTGCCTGTATTTTACCATTTATTCGCCGCGCACATGTAGCCCCTGCGAAGAAGGACTGCCCCCTGCGGGGCAGTCCTCCCGTTCGACGCGGTTTGCGCTGACCTACATGACGCCCAGTTCCTGGAGGGCGCCCACCGCCCGTGCCTCTTCGTGGGCGGTCACGGGCCTGGCCGGCCGGCGGGGCCCGCCCATGGGCAGCCCGCGCACCTCCAGAATTCGCTTGTAGAGCATGACCCCGGCGGGGCCCTTGATGGCGTCGCGCAGCCGGGTGGTCAGGAACTGCAGGCGTCGGGCCTCCTCCTGGTCTCCGGCCAGGTAGGACTCATACATGCGGACCATGACTTCCGGGAAGACGTTGCCCACGCCCGCCACGCCGCCGGCGGCCCCGATGCTGAGCGCCGGCACAATCAGGCTGTCCGTGCCAACAAAGACGCGATGCTCCGGCGAGAGGGCGGCAATGAACTCCTCCGTCCGGTTCAGGTCCTTGCTGGAGTCCTTGACGCCGGCGATGTTGGCGTGGGCCTGGGCTAGGCGCGCCGCCAGGGCCGGCTTGATTTCGTTGCGCGTGTTCGCGGGAATGTTGTACAGGTAGATGGGTAAGTCGGGCACTGCGGCCGCCACCGTGGAGTAGTGCTCGAACAGGGCCGCGTCGTCCCAGGCGAAGTACCAGGGTGTGACCACAGCCGCGCCGTCCGCTCCCGCCTCCCGGGCGTGCCGGGTCAGCTCCACGGCTTCCCGGGTGGTCAGGGCCCCGGTCTGGGCCAGGACGGGCACACGGCCGGCGGCCTGGGCCACCGCCGCCTCCGTCACACGCCGGCGCTCTTCGGGGGTCAGGAGCGGCCCCTCGCCGTTGGTGCCGCAGACGAACAGGCCATGGACGCCCTTCTGGATGAGCCACTCCACAAGCCGCCGGAACGCCTCCACGTCAACGGCGGAGCCGTCGGCCGTGAAGGGCGTGAGTACGGCAGGCAGGATCCCGTGCAGGTCTCTGGACAAGAGCGTTGCCTCCTTATTGGGACGGTCAGTGAACCTTGACTCGCTCCAGGGCTTCCGCCACCGTCGCCTCAGTGATCACGGGGCGGATGGTATCCACAGCGGTTTGGACCTCACGCAGGCCAGAGCCGCTCAGGATGGCCACCACCTGCGCGTCCTCCGACAGCTCGCCGCGCACGACCAGCTTGGCTATGGCGGCCAGGGTGACGGCGGAGGACGGTTCGGCAAATAACCCGTCCGTGCGCGCCAGTTCCACTTGGGCCTTGACGGCTTCTTCGTCCGTAACGGAGACTACGGTCCCGCCCGATTGGCGGAGTGCGTTCAGGGCCTCCAGGGAGTCGGGAGGAAAGGCATGCTTCAGGTTGCGCGTGATGACGGGGATTCCGGCATCAAGGCCGAGCCCAATGATCTCTTCCTCCGTCTGCAGCCCCCGCTGCAGGGCTAGCTCCAGGGCATTGAAGTGCACGTTCTGGACCCCAATCATGCGGGGGGTGCGTTGGATGAGCCCCATCGCCAGGAGGTCCTGGAATCCGCGCCAGATAGCGGCCAACGTGCCGCCGCCTCCCACGGGCACCACCACGGCCTCCGGCACCTGGCCCAGCTGCTCGTGCAGTTCATAGGCGATGGTCTTGGGTCCCTCGCCCTGGTGCGGATTCGCTTTGCGATAGGTGGTCAGTTCCTCCCATCCATGCCGCCGGGCCTCCCCAATGATCTCCATCAGGTCTTCAAAGGTGCCGTCGACCTCCACCACTTCTGCGCCAAGGGCGGCCATAACCACCAGCCGCTCGCGCGAGGTGGGGCGCGGGACCAGAACCAAACAGCGCATGCCGGCGCGCGCCGCATAGGCGGACGCGGCCATGCCCGCGCTACCCGTGGAAGCAATAATGACGCGGTCCTTACCACTCTCTCGGGCGGCGCTGACGGCAACGGACAGAGCGCGGTCCTTCATGGAGCCGGTTGGGTTACGTCCTTCATCCTTCAGCCACAGGCGGCATCCCAGGCTGAGGCGGCTGGCTACTAGCGGCGTGAGCCCCTCGCCCAGGCTGACCTCACTCTCCCTCGACCGGACAGGCAGGAGGCTTCGGAACCGCCAGATGGAACGTCCCGATGGGTCAAAGCGAGCGTGAGCGTAGTCATAGTGAAACACCGGCGCCTTCCTCCCCCCCAATGTTTCAGCGAGAAGCGCTCTGATGCCTCTCCAAAGTGGCCAGAGCCTCCTCCCAGGCGGGGTACCCCTCGTAGTCACCATGCACTCCAGTGGCGCAGGCGCCCACCAGATTGCCAAGTCGCAGGCACCGCCGCAGATCCCACCGCCTTAGCCAACCCGCCAGAAAGCCGGCGTCAAACCCGTCCCCGGCGCCGATAGGGTCCACCACCCGCTGCACGGCAAACGGGCCTTCTTCCACGCGTTGTGCTGCCGTGCGCGCCACGGCGCCGCTGGCTCCCCGCTTGACGACGACCAGGCGAGGGCCAAGGTCCAGGACAGCCTCCTCCAGCCGCTCCAGCGGCGAGGCGTCATCCAGGAGGATGGCGCGCAGCTCATTCTCGCCTGCCAGGACCAGGTCACTGTCCTGGAGCAGCGGCCGGAAGACAGCGGGGACGTCGCCGGGTGCCACCAGCTTATAGCGGATATTGGGATCCAGGACCACGGTTACGCCAGCCTGGTGGGCGGCGTCTATGGCCTTGCGGGTGGCCTGCAGACAACTATCGCTGAGAAGAGGCGTAATGCCGGTGACGTGCAGGATCTGGGCTGAGGCAATGTATCCGGGGTCGACGTCATCGGGGCCCATCTCGCTGGCGGCCGACCCGGCGCGGTAGTACAGGACGCGGGGCTCGCCAAGAGCTGAATACTCCTTGAAGTAGACCCCTGTCGGCTGGCTTGAACGGTGCACATGGCGCGTATCGACGCCCTCGCTCCGCAGGACCCGCACGATTTCCTCGCCAAACTCATCCTGACCCACGCGGCTGATCCAGCCGGCCTCAAGCCCCAGGCGGGACGCGCCGATGGCCAGGTTGAACTCCGCGCCGGCTACGTGTTTCTCAAAGCGCCGAACGTGCCTGAGGGGGCCACGCTCGGCGGGCACGAACACGGCCATGGCTTCACCGATGCTGATGATATCCACCATGGCTCACCTCCCTTGACATCGGACGCTGCTACTTCGCCTTAACGGCCACGATGAGCTCAATTTCAACCGGGGCACCGGAGGGAAGTTCCGCAACACCGACGGCCGCGCGGGCGTGCTTGCCGGCTTCACCAAATATCTGCTCCAGCAGCAGGGAGGCGCCGTTTACGACCTGGGGCTGTGCTCCAAACCCCTCGGACGATGCCACATACCCGTTCAGCTTCACAATCCGCTCCACCTCGTCCAGAGAACCAGTCACCGAGCGCACTTCGGCGAGGCAGTTAAGGAGCGCCAGGCGGGCCCCCTCCTGCCCCTGTTCCACCGATATCTCGGCCCCCAATTTCCCTTTCATGGTCAGCTGGCCTGCAACGGTCGGGGTCTGGCCGGACGCAAAGACCAGGTTGCCCACTTGCACGGCGGGGACGTAGTTCGCCACAGGCCGGGGTGGTTCGGGAATGGACAGCCCCAGTTCAGTCAACTTCGCTTCGTAGGACATCCGCCATCTCTCCTTTGTGAACTTCAGGACATAGATCCGCAGACTGCTACTCCACTCTGCCCCTGCCCAGAACCGGCCAGGTTGCCTCCACGCGGTCGGCATCGACCAGGTAGACAACATTGGTCAAGTTAGCCACAGGACAGGCGTGGCCCGGTATGATGGTGATCCGGTCGCCAATGCGCGGCGCCTGTGAGGGCCGCTCGAAGGTGATGACGCCGTGCTCCTCGGACAGGCGGGCCAGAAGGTCGTCGGGGTATTCCACCACGTGTCCGTAGCCTCGGACCTGCGACAGGTTGCCCCCTCGGTCGGAGCCCAGCACCTTGGTGCCGGCGTCCACCACCGCCCGGTAAGCGTCCGGCCGGCTGATGACTGTGGCCATCACTCTCAAAGCACAGTCGTCCCAGGTGGCCACTCCCAGCCCAACCTGCATGGCATCGTAGAAAACGTAGTTGCCGGGCCGGACCTCCGTGACCCCGGCAACAGAGGACGCCGTGCGGGCCGTGGGCGTTGAGCCCACGCTTACCCGTTCCAGATGGATGCCCTGTGAGGCCAGCAGTTCCGCTGTCTGCGCCATGACCTGGCCCTCCGACAGTCCGATGGCATCCCGTTGGTCGAAGGAGGTGGCCGAGTAGGCGTGCCCGCCATGCGTGAAGATGCCTTCCAGGATCAACCCCGGCAGACCCTTGATGTACCGGGCCAGTCCCAGCACGGGCTCGCCGGGAAGGACGCCGCAGCGGTCCAGACCGCTGTTGACCTCGATGAGGAGACGCAACTCCACGCCTTCCTCCACGGCCACTCGACTCAGTACGTCGGCACCTTCCCGCGAATCGACACCTACGGACATCCGCACCCTGCGGGCCAGGGCCGCCAGCCTGCGGGCCTTGGAGGGAACCACAATCTCGTTGGCGATGAAGATGTCGGTCAGACCCGACGCCGCCATGACCTCCGCTTCCGACACCTTGGCGACGGTGATGCCGCCCGCTCCCGCCTCCACCTGCCAGTGGGCAATGCCGGGGAGCTTGTGCGTTTTCGTGTGGGGACGCAGGGTCACGCCCCCAGCGCTGGCCATCCCGGCCATGCGCTGAATGTTTCTCCGCAACCGTGGCACATCCACCATGACAGCAGGCGTTTCCAGATCCTCGATCTTCATGGTCATCTCTCCTACTTCTCCAGGACGCGTCGCAGGAACTGCTTGGTGCGGGGATTCTGCGGGTTGGAGAAGATGTCATCGGGGGCGCCCTCTTCCATGATGACACCCTCGTCCATAAAGACCACCCGATCTGCCGCCTCCCGGGCGAAGCCCATCTCATGGGTGACCACGACCATGGTCATGCCGTCGGAAGCCAGCTGCCGCATGACGGCCAGCACTTCACCCACCAGTTCCGGGTCCAGGGCGGAGGTGGCCTCGTCAAAGAGCATGATCTTGGGATCCATGGCCAGGGCGCGGGCGATGGCCACGCGCTGCTGCTGGCCGCCGGAAAGCTGCCCCGGGTAGGAGTCTGCCTTCTGCTCCAGGCCAACTTTGGCCAGCAGCGTCCTCCCCTTGTCATCGGCTGCCTCCCGGGACTGCTTCAGCACCAGCGTGGGAGCCAGCACCACGTTCTGGAGCGCCGTCAGATGGGGAAACAGGTTGAACTGCTGGAAGACCATGCCTACCTTGGAACGGACCTGGCGCAGGTCCTTGTGCTGGTGCACAGGGGTGCCGTCCACCCAGATCTCGCCCTTCTCAATGGGCTCCAGGTAGTTGATGGTGCGGAGCAGGGTGCTCTTACCCGAGCCGCTGGGGCCGATGATGACTACAACCTCACCGGGCCCCACGTGCAGGTCCACGCCCTTCAACACGTGGAGGCTGCCAAAGTGCTTGTGCACCTGCTTCATCTCAATCATCGAGCGGGGACCCTCCTTTCCAGGCGAGTGACGAGCAGTGACAGCGGGTAGCAGATCGCAAAGTAGATTAGGGCCACGGCCGTGTATACCTCAAGGGGCCGCGCCGTGCGGTCAATAATGCTCTGGCTCTCGCGGATCAGTTCCCGGTACCCAATGATGGTGGCCAGCGAGGTGTCCTTGACCAGGCCGATGTAGAACCCGATGAGCGGGGGCAGGGCCACGGTCAGCGTCTGGGGCAGCACCACGTGACGCATTACCTCGTAGGATGAGAGGCCAAGGGAATGGGCCGCCTCGCGCTGACCCTTGGGAACCGCTTCAATGCCGGCCCGGATGATCTCGGCAATGTAGGCGCCGGAGTACAGCGTCAGGGCCCACACGGCCGCGGCCAGCTTGGAGATGTCGAAACCCAGGTACGGCAGGCCGAAGAAGACGAAGAACAGCTGCATGAGAAGCGGTGAGCCGCGGAAGATCTCAATGTAGACGCGCGCAATCTGCGACAGCACCGGAACCCGGGCGGTGCGGATCAGAGCAATGATAAGGCCCAGGGTTGTGCCCAGGCCAATGGCCAGGGCCGACAGCTCCAACGTGACCAGGGCCCCACCCAGGAGCACGGTGCGGCTTTCCCAGACGACTTGCCAGTTCATAAGCACCTACCTCGCCGTGGCCCTGGGGAACAGCAGCCGCCCCAGGAGGTTGAGGAGTCCCGACGCCGCCAGCGTCAGCGCCGCATACACCACGGTCACAAAGCTGAAGACCTCCACCGTGCGATAGGTGCGGGAGTTGACAACCAGGGCGTTGCCCGTGAGGTCAGGCACGGCGATGGCGGACAGGAGCGATGAGCCCAGCAGAACCATGATGAACTGGTTGACCACGGGCGGGTAGATATTGCGCAGCGCCTGGGGAAAGACCACGCGTCCGAAGATCTGGGCGGGGGACAGCCCCAGGGCGGTGGCCGCCTCAATCTGGCCGCGGGAGATGGACTGAATCCCGGCGCGGATGATCTCCGTAAGGTAGGCGCCGCTGTTGACGGACAGGGCAATGATGCCCGCCGTGACGGCGTCGAACCGGATGCCCACAGACGGCAGGCCAAAGAAAATCACAAATATCTGAAGCAGAACCGGAGTGTTCCGAATGGCTTCCACATACACCGTGGCGACAAAGCGCAGCGGCCAGACGCGGGAGCGGCGGGCCAGTGCTCCCACAAGCCCCAGTGCGAAGGCAAAGACAAAGGACAGCGTGGTCACCTGCAGCGTCACGGCCAGGCCCTGCATCAGCAGGTCCAGGTTGCGTATGGGTGCGCCCCAATCAAACAAGGCCGGTCCCTCCCCTGTGTCTGGCCGGCGAGACCAGTTGGTGAAAGAGGCCCCCGGCTGAGGAGTCGGGGGCCTCCATCCTCACAGCTCAACCCTGCGGGCTAGAATTGCGGCTGCAGCGGGAAGCTCGGCTCCTTGCCGAACCACTTCATGTAAAGCTCCTTGTTCTTGCCCGAGGCGTTCATGTTGAAGATGAAAAGGTTGAGCCAGGTGAGCCAGTCAACATCGCCCTGGCGCAGGCCAAAGGCGTTGTACTCCAGCGGCACCAGGGAGTCATGGGTGACTTCCATGGTGGGGTCCAGCTTGGCCTGGTAGGCCAGGTAGTTGGAATCTTCGATCGTGGCGTCCGCCTGGCCCTGCTTGACAGCCAGGAGAGCGGCGGCGGCCGTGTCATAGCGCTGAATCTTGGCCTTGGGGTTGGCGGCGGTGATGAGCGTGTCAGCCGTGGAACTCTTGTTAACGGCAACGGTCTTGTCCGTCAGGTCAGAAATGCCCTTGATGCCGCTGTCCTTGCGGACCAGAAGCACCTGGCCAGCCACCACGTAAGGATCCGTGAAAGCGATGGCCTTGGCCCGTTCCGCCGTGCGCGTAAAGTTGCCGATCACGAGGTCGACCTTGCCGGTCTGCAGGTTGGGGATGCGGTCAGCCGCCGTGGTGTCGATGATCTCCAGCTTGACGCCCAGCGCATTGGCCACTTCCTTGGCCATGTCCACGTCATAGCCTTCCGGCTCACCGTTGGCGTTGCGGCTGCCAAAGGGCGGGAAACTGAGGATGACGCCGACGCGAAGAGTGCCGCGCTTGATGACTTCCTGAAGAGTGGACGTTTGCTGGGTGGCGGCGCCGGGCGCTGCCTTCGGCGCGCAGCCGGCCACAAGCCCTAGGACCAAAACGCTGAGGAGCGCGAGAGCCACAACCCGCCTGTGCTGGTGCTTCACTTCATGCTACCTCCCTCTTTTTCAAACCAGAAGCCCGATACTCTGTGACGCTATTTCCGGAAGGCCCCCCTCTCCTCAGGCTTCTAGCGGCTACCGGACTCTAGACCGAGACGGAAAGGCTGGCCCGGCGGAATCCAAGACGTTCGGAAACGCCCTCCGCCGTGCGCTGGACCATCCGTCCCAGTTCCTCGACGCGGTCGGGAGTCACCCGGCTGGTCGGACCCGAAATGCTTACGGCGGCTACCACGCGCCCCGCATGGTCAAAGATGGGCGCCCCGACACAGCGGACCTCGGGCTCATTCTCCACATCGTCAACGGAATAGCCCCGGGCCCGGATCCGTTCCAGGTCCTGGCGCAGAGCCTCCGGTGTGGTCAGGGTGTTGGGCGTGCGCGGCGCAAGGCCTCTGGCCAGCACCTCATCCAGGGCCGTCTGCGGCAGGTGAGCGAGGAAGGCCTTGCCCACCGAGGTGCAGTAGGCCGGCATGCGTACGCCCACGCGGGAGAACATGCGAATGGTGTTGGGGCTCTCCACCTTGTCCACATAGACCACGTCGCCGTGGTCATAGACCACCAGGTGCACGGTCTCGTGGCTGGCCTCCATCAGTTCCTGCAGCAGAGGGGCGGCCACGCTGCGCAGCTGAATGCCGGCCAGAAAGGCCTGGGCCCAGTGCAGCGTCCGAAGCCCCAGGCGGTAACGCTCCGTCTCGGTGTCCTGTTCCACCAGACCGTACTCCCGCAGCGGCGCAAGCAGCCGCAGGAGGGTGCTCTTGTTCATGTCCAGCCCCCGGGCTAAGTCCGCAAGCGCCAGCCCGCGACCTTCGGCATGATCGCTCAAGTAGTCCAGGATGCTCAAGGCGCGCCGCACTGAGGATGAGTTGTTGCGAGCCTCCTGTCCTTCCATGTAGACCTCCTGCAAAATGAAATCGCGTTCCTGTATTGATTCGTTTTGCATTGCAAACCACGATTTTGCAGATAAGCTATTCGCCTACCCGCTTCAAAACTCCTGCCGAAGAAATGACTCAATTGCGCTTTCGCACAAAGCCGCGATCTCTCAGCACAACAGGAAGGCCCGGGGCGTACACCCCAGGCCTCTCAGCTCTCTTTTGGTTGATTAGGGACGGGCGTAAATGAGCTTCACCAGATCCCCCTCGACGTTCTCCACCCACTCCACCTGGAGGCCGGCCAGCCGCGCGTTCTCCGCAGTCCGGCGGTTGATGTGCGTACCGATGAGCGCAGCGGATAGCGGGTCCAGAAGGTCCATGAGGGGTCCCACAATGGGGCGGTCAATCCGAACGTGCTCCAGCAAGATGATCTGCCCGTCCGGCCTGCAGACGCGTCGGGCCTCCTGCAGACCCAGGACCGGGTCCGGCACCGTGCAGAATACACAGGTGGCCAGCACGGTATCAAATGTGGCGTCGGCAAAGGCCAGGTGCTGGGCGTCCATCTCCAGCAGCGTCACAGGAACGCGGCACGGCTTGCGCCGGGCGCGCTGCAGCATACCCGGGCTGAAGTCAACCCCCGTTAGCTCGGTCGTGACGGCGGGGTCATAGAACGGCAGGTTTTGGCCGGTGCCGACACCGATCTCCAGCGCCTTGCCCCTGGCCTGGCGGATGACCCGCTGACGCCACTCATCCCTGATCATGCGGTCCATGCTGTCATAGAAGAGGGCGTTGCGGTTGTACTTGCGCCGGACGGACTCCGTAACACGCGGGTTCACGGTCATGTGGGACACCACCTTGATGCCTCCCTCAATACAGCAGGGCCGGCGGGAATTCCTTCCCACCGGCCGGGACATCCGCCGCAGAGGGGGTGCGAGACTTCAGTGCACGGGATGGCGGCCGGCATCGTCCTGACCCTCCTCCGCCCGGTCCGCACTCCCCGTCACCAGGTCGGGCGTCCGGAAGGGCATCTCCCGCCGCTGCCCCTGCTGAAGCACGGGCTGGTAAGCCAGTTCCACCCCGGCTATGGCCGCCGTCTGCGGGTCCAGGGCCACCAGATCGGAAGGCCGCAGTTGCTGCAAGGCGGTCTTCCCCATGGCCTGGGCCGTCAGGGCCATCTCCCGGGTGGAGGCGTTGATGAAGTTAGCCACCCGAGTGGCGGCCTGGTCCACGTCCAGGCGGTCCTTCAGCCGGGCGCTGTGCAGCGCCAACTGCGTGGGGGGCTCGAAAGGCATGACCTTCCCCGCGTCCGTACCCACCATAGCCATGACCGCGGCAGTCCCCACGTAGACTGCGTCCGCTCCCAGGGCCATGGCCTTGAGGAACTGTCCCGGGGTGCGGAGACCGCCGGCGGCAATGACGGACACCCTGTTCCGCTTGCCCGCCTGGTCCAGGTAGCGGACGGTACGGACCAGGGCGTGCATGGTGGGCAGGCCGGTGTCGTCCTCCAGCGTGGGCGAGGCGCCGTGGGTACCGCCCTCCGCGCCGTCCACCACCACAAAGTCCACGCCGGCGTCCAGGGCGACCTCCAGTTCGCGCTCCTGGTGGTGGGTGGCGCCGAATTTGAGTCCCACGGGCACCTGGTACTCGCGCTTCAGCTCCCTCACCAGTCGGCGGAAGGCTTCGGTCGAATCAACGCCGTCCAACCGGGCCTGGATGACGGCGTCCTCGCCGGGCTTCAGCCCGAAGACCCGGCGCATCTCTTCGTCCATCTTGTCGGCCGGGGTGGTCTGCGGCGTCGACGCCTGCGCCCCCTGGCCAACCTGGATCTCAATGGCGTCGGCGTGGGTGAGGATGGATCGCCGGTTCTGCGGGCTGTTGGGCCAGGCCCCGCGATGGTACTGGATGATCAGCCTCTCGGCCGCCTGCCGCTCCTCGGCCAGGTAGGCCTCGCCCGTGTTGGTCGCGGTGCCGGCAAGGCTGGCGCCTCTGGCCAGGGCCACCTTGGCCTGGCTGGAGAGCGCGCCGCCAAAGGACATGCCTGCAATCATGATGGGCGTGACCAGCCGCAGCGGTCTGCCGGCTGCCGGCCCGATGACCGTGGACGTCTCCACCTGAGAGGTCTCTCGCGTGGGCATCCTGTGCAGGTAGACGGGGTTGAGAAGCAGTTGTTCCCAGGGTGAGAATACGCGCTGAGACCCGAAGGGGCGGCTGGGAGGCTTGCCGCCCTGTTCCGCACGCATGGTCAGCTCGATCAGCTCCACCATGCCCACCTTGCGGAGCGTGGGAGCCAGTTCAGCCAGGTTTTCCCCGTAGGGATCGCGGCCCAGGTGGCGCACCAGCCGCCCTGTCATGCGCCGCGTCACGGCCGGGCCCATCAGTACCACCCCCAGGCCGGCAACCAGAGCGACGGCGGCACCGCCTGCAAGCCCGGCCACGAAGGCGTTGCCCAGCGGAGTCACGCCGGCCGCCTTGACTTGAGAATAGCCGGGTGCGTGAGCCACTCCGTTATCGCCAGGATGCGTCCGGTGATCAGCGAGCCGATGAACGGCGATACGACCAGTCCGAGCGCCGATCCAAGCCAGACAACCAGGGGGGCAACCACAACCTTGGCAACCATGGCAAGCATGAGGAAATCCTCCCTTCATGGGTAGCAGTTACAAGTTGCCACAGCGGCCACCGGGGTATGCAAAGCACCGGACCTTTCCCCGCGGCCTTCCACGTCATATACTGTTGGTGTGCGGTCCTGGGACAAGCGCGCTGTGCCCGGTCCCGGTCGCCACCCGTTGAAAGGAGCCCCGGCATGAAGAAGGTTTTCTCCGGCGTCCAGCCCAGCGGCAACCTGACCATCGCCAACTACCTGGGGGCCATGCGCCAGTTCGTGGCCATGCAGCACCAGGCCGAATGCTACTTCTGTGTGGTGGACCTGCACGCCCTGACCGTGCCCCAGGACCCCGAGGCCCTGCGCCGGCAGACTCTGGACGTGGCTGCCCTCTACGTGGCCGTGGGCCTGGATCCCAAGAAGGCGACCATCTTTGTACAGTCGCATGTGCCGGCTCACTCGGAGCTGGCCTGGCTGCTCCAGTGCCAGTCCTACTTTGGCGAGCTGCGGCGCATGACCCAGTTCAAGGACAAGTCTCACGGGAAGGAAAGCGTCACCACCGGCCTCTTCACCTACCCCACGCTGATGGCCGCCGACATTCTGCTTTACCAGACGGACGAGGTCCCCGTGGGCGAGGACCAGAAGCAACACGTGGAACTGACCCGCGACATCGCGCAGCGCTTCAACAACCGCTACGGTGAGACGTTCCGCGTTCCGGAGCCGGTCATCCCCACGGTCGGCGCGCGCATCATGAGCCTGGACGACCCCAGCAAGAAGATGAGCAAGTCCAGCACAGTGGCGGGCAGTTACATCGCCCTCCTCGACCCGCCGGACGCGGCGCGGAAGAAGATCATGCGGGCCGTCACCGACTCGGGCAGCGAGGTGCGCCACGACCCGGAGACCAAGCCCGCCGTCAGCAACCTGATGGAGATGTACAGCATCCTGTCAGGCCTGTCCCTGAACGATGTCCAGGCCCGGTATGAGGGGAAGGGTTACGGGCCGTTCAAGAAGGACCTGGCGGAACTGGTGGTTGGCGTCCTGGAGCCCATCCAGAAACGGTACGGCGAATTGCGCACCTCCGGTGAACTGGAGGATATTCTGGCGGACGGCGCCGCCCGGGCCCGGACGGCGGCGGCCCCAACGCTGCAAGCCGTGCAGGAACGCGTGGGGCTTCACCCGGCGCGCTGAGGCCGCAGAAAGCGCAGAGGTCATGCAGACCGCACAGAGCTGCCAGGGGCATAACGCAGCAGCAGGTCCGGGAGTCATCCCGGACCTGCTGATTTTGTCCTTAAGGGCCCGCCACCGGCACCTCCGAATTCAGTCAACATAACATAATACAGACCCGCCCATCCCGCGCAAGGAGTTGATGATGGATGAGTTCTGTGCAAGGGCCAGTGCCAGGCACCCCCAAGGGTGCAGCCTACGGGGCGCCGATGGGTGCGCAAGGCTACCCGTACGCTGCACCATCGGGCTACGCCGCCCCGCCCGCGGGCTACGGCGCCATGCCCTACTATGGCTACGCAGCCGCGCCCTATGGCTACGGCGCCGCGCCGTACGCAAAGGGTGCGCCGGCTTATGGCAAGGGTGGTCTGCCCTACGCCAAGGGCGTTGCGCCCTATGCCAAGGGCTTGGTGCCCTATGCCAAGGGCGCTCTACCCTACGCCAAGAGCGCCGCGCCCTACGGCTACAGCGTGGCTCCCTATGGCCTCTACTCCCCGTTCGGCTACTCGAAAGCGCCCGCGTTTTGGGACTACAGCGCGCCCTACGGGGGAGCGGGCAAGGCCCCGTACTGGGTCTAGGGGTAAACGAACCACCGCTCTCAGGGGGCTACCTGCCCCCTTACATCAAGCGGAGCCGGCATCGGCGCGGGCGGTCCCGCCAGCGGGGCCGGCCGCTTCCCTGTGCTCCCGGTGACCCAGGCGCAGCAGCCGCATGGCGTTCAGGATGACCAGCAGGACGCTGGCCTCGTGGACCAGCATGCCGCCGGCCAGAAACACGGACCCGGTCAGCACCCCGGCCAGGAGCAGCAGCCCCACGGCCACGGCAAACACCAGGTTCTGTCTCATGATCCGCACGGCGGCTCGGCTGATGCGCAAACCCTCAGCCAGGCGGTCCAGCCGGTCGGACAGGATGACCATGTCGGCCGTCTCCATGGCCACGTCCGTGCCGCTCCCTCCCATGGCCACCCCCAGGTCGGCGGCGGCCAGCGAAGGGGCGTCGTTGATTCCGTCGCCCACCATGGCGATGGGCCGTCCCGTGCTGTCCCGGTATCCGCGCAGAAGCCGCACCTTGTCCTCCGGCAGCAGGGCGGCGTGAACTTCGTCCACGCCCACGCCGTCCGCCACAGAGCGGGCCGCTGCTGCGTGGTCGCCGGTGAGCATCACGGTCTGCCGGATGCCCGTTCGCCGCAGGTCGGCGACGGCCTCGGGCGCCTCGGGGCGTACCGGGTCGGCCACCAGCATGACCCCGGCCACCCTTCCGCCCAGGCCCACCAGCACCGCCGTCTCACCGCCCGCATCCTGTCCCGCGGCGTACTGCTCCGCCTCCGGGGGGACCGTGACTCCCATCGCGGCCATGAGCCGGCCGTTGCCCACCAGCACGTCGCCGCCTGCACCGGCGAACCGTGCCACAACTCCCAGGCCCGGCCGCACCTCAAATGCCTCGGGTTCGGGAGGTGTGATCCCGTCCCGTTCAGCCCGCCGTAAGACGGCCCGGGCCAGGTGATGCTCCGAACGAAGTTCGGCGCCGGCAGCCAGGCGGAGCAGCTCAGATTCCTCCGGCCCGAAGGAGCGCAGGGCAGTGACCTCGGGCCGCCCCTGGGTCAGGGTGCCGGTCTTGTCAAAGGCCACGGCCGCCACCCGTGCCGCCCGCTCCAGGGCGTCGCCGCCCTTCAGCAGCACGCCCCGCCGGGCCGCCGCGCCAATGCCCGCCACCACCGCCACCGGCGTGGCGATGACCAGTGCCCCAGGGCAGGCGATCACGAGCAGGGTCAGGGCTTTCTCCAGGTCGCGGGTGATCAGGTACACCGTGAGGGCCAGCACCATGGCGGCAGGGGTGTAGTAGCGGGCGAACCGGTCCACGAAGCGCTGGGTGGGCGCCTTGGCGTCCTGGGCCTCCTCCACCAGCTGCAGCACGCGGGAGAAGGTGGTCTCACTCCCCACCCGGTCGGCCCTCACCTCCAGGTAGCCCACCTCCAGAACCGAGCCGCTGAAGACCGGCTGTCCGGCCTCCCGCTGGACGGGCACCGACTCGCCGGTGATGGCAGCCTGGTTCACCAGGCCGTGCCCCTCCAGGACCTGGCCGTCCACGGCAATGCGCTCGCCGGAGCGGACCAGAACGGTATCGCCGGCGGCCACGCCCTCTGCCGGGACTTCCCGTTCCTCCCCGTCCCGCCGCACCACGGCCCGATCCGGGGCCAGGCTCATGAGTTTCTGCAGGGAGGAGCGGGTCTTGCCCAGGGTGTAGGCTTCCAGGGTGCCCCCCAGTTGGAACAGGAAGGTGACGGCTGCCGCCTCCCAGTACTCGCCGATCATCAGGGCCCCTACGGTGGCGACGGTGACCAGAAGCTCAATGCCAATGACCTTGTAGCGAAGGCTGTGAACGGCCCTGTGGGCGATGGGCAGCCCGGCCACCACGGCCGCCGCCGCCATTAGGATGCGGGCCCCGATCCCGCCGCCCCCCAGCCAGGCGGCGATCAGGGTGCCGCTGATCAGCAGGTGCAGGATCCGGCGATCGCGCAGCATGGCGGTCAGACCCGCGCCAGCACGGGGTAGCCCAGGTCGTCCAGCACCTTGCTCAGCTGGTCGGCGGACACCTGTGCCTCGTCGAACGTGATCTTCACCTTGCTGGCGTTGAACAGAACATTGGCCTGGGAGACGCCGGGGCGCTTCGCCATGGTGCGCTCAATCTTGGCGATGCAGCTGGGGCAGGTCAGGGGCTGGAGCTGAAAGGAAACGGTACGCATGACAACATCCTCCTTGAGGCCGCCTGCGGGCGGCACTGTCTTGTTTCGACTTCAGATTAGGCCAAAGCGGGAGGCCGTTCCTTGACGCCGGTCAAGAATCACGGTCCGTCACGCCTCCTGGCAACGCCACCTGTGCCCGATGTGAACCAGGTCACACAATGACACGCCCGGCCTGTGATATGCTGAGGCCAGGACGATGCGGAGGTGATGCTGTGTCCAGCTGCAACACGAAAGGCGCGTGTGAGCACCCGGCCGGCGACCGAGACCTGAAGGCCTGCGTGGCAGGCGTCCCGCTGTTCCAGGGCCTGTCTCCGGCCCACCTTGTGGAAATCCAGGAGACGGCGCACGCCCGTCACGTCCGGCGCGGCGAGTTCCTGCAGCGGGCGGGGGAGCCGGTACGGCACCTGCATATCCTGCACCGGGGGCGGGCAAGGGTCTTTACCGCCACGCCCGATGGGCGCGAGCAGGTCCTGCGGCTGCTGCAGCCGGGTGATGTGCTGGGGGAACTGGGGCTCTTCCGGCAGGTGCCGTCCCAGACGTCAGCCCAGGCCCTGGATGACGTGACGGCCTGTGAACTCAGCCGGGACGACCTGGAGAAGGTCATCCAGCGCCACCCGGAAATTGCGCTCAGCCTCCTCGGCGTGCTCAGTCGGCGCCTGGAAGAGGCCGAGCAGGCCGTAACCGGTCTGGGGTTGCTGGACGTGGAGCAGCGTCTGGCCGGGTACCTGCTGGACCTGCCCGCCTCCGCCCGCGTGGCGGGAGGCCTGCCCACCGTGGAGCTACCCGCCAGTCGCAGCCAGGTGGCCCTGCTGCTGGGCACCAGCCAGGAAACCCTCAGCCGCAGGCTGACAGACTTTCAGCGCCGCGGCTGGATTTGGGCTGAAGGTCGCCGGACCCTGATCCTGACGGACCGGCAGGCCCTGGCGGAGGCCGCCGGGCGCAGCTAGAGACAGGCGTACACACGGGAGGGTCCTCGCCAGAGGACCCTCCCTCGCTGTATCCGTCACAGGGCCTGCAGCAGCTTCTCCCGGTCGACGACCTCCAGGCCGTCAGGCCCGGAAGCCACGCAGCCGTCCTGGCGCAGGCCGGAGAGCACGCGGCTCACCGCCTCGCGGCTGGCTCCCACCATGCCGGCGATCTCCTGGTGGGTCAGGTGGATGCGCCGGTGGCCCAGCAGGCAGGAGTCGCGGTAGCGGCAGTTCTCCTTCTCCAGAAGTCTCAGGAGGGCCAGGGCCACGCGCCCCTGGAGGTCGCGCCCCGCCAGGTCCCGCAGCCGCGACTGCATGTCCCGAAGCTGCTCCGCCAGAAGCGAGGCATAGCGCAGGGCGAACTCGCCGTGGCGAAGCATCAAATCCCTGACGTCGCGCCGGCTGACGAGCACCGTCTCACACCCGTCGATGGCCTGAGCCGTCGCCGGGTAGGTCTCCTGTCCCTCGAATCCGACGTGTGGGAACAGGTCGCCCGCCACCAGGATGTTGAAGACGTGCTCGCGGCCGTCGTCTCCCAGGCCGTAGGCCTTGACGGCGCCGGCCCGGAGAAAGTAGAGCCAGTGGACCGGGTCCCCTTCGTGAAAGAGCGTCTCCCCCGCGGCATAGCGCCGTTCCCGCAGCAGGGGAAGCAGCAGGTCCAGGCCCTCGTCGCCGAGAGCCTGGAAGAGCGGGACGCATTTCAGTTCTTCTGCCAGCCGGCCGGGTTCAGTCCGGACCGCCGTATGCTGCCTGCACTGCGATGCCATGGGCTTCCCTCCGACAAATGGTCTCCCCACCGATGGTCTTCTCACGTACCAGGGTAAAGGGGGACCGGAGGGCGGTACTGTGACCCAGGTCACAATCCAGGTAGAATGAGGGTTTTGCCCCACGGACTAGTCGGCTACCGAGTGGGCCTCAGCGGCATCCGGCAGGTCCCCAGCCAGAGGCGCGGCCCGCCTCAGGTTGAGGGCTCCCTTCACCACGGCTGCCAGCAGGTAAAGCACGCCGGCAATGAAGACGACGTCGGCGGGGAGGCGCAGCCAGGTCAGGGTCTGGACCGCCGGCGAACCCACAAAGGCCATGCTCCGGCCAAACCAGGCGCCCTGGTCAAAGACCGCGGCCATCTGCAGGAAGCCCACGGGCAGCAGGTCCAGGACCAGCATCAGCACCAGGCCGATGTTCAGCAGCCAGAAGGAGCGGTTCAGCCATTTCTCATTCCAGGCCTGAGAGCGGACGATGGTCCGCATGGCAAAGAGCATCAGGCCAATGGCCAGCATGCCGTAGGTGCCCATCATGGCGGCGTGGCCGTGAGCCGGAGTCAGGTAGGTGCCGTGTTCATAGTAGTTGACGATGGGCAGATTCGTCAGGAAGCCCAGGACGCCGGCGCCCAGGAAGTTCCACACCGAGGTGGCGATCAGGAAGCGTATCGGCATGCGGTAGGCGAACCCCTCGCCCACCGTCTGCAGCATCTGCCCCTGCTCCACCACTTCGAACACCAGCAGCGTCAGGGGGATGGTCTCCAGGGCCGAGAAAACGGCGCCCAGGGCCATCCAGATCATCGGCGCGCCGGTATAGTAGTAGTGGTGGCCAACGCCAATCAGGCCCGTGCCCACGACCAGCATCAGGGTGAAGTAGGTGGCGCGGGTGGCGGTGCGCTCCCTGACCAGCCCCATGTTCACCAGCAGGTACGAGATGGCCACCACGGCAAAGAACTCAAACATGGCCTCCACCCACTGATGGACGATGAACCACCGCCACATATCGGCCACGGTGAAATTGCTGTTGGGATCGAACAGCAGGCCGAACCCATAGAAACCGGGGATGGAGATGGCCGAGTAGAGCAGCAGGTGCGACAGACTGCCGCGGTCCGGGTCGTTCCGCAGGCGGTAGTACAGGGCGCGGAAGACAATGAACAGCCAGATGACCATGCCCGTCAGCAGCAGCACCTGCCAGACGCGGCCCAGCTCCACATACTCCCAGCCCTGGCTGCCCAGGTAGAACCACAGCTTGCCCAGGTAGCCCTTGATGCCCAGCCATTCGCCCACCAGGCTGCCGACGGCTACCACCACCACGGCCCAGAACAGCAGGTCCACCAAAAACCCCTGCCGCTTCGGCTCGGTGCCGCCCACCAGCGGGGCGATGAAGATGCCCGTGCCCAGCCAGGCGGTGGCCACCCAGAAGACGGCCAGCTGCAGGTGCCAGGAGCGAGAGACGTTGAAGGGCACCAGGTTCTGCAGGGGCAGACCGAAGAACGACGTGTCGACAAAGTAGTGAGCCGACAGGGCCCCCACCAGGGTCTGCACCAGGAAGAGGCCGGTCACCACCACAAAGAACCTGCCGGTCTTCACCTGGCTTGGCGTCAGGGGCGCCTCCTGAAGCGGCGGCAGGTGGCTGACGTCCAGGCCATCATCGGCGCCGCCAAGGCTGAAGCGCCGGTAGAGGTAGAGGATCACGCCCAGCAGCAGGAAGAGGATGCCCACACTGGCGGCGCTCCAGATGATGACGGGCCGCGCCGGTACGTTGCCTGCCGCTTCATCGTGGGGCCAGTTGTTGGTATACGAGTAGCCGAGGCCGGGCCGGTTGGCGACCGCGGCCCAGGCGGACCAGGCAAAGAAGTCGGCCAACTGCTCCGCCTGGGGTTTGGAGGAGAGCCAGTGGTCGTCGTGGCTGCGCTGCGACTCCTGAATCCCGCCGGGCAGGCCGGCCTGGGGGTCGCCATTGGTCAGCCTGTCTGCGTACTCGGCAGCCAGCCGCAGGTACACGGCGGCCTCCGCCTGGGACAGCGTCAGGGTCCCGGTAGCGGGGTCATAGCGGTTCGTCTTCAGGTCTTCCCTGACCAGGCGGGCCACCGCCGCCTGCTGGTCCTGTTCCAGTTCCGCGTACGCCTTGCCGCCGTAGCGCTGCCGGGCGTATTCATCCTGCAGGCCCAGTGCCTGCTTGTGCAGGTACTCGGCGGTGAAGTCCGGGCCAAGGTAAGCCCCGTGCCCGAAGAAACTGCCGTAGTCCATCAGGCCGTACTTCAAAAAGACGGCCTGCCCGCCCTGGATGTCCCTGGCGGTGTACAGCACCTGGCCCGCGGGATCCACCACCCGATCGGGGACGGGCGGCTTGCCGTCATAGGTGGACTTGACGCCGAAGATGAGGCCGGACAGGGCGATGATGGTGACGAAGATGAGTCCCTGGAGCCAACCACGAGAGAGCTTCATGCCGGACCCTCCTTTTTCCCTAACTAGAGGGTACCGGCGTGCCCGGCGGGGCGCAGTGATCCAGGCCACGCATCGCTTGTGACTTTGGTCACAGGCACTGACCCGATGGCGCGTCTAGCACCGCGCCAGAGAGTCCTTCGCCCGTCAGGCAGGCCACAACCTACGCGGCAGCGAACGCGTATATTCAGGCGTGCAGAAAGGGGAGATGCCGTTGGCCCGTTGGCGCGCTGTTGCGGCTATGGCCGCTGTGTTGCTGGGACTGGTACTTGCTACCCGGTCGTTGCCGGTATGGGCAGCAGACGGCAGTTCGGACAGAGTGGCGGTCTGGGGGCACGAAGCGGAAGTAACCCCGCTCGGCGCAACCGAACTCCGGATTGCTGTAGACGGCGAAGAGTGGACCTTTAGCCGCGTGGGAGCGGGCAGTAACCTCCGTGGCCCCAGCCCTTCGCAAGTGGACATCCAGCTGGTGGAGGCGATTGTGGCGGAATGGCAACGCTTGCACCCGGGGTGGGCGCACCCCTCCCCCCGACGGTCTCCGTGGCAGTACGTGGGCGGACTTGCCGTCATCGGGTTGGGTGCGGCCCAGGTGCGGCATCCCCGGTTCTTCTGGTATCTGTCGGAGGGCTGGAAGTTTCGCGATGCCGAGCCCAGCGACCTGGCTCTCGGTCTGGGGCGGCTGGGCGGCGTCGTCACCATCATCGTGGGCCTGGTGATTTTCTTCCACTAGCGCCGGTCCAAATCGACAGGGCCCGCCCCTGCTTGTGCAGGGCGGGCCCCTTTTTGTCCGGTACTACATGAGCCTCAGGTCTCTCGCTCCCGCCAGGCCCCGGCCGCGAAGAGAACTACGGCGGTCCACAGCAGGAGGCTGGCCAGCCAGGCGCCTTCGAACCAGGCCCGGTAGCGGGCCGCCAGGACCGGCGCCACAGGTCCGGCGGCAGCGGCCATCAGAAACGCCAGCATGAGGGCCAGTCCCAGCAGAACACCGTAAGCGGACAGCCGCAGCAGGCTGCTGCTGTAGACCTGCCGCGCCCTTTCAGCCATCAAGGCCAGGGACGCCAGGCCAAAGAGCGTGGCATGCAGGCCCACCACCACCCACTGCCGGCCGCCCGCCCCGTAGACCAGGCGGTCAAGACCCGGCAGAACCGAAATCGCCTCGCCGGCGGCCTTCACCACGAAGTACACGACTGCCCAACGGAGTAAGGTCAGGGCTATGGGACCACCCGCGCGCCGGACAGCCTGTTCCGGCAAGGGGTGAAAGAGTCCGCGCAGATTGTACGCCAAGATCATGGCCGGCACCAGCAGCAGTATCGTGGCGGCGGCGCCGGCAAGGCGCAGGGGCAAAGGCAGATCCAGGCCGGACAGGTAATGCAGGTAGGTCGGCAGGGTCAACAAGGCCTGCCAACGCAGCTGCCGCTCCGCCAGGGCCGTAGAGTCGGGCTGGCCGGGCAGGCGCGCAGCCATCTGATAGAGCAGGCCGGTGACGCCCAGCACCGCCCAGCCGTCGATGAAGCTGGACAGATAGAAATAGACTGGCGCCGTACTCCAGAGCGGCGTGTCAGCCAGGCCCGTCACCTGCAGCACGGTCATCAGCCAGGTGCCCAACGTGGACAGGCCCAGGTAGAAGGCGGCGGCCCGGTAGAAGCCGGCCCAGACCGGCCGGTCCTCGGGAGTGTTCCGCTGGATGACGGCCACGGCCGCGTACCAGAGCACCATGTTCACGGTGGCAAAGACGATGGACAGGGGTGAGTATCCGGAGACGGAGAACGACACCAGGGCGCCTACTGAGGCGAGAACCGTGCCCCACCACTGAATGATCAGCCACCGCTCGCCGGCCAGGGGGCCGCCCCGTAGCCGTGCCAGTTCGCGGTACATGGCACCGCACAGGGCCAGGGTCACCCAGCCGAAGAACATGGTGTGCGAATGGCCATGCAGCAGGTCAGCGAACTTCAGGGCAGCCAGAAAGTGCGGAAAGACGTACTTGGTCCGCAGGAACACGCCCACCAGGGCCGCCGCCGCAAAGAACGCCAAAGCCGCCCGGTCAAACCACGCGTAACGAGGAGCCGTTACCGCCACCTCCCTCATGTGGTGGCTTCAGCATATCCGCTTCGGCGGGCGGCCGGTGTGACGCCGGTCACGCTCCCGCCGTCCCCTCCACGTAGCTGAGAAAGATCTCCTCCAGGCTCTGGTCCACCGCCTGCACGCCGGTGACTCCGGAGACCTCCCGGACGGCATCTTCCAGCCAGCCCGGGTCGCCGGAGGCGTGAAGCAGAAACCCTGCGCCCTCCCGGCTGACGCGGCGTACCCCAGCGACGGCAGCCAGATCGCTCTCCTTAGGCGTGCCGCTGACGCGAATGCGCTTCTCCTGCTCCTTCAGCTCGTCCAGCGGCCGGCTGACGACCAGGCGCCCTTCGTTCAGGATGGCCACATGGTCAGCCAGACGCTCAATCTGGTGCAGGTCGTGGGACGACAGCAACGTGGTCCGGCCGGTCTCCATGCCGTCGGCCAGCAGAGCCTGCAGGAACTGGTGCCGGTGCAGCGGGTCAAGGCCTCGCGTTGGCTCGTCGAGGATGAGAAGCTCGGGGTTGCCGCCCATCGCTAAAGTCAGGGCAAGCTGCGTCCTCATGCCCAGGGACATATGCCGCACGGTCGTCCGTAAGGGCAGGTGGAACAGGTCCAGGTAGCGCCGAACCGTCTGCGGGTCCCAGCGCCGGTTGGTGCGCCGGCAGAAACTGAGCAGTTCCGCCACGGTGCTGCGCTCGTACAGGGTGCTGAGCTCCGGCACGTAGCCGATGCGCTCCTTCAGGCCCACCGGGGGGAAGCCCTGACGTAGCGGAATGCCCAGCACCTCCCCTGTTCCGGCATCGGCGCGAATGAGGCCCATCAGCAGCCGCAGGGTCGTGGTCTTGCCCGCACCGTTGGGACCCAACAGGGCGAAGAAGGAACCCCGGGGCACCTTCAGGGTCAGGCCCTTCAGGGCGTCGCGCCTGCCGTAGCGCTTGCTGATGCCATCCAGAGAGATTGCCGCGTCACCCATTGTCCCGCCTCCTCCTCGCATCCTGCAGCGCGCGCCGGACCAGTCGCTGCACATCCTGGTCCGGGACGCCCAGGTGATAAGCCTCAGCCACCAGCCGCTCGACTGCGGGGCGGAGCTTCTCCAGCCGGGCCGCGGCGGGCAGCCCGTGGTCGTGGTCGGCGACGAACGAGCCCCTGCCCCGCGGCGTCTCGATGACACCGCTGCGCTCCAGTTCCTGATAGGCCTTGGCGACGGTGTTTGGGTTCAGGGCCAGCTCCACCGACAGCTCGCGAACGGAGGGCAGGCGGTCGCCCGGACGCAGGGTGCCTCCAGCCACCGCCTGCCTTACCTGATCCGCAATTTGCCGGTAGATTGGCGTGCCGCTCGAGGGGTCGATGTGAAACCACATGGCGTCGCCCCCTAGCTGGCGATCTGTTTGCGCCGGAAAACGTAGATGGCCAGGACCAGGAAAACCAACGACGCCGCCGCAAGGACCAGCATATCGCGCCCGGGGAACTGGCCGCGGCCGATAACCTCCGCCGGGTTTAAGTAGTAGAAGGGCAGCATCTTCTGGACCGCTGCCAGAATGCCCTGCGCTCCTTCAATGGCGGAGAGGAGGAAAAGCAGGAGGGAGATCCCCATGCTGATCCCTACACCCCGCGGGTAGTCGTCGACGAAGAGCGAGACCACCAGCAGCAGCCCGCCGAGGGCGGTGAACACCAGGAACAGGTTGACATCCGCCCAGAACAGGGCGGCTGTGCCAACCTCCCCTCCGGCGGAGAGCGTGACGGTCAGCCAGTGCACCAGGCTCAAAAACGCCAGCCCGCTGACCAGGCCGGCCCAGCGGGCCAACAGGACCTGGTCCCGTCCCACCGGCAGAGACAGCAGGAACTCCAGACTGTGCTGATCCGCCTCCCGCGTGATCAGCCCGGCCACATAAAGGCTGGTATAGGTGGCCAGGACGACCAGGAACAGACCGTGGTACAGCATGGCCTGGACCCACCCGCTCAAGGTGACTGCCGTTTCCTGAAGACCCCAGAGCGCCCTCACGGCAGGCGGCAGGCTCTCCATGGCCCTGTTCAGGTCGCCCACAATGCCGGTATCCACCATGATGCGAAACATGTAAACCAGCAGCCAGCTTACGAACACCATCAGCAGCGACCAGCCGAGGAGGCTCCCCCGGTCGTTCTTCCACTGTTGCTTCAGAAGCGTCACAGCAGGGTACCTCCTCAGGAGTAGATCTGCTTTCGGGCGAAAGCTCGGACCGCCAGCCATAGGCTGAGGCCTGAGGCAATGGCCAGCACGGCCGCGTCGCCCCACAGCAGGTGGCCGTCCATCACGGTGCGGGCGGCGTCAACGTAGGTGAAGGGGTTGAAGCTCCGTCCCCACTTGGAGATCCCGGCAATCCGCATGCCCAGATCCATCACGTAGAGCGTGCCGGTACCGGCCAGGGTGGCCTTGACGCCAAGGCTGTAGTCGTCAATCCACAGCGACAGCAGCAGGGCCAGTGAGCCAACGGCAACCGCAAGCAGCCAGTCCTGGGCCAGCATCCAGAAGTAACCGGCGAAGGACCCGGTGACCTGGGAGGCCTTCATGCCAAGGACCAGGGTCACCCAGAGGCTCAGCGTGAGGACGGCCAGGTTGACAGCCATGACGCCCCACCGGGCCACCAGCAGGCGCGTGCGGTCAACCGGCAGAGTGAGCAGAAAGTCGGCCGTGCTGCGGTCTACCTCGCGCGTGACGGCCGACAGGGCTAGGAGGCAGGCGTAGATGGGCAGGACCATGGCCATCCCGGTGCCCACCTTGGCCTGAATGAAGCCGTCCACCGGGCTCAGGCCCGGCAGCGTGCCCAGCAGGGCCTGCAGGGCGGGAGGTGCCACCTCTCCCAGCTTGTTGATCAGGTTGCTCTCCCCCATGGACCTGGTGGCGGAGGCAATGGCGAGGATGGTCACAACGCTGGCGGTCAGCCAGATGAGAAGCCCGTTGCGCTGCGCCCGAAAGTGCTGCCAGAACAGCGTCATGCCTGGCCACTCCCTTCTTCGTAGAAGGACCGGAAGACTTCCTCCAGCGGCGGATCCGCCACCGTCAGATCCGCCAGGCCGTACCCGGACAGGGCTGCCAGAAGGGGGTCCAGGTCGCCCACAAAGGTGAACTGGGCCCTGCGGCCGTCAAGGCTGAGGTTCCTGACTCCGACCACCTGGCCCAGATCAGGTCGCTTGGCCCTGAACTCGCAGGTGACGTACTTGACGCGCCTCTTCTTGAGATGATCCACACGGTCCACCGCCACCATGCGGCCGTCGCGAATGATGCCTACCCGGTCGGCCAGAGCCTCCACCTCGCCCAGCACGTGAGACGACATGAACACGGTCTTCCCGCGCTCCTGCTCCTCGCGGATCAGGCCCTGGAAGGCCTCCTGCATGAGGGGGTCAAGGCCTGAGGTCGGCTCGTCCAGGATGAGGAGGTCCGGGTCGTGCGCCAGGGCGACCAGGATCGCCACCTTCTGCTTGTTGCCCCGGCTCAGGGTCTTCAGCCGCTGGTGCAGGTTGACGTCTAGCCGCTCCGCCAGGCGGCGCAGGTGCTGCCGGTCCCTCACACCGCGGACCCGCAAGGCGAAGTCGATGTTCTGGTAACCTGTCAGCCAGTCGTACAGGGAGGGGTCGCTGGGCAGGTACCCCACCCGCCGCCGCAGGTCGCGGCTCTGGCGGACGATGTCCAGACCCAGGATACGGCCCCCGCCGGACGTGGGGCGTATCAGGCCGAGCAGCGTCCGGATGAGCGTCGTCTTGCCGGCGCCGTTGGGGCCAAGGAATCCAAAGATCTCGCCGGCACCGACCTCCAGGTTAACGCCGTGCACCCCCCGACCGTTCCGGTACAGGTGGCTTAGCTGCTTGAGTTCCATGGCTGGCATGTGAGTCGCCCCCGCAATGTGTACCTGTGTACTACAACTGTAGTACACCCATCGTACAGTACCCGTGAAGCCCCAACCCGTCCCGATGATCGAGGCGATCAGCCTGAAGCTCCGTCTTCTCTAGAGTTCCGGCAGGCAGCCGCCCTCGTCGCCGCCGCCCTCTCCCTCGGACCCCTCCTCGCAGGGAGCTATGTGGATGATCCCGGGCCCGCAAGGCCCGGGATCACTTGGTCTTTGGCTGACGCTATTAGTCGGAGGTTCCGCCGTTCCCGCTGCCCATCAAGTGCATGGAGCGGTTGATGGTCTCCTGCGCCTCCTGCACGCGCCCCAGTTCCATCAGGGCAAAGGCTTCTTCCTTGGCTGCCTCCACCTGCAGCTCCTGCGCGGCGGACCTGATCACGGCGGCAGAGGTCCGCAGGGTCTCCACAGCCTGGTCGGGATGGCCCAACTGGCGCTGGCAGCGCGCCATGATTAGTGGGTAGCGCAGCCTGTCGCCGTCGGGCAGCTGCGCCGGCTTGATCTGCTCCATCAGCTCGTAGGCTTCAGCGATTCTCTCCTGCTGCACCAGCACCTGGGACAGTTCAAAGAGCGTGCCGCTGCGCCCGCTGTTGCCCGGGGTGAAGATCCGCAAGGCCTGGCGGAAGTACTCCTCGGCCTCGGGGAGCTTGGCCAGGTGGCGGTAGACGATGCCCAGGTTGTGCAGGCAGCCGCCTTCCATCAGCTGGTCGCCGTCCGCCCGGAAGTAGTAGAGTGCGCGCCGCAGGGCGTCTTCAGCCTGAGCCATGTCGCCCAGCTTCCGGTAGATCACGCCCAGCGTGGAGTAGATGGCGCCGTCGCTCAAGTGCACGCCGGCCCGGCGGGAGAGGTCCAGGCTCTCCTGAAAGCGGGCCAGGGCCTCGCGCTGCCGTCCGGCCCGCAGCTGGAAGTTGCCGCAGTTGGAGAGGACGCGAAGCTTCAGGGGGATGTCGGCGGTGCCGTTCTCCAGCAGTTCCCTGGCCTTCTCAAAGCGCTCCAGGGCTTCGTCGGCGTTGCCCTGGGCGGCCAGATAGAGGCCCCAGGCGTTGTAGACGCGGGCCCTGTCGGTGTTGGACAAGGACCCCTCCTCCATGGCCAGGCTGATCAGCTCCGGTGTCCGGTCCTTGCCCAGCCGGGCGCCAATGTCCGCCGCCAGCACCAGGTAGCGCGGGATCAACTCCCGGGCTCCCGCCAGCTGCTCCAGGCGGGTCCAGGCGCCGTTGAGGTCACCCTCCAGAAAGGCGTTCTCCGCCTCATCCAGAACGTCCGTTGCCAGCCCCGGCCCCATGAGGTCCGCCAGCGAGCAGCCCAGGCGGCTGGCCAGCAGGCCGAGCGTCCGGATGGAGGGAGCGATGCGTCCATGCTCAATCTGAGAGATGTAGCCCTTGGTGAGTTCCTCGCCCGCCAGCTGAGACTGCGTCAGTCCGCGCCGCTTGCGAAGTGCTTTGACGGTTTCGCCCAAACGCTGAAGATCCAAGCCGCACCCTCCTCCTGCCATGCAGTGTATCCCGAACTAAATCTTATCTGTCGAACCATGTAGAAGTCAATCCATCCAGGTATACGCAGAATCGCCTTGTAAATTATTGGAATAGCTAGAGGCCAAACTCCAGGTCTGGCCCAGCAACTTCTCCCTCTGGGCGCGTCACTCCTGCCGGGGGCGGAAAAAGAGGGCCGGTCACACTGGACCGGCCCTCCGCAGCTGCCGCTTTCGTACCTGGACTGTCAGGCCTGCTCCGTCACCACGGGCACGGGTCCGGGAGGCGTCCGCCGAGCCATGCGGGCCAGGAGCAGCCGGAGGCCGTTGAAGGCGACCAGAATGGTGCTCCCCTCGTGCCCCACCACGGCCAGGGGCAGGGTCAGGTGCCCCATCAGCACCACGGTGACCAGCACGGCAATGACGCTGACGGAGAAGGTCAGGTTCTGCATCACCACGCGGCGGGTCTGGCGTCCCAGGTCAATGGCCTCGGCCAGCTTGTGCAGGTCATCGGACATCAGCACCACGTCCGCGGTCTCCATGGCCACATCGCTGCCGATGCCGCCCATGGCCACGCCCACGTTGGCCGCGGCCAGGGCCGGGGCGTCATTCACGCCATCGCCCACCATGGCCACGGCGCCGTACTCCGCCTGGAGCTGCTGCACCACGCGCCACTTGTCCTCGGGCAGCAGTTCGGCGCGTACTTCGTCCACCCCGGCCTCCTTGCCGATGGTCTGGGCCGCACGCCGGTTGTCGCCGGTGAGCATGACCACGCGCTTCACGCCAAGGCGCTTGAGGGCGGTCACGGCGTCGGCCGCCTCTTCCCGCAGCGTGTCGGCCACGGCCACCACGCCCAGCACCTGTCCGTCGGCCACCACGGCAATGTCCGTCCAGCCACGTTCTTGCAGGGCGGCCAGCCGCTGACGCACCGGGTGGTCGTCGGCGACGCCGGCCTCATCCAGGACCCGGCCGCTGCCCACCACGATCTCACGGCCATCTACTAGGGCACGGGCGCCGCGCCCCGCCAGCACGCGGAACTCCTCAGCCAGGGGGTACTCCACCTCCTGCTCGCGGGCGTAGCGCAGAATGGCCGACGCCAGCGGGTGCTCCGACCGGGACTCCGCCGCCGCCGCCAGGCGGAGCAGTTCTTCCTTCTCCACCCCTGGCTGGGGCTCAACCGCTACCACCTGGGGCCGGCCCACGGTCAGGGTGCCCGTCTTGTCAAAGGCCACCACGTTGATCTTCCCGACCTGCTCCAGGTGCAGGCCACCCTTGAACAGAATGCCGCTGCGGGCGCCGCGGGCAATGCCCGAGAGGATGGCCGCCGGCGTGGAGATGACCAGGGCGCAGGGGGATGCCACCACCAGAAGCATCATGGCGCGGTAGAAGGAATGGGTCCAGGTGTCCAGATGCAGCAGGGGCGGCAGCAGGTAGGCCAGGCCGGAGACGGCGATGACCACCAGCGTATAGTAGCGGTCCACCCACTCGGTTAGCCGCTGCGTAGACGCCTTCTGCGTCTGGGCGTCCTCCACGTAGCGGATGATGCGCGCCAGGGTGGTCTCACCGGCGGGCTTGGAGACCGTGAACTCCAGAACGCCGTAGCCGTTGACGGTGCCGGCGAAGACCTGCGAACCGGGGGCCTTGTCCACGGGCATGGACTCGCCGGTGATGGCGGCCTCGTTCACGGAGGACTCGCCCTTCACCACCTGTCCGTCAGCGGGGAAGCGCTCGCCCGACTTGACGATGACGACGTCACCCGCCATCAGGCTCTGGGCGGACACCCGGAACTCGCGGCCGTCGCGCCGCACCAGGGCATCGTCCGGACTCAGGGCCATCAGCTTGCGGATGGCCTGGCGCGTCCGGCCGTTGGCGAAGGCCTCCAGGGCCGCCGAGAGCGAGAACAGGAACATCAGGATGGCGCCTTCCTCCCAGCGCCCCAATACAGCGGCGCCCACGGCGCCGAGAATCATCAGAAAGTCGATGCCCAGGACGCCGCGCCGCAGATCCTGCAGCCCTTCCTTGACGCGGAAATAGCCGCCGCTGACGTAAGATATCGCATACAGCACCGGCGCGGCCAGTGTCGGCAGCGCCGCGATGCGCTCAGCCGCCAGGCCAAGCCCCAGGAACAGAGCGCTGAGGCCCGCTGCCCAGGCCAGCGGGCGCCAGTCGTCCTCGCCCGCCGCCCTCACGACGGCACCGTGGGTTGTACCATGAACCGCGACCTCTTCCTCCGTGCGAGGCAGAGGACGCGCCACCGTTGCTGCCTGAGGCAGGGCGGGCCCAAGCTGCAGGGCGATGGCACCGTTGCCGGCTACGGCAGCCTGCACAGCGGGCCTTGCCAGCAGGCCGCTCAGCGTCACGGCGCAGGTCTCGCACCGGGTACCGGGCCGAAATCCGGCACAGACGGAACGGGTGCCCGCCAGGCGATCCGTCACCTGCCTGGCCAGGTCCTCTGCCTCCTGCGGCGGCAGCTCCTGCGGGTCATAGCTCAGGCGCAGCTCGGATCCGGGCGCGTCCAGCTCCGCCTTGACCAGGCCGGAGCGGTTGCCCAGCATGGACAGCATCAGAACGGCGCAGGACTCCTGCGTCCCCGCCGGCCCGAAGCCGGTTGTTCCGGTGCTGGCCTGCATGTTGTCCGCCATCTGCTTCACCTCAAGAGACATTCTCCCGACCGTCCGTGGCAGATCAGGGGTGTTAATCTAGAATCATTCTAATCTACCAGGCACCAAAAAAGCAAGCCCTGGAAATGAATCCGGGCTTGCTTTCCGCGTCTTTTGCTCGGGAGCTCCGCTGGCCAGCTTAGTTTGCCGAATGCCGGCAATCCTCACAGTAACCATAGACCACCAGCCG
>JBLNCQ010000035.1:0-10944 GCA_050260815.1 Bacillota bacterium
AGAGAATCCCTCCAGTTATGTGTTGGTTTCAGCACCCAAACACTTCTGGAGTCGATACCTCTCGTCCTTCTTATTCTTGGGCCCTACTCAGGCCCTCGCCCCAAGAAAACTTTACACTCTCACGCAATTGGCTCGAAAAGATCGCGTTGTCTTGCGTGGCGTTAGTTGACAAGCACGCTGTCTTGGTGTCGGACGGAGATGGGGTCGTGTCCGCAGCCACACGCTCCAGGAAGTCACGGCTAACCCTGTGGGCCTATTCCCCGAGGACCCGGTGCGTGACAATCATCCTGGGTGCCGGTTCGACGAGCACGGCCGTGGCGAACAACCACCCGATGAGATCGTGCCAGAGATCGCTGGCGTTCAGGTGCCCGATCAATACGGATGTGTCCACCAGCAGCCTCGCTCCCGGGTCAGATCGAAAACCGGCCTTCAGGAAGTCCTCGGTGGACAACCCAAAGGCCGGTGCAGGTGAGTCAGGTCTCATCCTCACTTGCCACGGGCCCTACCTTTGCCATCAGAGCTCTTGCCGCGGCCCGCCCGAGATGCCGGACGTGGTTTTCGGGCAGGCGGCGGGGCCTCCGGTGCATCGTCCGTTGACGGGTCGATCAGAACGCGGCTGGCTCGCTCTGCAAGGAGCGGTTGTTCCGCCGGTCAGGTTCAGAGTGCCTCGGGCAGAACGAAGGATCTGCAGGCGCTTCACGTAATCGGCCTCAGCCTGGTTGCGTACCACCATCAGACACCCCTTCTTCCGGTTGCGCGATCTACCCGGGTTAATTCCTGAGTTGGTCGAGCCTTCCAGCCCCCTGTTCCCCGAAGTGAACCCGTACTAGAGCATTCCCAGACTGAGGTGGGGATCTAGAGTTCGCTCGTGCTCAAAGGCGCTGGTATTCTGAAGAATATGGGGTCTACCCCGCAATCGCATTCACAAAGGCGTCTCCGTCCGGGAGGCTTGGAGGACTGCACGCTTCTCGGCACGAAGGATGGAAACGGGACGCAGGGTGGCTGCCGCAGCCGGGCTTGGCGCACCGGAGAGATGTCACCGGCCGACGGACGCAAGCGGAGCCCGCCCTTAGGGAGGCTCTGGCGATGGACTGGAGACGGTCTGGCTCCCGAAGCATGAGCCGGAATGGGAGCACCCACTGGCTCCCGCTGATGCTGATGGTGATGATTCTGGCAGCTACCCCGGTTGCGGCCAACGGCCTGCCCATGGGCGTTTTGGGCCCCGTTGGGAACAGCGCCGGCGGCATTCTGTACCCGGCTGATAGCACGGTCATCTCCGTCATCGACGAGACTCTGGTGCTTGACCTCCGGCATGAGGGGGCCCAGCGCATAAGGGCCACCTACCGCATGCGCAACAGCGGCAAGCAGGCCGTGGATGTGATGACAGCCTTCCCCGTCCCCGGCATCATAGCGGAGGGAGCCGTGCGAGCATGGGTTGATGGACAGCCGTTGGCCGTGTCACAGCCCAAGACGACGGTCGAACTGGAGACTTCCGACGTAGCGGTTAACCGGGACTGGCTTGACCCTTTCACAGGTACCGTCTATAGCCCGCGCTACATTGGCGGATTTCACGAACCGAACACTCCCCCCGTGACCTTCACCGTGGCGTTTGCACCTGAACAGACCCGCCTGCTGGAGGTCGAGTATGCCCCCAGGGCCAGCCGTGACTACTCCCGGTTCATAGCTCCCGCCTGGCGCTATGACTACCTGTTGCGGCCAGCGCGTCACTGGGCCTCCTTTGGGACGCTACACATCGAACTGCTGGCTCCTGCTGACAGAGCGGTGGCCGTGCGCCCAGCGCTGGACCAGGTGGAGCCCGGAAAGTACGTTGGAGACTTTCCCGGCCTCCCAACTGACAACCTGAGTGTCTTCGTCGCACCGGGCAGCGGAAGCGGGGTCATCGGCTCCTGGTGGTGGCAGCGATCCGGGCGGGCGGTGGTACTCGCATTACTGCTCGCGACTGTGACACTGGGGGCGGCGGCCCTGCGCCGCTGGGTGCACCCGCTGGCGGGTGGCGCGGCGCTGATGATCGCCTGGCTTGGCTTCGTGCTGAACGTGCCGGCGCATCTATTCAGCCCTGACCCGTTTGGGTTCATGAAGACCTGGTTCCTGTTCATCCCGTTCTCTTTGGTTGTTTCGCTGCTCATGTACAGGGCGCTCTGGCCGGGGGGAAGTGTGCACAGGCCTTCGGCATAGCACCGGTTTACAAGGAAAGGCCGGCCTTCAGGAAGTCCTCGGCGGACAATCCGAAGGCCGGCGCAGTCACCAGTCCTGTTGCCTCATTCACCACGGGTCCTGCCTTTGTCGGCGGGACCCTTCTTGCGTCGTGTCCGGGAAGCCGCCGGGGAGCTCCGGAGCGGAAGAGGCGTCTCCGGTGGCTCGTCTGGTGACAGGTCGAATGGGATGCAGTCCGCGCGCTCCGCGAAGAGGGCGGTTGTTCCCCCAGTGAGATGCAGACTGCCCGCTGCTGCGCGAAGAATCTGCAGGCGCTTCACGTACTCGGCGTCTGCCTGGTTGCGTATGACAATAAGTCGGCGGAGCATGTCCTCCCGCGATGGACCCGAACCACAGCCTGACCTGGCCAAACCCCACACCCCCTGCCCCAGAGTGTATCCAATTGAGGGTCTACCCCGCAACGGTTTGCGAGCGGGGACCTGGAAAGTCCTCCCTTGCTGGTACGTATACTCGTATATATAATGGGGAGCGGAGGGGGTGAGGACTTGTCCGTCAAGTATGGCCTGCTGGGGATGCTGGCCCGGAAACCGCGCCACGGCTATGAACTGAAGGCCGCCTTTGAGGAAACGGCCGGCGGCTTCTGGGACGTCAACTACGGGCAGATTTACTCGACCCTAGACCGCCTGGTGCGGGACGGGCTGGTGGTGATCAGCAGCACGGAGGCGGACGGGGGCCGGGAGCGCAAGGTCTACTCGGTCACGGAGAAGGGCGCCCGCGCCCTGCGGCAGTGGCTGGCCGAGCCGGTGGAGCGGCCACGCCCCCTGCGGGACGAGCTGTTCGTCAAGATCGCCTTGCTGGATGCGAAGGAACCGGAGCCGATTCTCAAGCTGCTGGAACAGCAGCGCCAATTGTACCTGGGCCAGATGGCCCGGCTGACGCGTCAGAAGATGCATGTGGACGATTCGGAGGAGGGCCCCGACAAGCTGATCACCGGTCTCCTGGTGGACGCGGCCCTGTTTCACGCGGAGGCCGACCTGCGCTGGCTGGATCACTGCGAGGCCCGGATCCATGCGTTCACGGCCAGGCACGGGAAGCGCCCGACGACCCGGCATGGAGGGCATGGAGTCAACAAGAGGGAGGACTGAGGCCATGAGTGCGGATCTGGTTCTGCTGGCTGCGGTCAGTAAGCGTTTCGGTGACGGTGATTCTGCGGTCAACGCGCTGCAGGGCATCGACCTGACGGTAAGGCAGGGGGAGTTTCTGTCGCTGATGGGCCCCAGCGGGTCCGGCAAGAGCACGCTCCTGAACCTGATGGGCGGACTGGACCAGCCGACGGCCGGTGAGGTCTTCCTGCGGGGTCACGCCCTGCATCGGATGAGGGATGACGAGTTATCGCGCATTCGGAGGCTGGAGATCGGTTTTGTGTTTCAGTTCTTCAACCTGATGCCCACCATGACGGTGCTGGAGAACGTGGCCCTGCCACTGCTGCTGGACGGGAAGACCGGCAGAGCCGTCAACGAGCGGGCCCTGGAGATGCTTCGGCTCGTGGGTCTGGAGCACAGGGCGGGGAGCCGGCCCGGCCAGCTCTCCGGCGGCCAGATGCAGCGCGTTGCCATCGCCCGCGCCCTGGTGGCGGGCCCGGCTCTGCTGCTGGCGGACGAGCCCACGGGCAACCTGGACTCGGTGATGGGGCAGGAGGTGCTGCACCTGCTCAAGACCTGTCAGGGAAGCTTGGGGCAGACCATCGTCATGGTCACCCACGACCCCAAGGCCGCGGCGTACGGCGACCGCATCGTGACCATCCGGGATGGGCGCATCGCCTCGGATCTGGAGGTGGGGACGCATGCTCCCGCTGCTGCGGTTCGTTAACCTGCGCCACCTGACGTCCCGCCTGGGACGCACGGCACTGACCGTCTCCGGCATCGCCCTGGGCGTAGCCATGATCATGGCTGTCCTGGTGATGAACCGCAACATCCACGAGTCCTACCGCCAGTTGTTCAGCGATCTGGCAGGGCGTGCTGACATCGAGATCAGCGCTTCGACCGCGGGCGGAATGGACGAAGCGCTGCTGTCGCAGGTGGAAGGCGCAACCGGTGTCCGCGTGGCTCTGCCCACGATTCGCGGCAGGAGTGTCCTTTCCGCGCGGGACCGCAGCGAGACTGTCTTTGTCCTGGGTGTGGACCCTGGCCGGGATGCGGAACTCCGCGACTACCAGTGGGCCGACGGACGGATGCCGGCGGCGGGTGCCGCGCGGGAAGTGGTCCTCACGGACAGTCTGGCGTCAGGCCTGGGGGTTCAACCCGGCGACGACGTCACCTTGCTGACGGCTACCGGTCGCCAGACCTATCGGCTGGTGGGCACAATCGGTGCCGCCGGGCCGGGACGGGTCAACCTGGGCCGGGTGGCGGTCGTACCGCTGGCCGCGGCCCAAGACATGCTGGGCAAGACGGGGCGCGTTGACACCATCGACGTGATGCTGAGCCCCGCTGCCGACGCCGCGGCGGTGACTGTGGAGCTGGCCGGCCTTGCCACGGGTGCCAGGGTGGGCAAACCCGAGGGCGGCAGTGAAATGGACGACATTATGGGCAGCGTCAACCTGCTGATGGTCTTTGCCAGCGCCATCTCCCTATTCGCCAGCGCCTTCCTGATCTTCAACAATGTCTCTATGAGCGTTGCCGAGCGCCGCACGCAGCACGGCATCCTGCGGGCCCTGGGCCTCACGCGCCAGCGCCTGCTGGGACTTGGGCTGGCAGAGGCTCTTCTGCTGGGCCTGGTGGGGTCTGGGGTGGGGGTCCTCCTCGGATCGGGGCTTGCCCAAGCCATGGTCGTCGGTCTGAGCCGCACAATGGAAGGCGTCTTCCGCTTCAACCCCGGCCCTGGCGGGACGGACGCCGCTGCTACCTTCGTTGCACTGATCGTCGGCGTTGGGACTACCGTTGCCGCGGCCTTGCGGCCCCTAACGGAATCGGCGGGGGTTCAGCCTGTGGAGGCAATGCGCCCTGGCGCTGCGCGTATTGCTGACGGTGACCATCGCGGCCTGTCGTCCGGGTGGCGGACCAGGGCTCTGCTGGGCAGCGTTCTGGTCCTGGGGGGCGCGGGCAGCAACGTCGCCCTGCTCACTCTGCCCGACCGGCTGGACACCTCGCATATGTGGATTCTGAGTGCGTCGCTGCTGGTGGCCCTCTTCGGCCTCATCCTTCTGCTTGAGCCGCTGACCGCTCTCCTGGCTCCGGGACTTGGAAGGGCGTCCGGGCGGCTCTTTGGCGTTCCGGGCCGTCTGGGCGCCGGCAACCTGGCCCGATCGCCGGGCCGCACGGCGGCCACCGCCGGTGCCCTGCTGGTCGCGGTCAGCATGTTTGTGGGTGTCGGCGGCATGTCCGCAAGCTTTCGCGGTTACGTTCGTGATTGGGTGGAGACGGCCATTGGCTGGGACCTGTTGGTCTCGTCCAGTTGGAACGGCCTTGGCGCTGAGACGCCCATGTCCCCGGATGTGGGGAAGGAGCTGGCGGAGATCCCCGGTGTAGCGCTGGCCTCGCCTGAGCGGTTCACCTTCGTCGACTACCGCGGCACACGCGTCCTCATGAGCGTCCTTGTCATGAACGACTTCCCGAGCTTCGCCAGTTTTCGCGTGGCCGAGGGGCCGCCCGCCGACCGCCTGGCCAGGGAGCTGGCGCGGCACAGCGGCGTGGCGATCTCCCGTACCCTGGCCCAAGGCCAGGGGCTTCATCCGGGTGACGCGCTGCGTCTTTCCACGCCCAAGGGGGACCGGGACTTCAGGGTCAGCGGCGTGGTGAACGACTGGAGTACCGCCACCGGCACCATCTACATGGATCGCGGCTGGTACCTGGAGCTCTGGGACGACCCGATGGTTGATTCGTTTGCCGTCAACGTCGCCGATGCACCGGTGGAAACCGTCCGCCAGGCCATCAGCGATCACTTCCAGGGACGCCTGCCTCTCACCATGCAGACCAATGCCGAGTTCGCCTCCAGTGTGGACCGCACCATCAACGAGTCCTACCTGCTCATCCAGGCCCTGGTCCTGGTGGCCCTCCTGGTGGCGGCTCTGGGTGTGGCCAACACCCTCATCATGTCGGCCTCGGAGCGGCAGCGGGAGATCGCGGAGCTGAGGGCCGTGGGCGCAGACCGACGTCAGGTGGGTCGCATGGTCCTGGTCGAAGCTCTGGCGATCGGACTGGTGGGCTGCAGCCTGGGAATGCTGGCGGGTGTGGTCCTGGCCGTGGACCTGGTCCTCGCGGCCACGCGCTCCATGGGCCTGGCCTTCACGCTGGTGATTCCGCTGTGGGTAGTGCCGGCGGCTCTGGCTGTGGGTCTGCTGGGGGCGCCGCTGGCGGGCTGGGGGCCCGCGCGCTATGCCTCCGCTCAGCCAATCTGCGTCGGCATGCGGTATGAGTAAGGTGAACCCCCTGTCTCCCGTGGCACAGAAAGGGCCAGGTCGACCCTGGCCCTTGCTTGCTCCTTGATGTAGGTGCCGCCCCTGCGCCCGGGCGTGGGTTAGCGCGCCGCACCGACGTCGCCTCTAGCCCGCAATCGCCTTCTGCACGCTGATGCCCGCCAGGCGCAGCCGCTCGGTGTAGCGGTACATGTAGATGGCGAAGCCCACAAAGAGGGCGCCGAACACCACCACGTAGGCGATGCCGGCGCTGGTCAGGTACCCCAGAGCCTGCATTAGGCCAAATGTCAGGTGGGTCAGGGCCGTGAAGCCGTTGGCCGGCGCCAGGTCGACGTTGTTGGCGTAGTGGCGGCTGCAGAGGGTCGCCGCGCGATAGGCCAGAGGGGCGCTCACAAGGGCCAGCAGGGTCGCCATCGGGGCGTATCCCACCGCCGCCATAACGGCGACCATCCCGAACGCCAGCCAGAAGTACACGGGCAGCAGAGCCGCGGCCTTCTTCCGCCCCAGGCGGACCACCAGGGTCGGCTTGCCGGTGCGGCGGTCGCTCTCCTCGTCCTGGAACTGGTTGATGAAGAGCACGGCGGTGATGAGGAACGTGACGGGCAGCGAGACCACCGCCGGCATCACGGCCAGGTAGCCCGTCTGCACGTAGAAGGCGCCCAGGGTGACCAACACGCCGAAGTTGAGCCCTAGAATCAGCTCACCGATACCGGCGCGGATGGCGTTGTGTCCCAGGGCGTTGTAGAAGTAACCGCTCAGGGCGCCGAAGAGAGCAAGTCCCGCCACCCAGGGCCGGCCGCTCAGGAGGAAGTACGTGCCCAGCCCCATAGCCGCGATGAGCATGGCGGAGGCGCCCACCACGGTCTCCAGCGGCGTCAGCAGGCCAAGCTGGATGACACGGCTGCCGCCGTTGAACGGTCGGACGAAGGATCGGTTGGCGGCGTCGGCCCCGCTGCGGTGGTCGTTGTAGTCGTTGAGCACGTTGGTGCCGGCCTGCAGCAGCAGCGCGCTCAGCATGGTCAGGAGGAACCAGCCCCAGTGAAAGGTGCTAGTCTGGTTCCAGGCGATGGCCGCGCCCAGCACCACGGACGCGATAACGCCGGCCAGCGAGTTCGGCCGGATAGCCACCCACCAACTGCGCAGCTTGGTCTTGAACCGGGACCAGTCGCTGACCACCTGACGGTTGTCCGCGAACTCCAGGACCGTGGGCGGGACACCCTGGACAATCTCGGCGAACCGGCGGTACTTGATGAGCTGGGGCACGATCTTGATGCAGTCCAGCACGCCGGTGTTCCCCTGCGCCGTCAGAGACTGCACGATGGGAGAGGTCCGCGAGGTAGACTTCAGGCAGCGCTCGCGCTCGGCCTTGTCACGGATGAGAATGGCCCGGCCGGTATACTCCACTTCTTCCGATTCGGTCACATCGCCCGGGAGGCGATTGATCAGGATGGAGACGGAGGGGTTGGTGGTCATCTGCAGGATCTTCGGGTCGCCGTGAAGACTGGCCAGGTAGATGGAGAAGTCGTCCTCGAAGCCCAAGTGCATCATGCGCAGGCGGATGCCCTCGCCGGACGACGTGGCGATGACGGCGACCTGCGCCGTCTGCAGGAACGTGCGGATCTCCGCTTCGGTGTGCACGGCCTTCGGCGCGGCGGTCAAAGACAATAGTATGAGCCAAAGTTCATTTCTACGCTTCCACTGTGGACGCACGATCTCGGAAGCTCCGAAGCCGACGTCCGGAGCACCAAAGTGCCGAAGGGTTTGAGCACAGGCGTGTAGAATGGAGCCATCGGAGTCAAGCTGAGGACGGCGGATCCGACTCGGCTGCAGAGGCGGTGGCCAACCTGAAGGTGGATGAACGGCGGATTGAGGTTCTAGATCCCGTCATGGTCGAGGTGCTCCGCCGCAAGACCGGCCCTGAACGCCTCCGTATTGCCAATGACATCTGGGTTTCCACCCGTATCAGGCTGGACGCCTATCTCCGGCGTGAGCACCCTGACTGGGATACGGAGAAGGTCAATCAGGAGATCCTCAGAAGGCTGCAGCATGGATCAGCTTGAAGTGCTCAGCCGGTTGGTTGCAGTGCTGGAGGAGCTTGGGGTTGCCTATATGGTGGGCGGCTCTCAGGCGTCCATGTACTACGGTGAACCGCGGCAGACCAACGACGTAGATGTAGTTGCTGACCTGAGATCCGACCACATTGGAGCGCTAGTGAGCGAGTTTCCGTTCCCCGAGTATTACTTGGACGAGCAGGCCGTGGCGGAGGCCATCCAGGCACGGGGGCAATTCAACATTATCCATCCCGAGTCGGGACTCAAGGTAGACGTCATCCTACCTCGGCGGACAGCGTTCGATCAAGAGGAACTGCGGCGTCGGAGGAGACTGCCCCTGGGCTCTGGCCGCGAGGCCTACTTCGCCAGCCCGGAGGACGTCATTCTGTACAAGATGATGTACTACAGGGAGGGCGCGTCAGACAAGCACCTCAGGGACATTGCGGCGATGCTGCAGATTTCTGCGGTCGGTATCGACGAGAGATACATCGATCAATGGGCGAGTGAACTGGGATTGACCGACATTTGGCAGGTGGCTCGGCGGCGGGCGGGCCTGTCGTGAAAAGCAATGTCGAGAAGAGAGGCCGGGGTGCATTGCCCCGGCCTTCCTGTTGCCCGATGGGGATATGCAACATTAGGATTGCACATAACGCGACCGACGTGCTACTGTGAAGTTGCACATCAATCCACCGGGGGGCAGACACATGGAATCGGACCGCGTCGAACGTGACATCTTCATCGCCGCGCCGCTGCAGCGCGTCTGGTCGCTGGTCAGTGAGCCGGGATGGTGGGTGGAGGACGGGGGGCCGCGATCCGTTCAGGGAGAGGGATCGCGGGTGGTTGTGAAGCTGGCGGTTGGCACGTACCTGGTGCGTCTCGAACGCAGCGAGCCGCAGCACTACATTGCCTTCCGCTGGGCGAGCGCCTTCCCGGGGGAGGAGCCGGTGGCGGGGAAGTCCACGCTGATCGAGTTCACCCTTGCCGAGGAGGCCGGGGGTACCCGCCTGCGCGTGGTCGAGAGCGGCTTCGCGACGCTTGCCGCTCCGGCCGAGGTGCGGCGGAAGGAGTTCGAGGGCAACGCCCACGGGTGGCTTGAGGAGCTGGGCCACGCCAAGCAGTGCGCCGAGGGTGTCCGGGAGTGACGTCCCAGCAGGAGCGTTCGCAGCAGGTGCTGGCGGCACTCGCTGACCCGGTGCGCCTGCAGTTGCTCAGGATGATCGCCGCGCGAGGCGCCTCCACGGCCACGGACCTCGCCGGTGACCTGCCCATCTCGCGGCAGGCAGTCGTCAAACACCTGGGGGTGCTTGATGCCGCAGGCCTCGTCCAGCATAGCCGCGTGGGCCGGGAGGTGCGCTACAGCGTGCAGCCCGGGCAGCTCAGCGACACCGCGCGGTGGATGGCCGGCATGGCGGAGATGTGGGACCGGAAGCTGAAGGCAATCAAGGACGCCGCAGAGAAACGTACCGAGTCGGAGTAGAGCCCGGAGGTGAGCCCTTGCCCAGGACGCAGGCGAGCATTCGTATGAGAATTCTTGCTGCCGTGCTGCTGCTCGGCATCATCCCGCTGGGAGCGGCCGGCGGCAGCCTGTGGGTCGGGTGGAGGGCGCTGGCCCGCACGACCTACCGGCAGGTTGCCCAAATGCCCCTGGGCGCGGCCACGCGCATTGAGGAGCTGCTCTACTTTCGCTATGTGGACAGCATTCAGTTCGCCAGCAATGCCGCCGCCATCAGCGATACGCTGGACAGAGAGGTTCAGAGCAGCCTCTTCCGCCGCCTGAAGGAGCTGTATCAGCCCTATGCCTGGCTGGGTCTGGTGGACGGCAGCGGCGTGGTCATGGCCGCGTCGGACCCGGCCACGCTGGGCAGGCGGATCCCCAGGCCATACTTTGCGGACAGCGCCCGCCGCCGGGCTGACGGCGTGCTTCTGACCGACGTGCACCCATCCGTTGCCTATCCGGAGGTGCCGGTGGTGGGCTTCTCCGTGCCCGTGGCGCAGGGTGCCTCGGCCTCGCAAGGCGCGGGTGGGACGCGCGGCTCCGGCAGCGCGGACGGCTACATCTACACCGAAGTCTCGGTGGCGTTTCTGGCGCGGCACATCATGGACGTGGACCCGGGCCAGGGCGGCCAGGTCCTGCTGGTGGACCGGGACGGCCGGGTGATTGCGGACCGCCTGGGTGAGGTTGCTCCCGGAACAGGGCGGATGGTTCGTTACGGTGATGCGGTGCTCACCCAGGGCTGGGGGAGTCCCGTGACGGAGAACGCACCCCCGGCTACGATGGTCGAGACCCTCGCCGGTTTTCATGCGGCG
>JBLNCQ010000036.1:0-10810 GCA_050260815.1 Bacillota bacterium
CGACGGTGTGGGGGGGGGCATGGACCTGGTGGCGGGGGGCTTTCTGGCCGGGGAGGTGGTATTGGCGGGGGCCGCCCGCGGCCGCACGCCCTACGCCCTGGGCGCCCTGGAGGCCGCCAGGCAGGTCGGCGCCCACACGGCCGCGGTCACCTGCTACCCCGGCTCCCCCGTGGGCCAGATGGCGGACGTGGCCATTGAGGTGCTGGTGGGGCCGGAGGTGCTCTCCGGATCGACCCGGATGAAGGCCGGCACCGCCCAGAAGATGGTGCTTAACATGATTACCACCACGGCCATGGTGCGGCTGGGCAAGGCCTACGGCAACCTGATGGTGGACGTCCAGCCCACCAACGCCAAGCTGGTGGAGCGGGCCCGCCGTATTGTGACGCTGGCCACGGGCTGCTCCTACGAGGAGGCCGCCGCTGCCCTGGACCAGGCGAACCGCCACGTCAAGACGGCCATTGTCATGGTCAAGGCTGGGATTGGGGCCGGCGAGGCCCGGGCGCTGCTGGAACAGCACAAGGGCTTCATCCGCAGGGCCCTGGAGGCCCGGGGCATCTCGGGGTAACGTCCGGGACCGGGGCGTCCGGGACCGTCTCTGTTCATGCTCCTGCCCGATCTGCTAAGCTGAATACGCCGAGGGCCCACCCGCGGGGTGGGCCCTTGTGCCACATAGGTGTGAGGAGGGTTTGCGCGTGCTGGCCTCAGAGATACGCACTCAACTTCGCCAGATTGTAGGCGACGACTGGTTCCGGGACGAGCCCGACCACCTGGTGGCCTACTCCTACGACGCCACCCCCCTCTACCAGCACCTGCCCCTGGCCGTGGTGCTGCCGGGAAGCACAGAAGAAGTGGCCGCCATCCTGCGGCTCTGTTCGCAGGAGGGAATCAAGGTCGTGCCGCGGGGTTCCGGCACCAACCTCTCCGGCGGGACCGTTCCCGTTCCCGAGGCCATCGTCATGGGGCTGGGCCGCCTGAACCGGCTACTGGAGATCGACGAGGCCAACCTGACGGCCACCTGCCAGCCCGGCCTGCTCACGGCGCAACTTCACCAGGCCGTTGAGGCACGGGGTCTGTTCTACCCGCCCGACCCGGGCAGCATGGCTATCAGCACCGTGGGCGGGAACGTGGCGGAAAACGCCGGCGGCCTCCGCGGCCTGAAGTACGGCGTGACCCGGGACTACGTGCTGGCCCTGGAGGCGGTGCTGCCCTCCGGCGAGATCATCCGCACTGGCGGCAAGCTCTACAAGGACGTGGCGGGCTACGATCTGACCCGCCTGCTCACCGGCTCCGAGGGCACCCTGGCCGTCATCACTGAAATCACCGTGAAACTGCTGCCCAAGCCGGAAACCCAGGGCACGCTGCTGGCCTGCTTTAAAGACCTGGATGCCGCGGCCCGGACGGTGTCGCGCATCATCGCCGAGCGCATCATTCCCGCCACGCTGGAGTTCCTGGACAACGGCACCCTGCGCGTGGTCGAGGACTTTGCGCACGTCGGCCTGCCCTTGGACATGGAGGCCGTCCTCCTCATCCAGCAGGACGGGGCCGCTGCCGCCGTAGAGCGTGACGTACAGCGAATCGCCGAAGTCTGTAGGGCGGAAGGCGCCGCCCGCGTGGACGTGGCAGCCTCGCCGGAGGAAGCCCTGAAGCTGATGACGGCTCGCCGCACCGCCCTCTCGGCCCTGGCCCGCAAGAGCCCGACCACCATCCTGGAGGATGCGACGGTGCCTCGCTCGCGCGTGGCCGACATGGTGCGGGAGATCCGCCGCGTCGCGGACGAGTACCGGCTCAACATCTGCACCTTCGGCCACGCCGGAGACGGCAACCTGCACCCCACCTGCCTCACCGACTCGCGCCATCATGAGGAGATCGAGCGCGTAGAGGAGGCCTTCGCCCACATCTTCGACGCGGCCTTGAGGATGGGCGGCACCATCACCGGCGAGCACGGCGTGGGGCTGGCCAAGGCCGGCTACCTGGAGTGGAAGGTGGGCCGCCCGGCCATAGAGGTCATGAAGGGCATCAAGGCGGCCTTTGACCCGCAGGGCATCCTGAACCCGGGCAAGATGTTCGCCGGTGAGACCCGGCGCCGGGTGGTGGTGCAGCGGTGAGGTGGGCCGTCCCGCTCCACTTTGACGAGAACGAGCTGGAAAACTGCATGCACTGCGGGTTCTGCCTGCCGGCCTGTCCCACCTACCGCGAGACCGGCCTGGAAACGGCGTCGCCGCGCGGCCGGATTGCCCTGATGAAGTCGGTTTGGCAGGGACGACTCCCGGTGGCCGCCCTGGAGGACCAGCTCTCCCTCTGCCTGGGGTGCCGGGCCTGCGAGCCGGCCTGCCCGGCCGGCGTCCACTACGGCCGCCTGCTGGAGCAGGGGCGCGCCGCCGTCCGGCTGTGGACGGCCTCGGAGGGCCGGGCTGCCGTCGATGTGTCGGCCGGTGCCGGGGCTCCGGCGTCCGCCCCGGCTGCTGTCCCGGCCGCCCTCCCCGCCTCCGACAGCCCCAAGACGACCGCCCGGCGCCGCGTGCTGGAGGCGCGCCGCCACGGCTTCGGCCACTGGTTCGAGGAGTTCGTCCTGCAGCGCCTGTTCCCCAGCCCTCCCCTGCTGGCCGTCGCCAGCGGCCTGCTCTGGTTCTACCAGGCCGTTCGTCTGGACAGGCTGCTGCGCTCCGTGCACTTCTTCGGCCTGCTGCCGGAGCACATCGCCGAGGTGGAGGCCGTGCTGCCCCGCGTTCCGGCGCCCTGGGACCGGCGCCCGGTGGTTCCGCCTGTCGCCGACGCCTCCGAGGTACCGGGCACGGGCCAGGCGGCGACCACCGGGCCACGGGCCGCCATCTTCACCGGCTGCGTCATGGACGTGGTCTTCCATGACACCAACGTCAACACGGGCCGCCTGGCCGCCAAGGCCGGGGCTCGCCTGGTTGAGGCGCCGGGGCAGACTTGCTGCGGCGCCCTGCACGCCCATGCAGGTGACCTGAAAGGCGCCCGTGACCTGGCCCGCCGCAACATCGCCGCTTTCGAGGCGTCGGGCGCCGAGGTGGTCATCACCAACGCCGGCGGCTGCGGTGCCCAGCTTGTCGAGTACCCACACCTGCTCGCTGACGACCCGGAGTGGGCGGAGCGGGCCCGCAACTTCGCCGCCCGCGTCCAGGACATCAGCGCGTTCCTGGTGGAGCAGGGTTGTGACCCCGGGGTCGTACGGGCTGCCACCGCCGGGGCGGCACCGGCGGACGTGGTCACCGCCGCGCCGGCATGCGATCCGAAACCCCAACGCGTGGTCTACCAGGACTCCTGCCACCTGGCCAACGGCCAGAAGGTGCGGCAGCAGCCCCGTGCCTTGCTCAAGGCCCTGCCGAACGTGGAGTATCGCGAATTGACCGAGGCCGACCGCTGCTGCGGCTCCGCCGGCATCTACAACCTGGTCGAGCCGGAGATGTCGGGCCGCCTGCTCCAGGGCAAGATGGAGTACGTCAGAGCGTCCGAGGCGAAGGTCGTCGTTACGTCCAACCCCGGCTGCCTGCTGCAGATGCGCCTGGGCATCCATCGCGCCGGTCTGGAGGGCCGGGTGGAGGCCGTCCATATTGTCGACCTGCTGGCTGAGGAGATGCTGGACGCGCGCCCGGTTGAACCGTAAGCAGCGGTCAGCATGGCGGCGGGCAAAGCGGACGCGCCTGGGGCTCAGCGGTGAATGTTGACCGGCGTCCCTACCTCCACCAGGTCGTATAGTTCCTCCGCGTCCGGAATTCGCATGCGGACGCAGCCGTGGCTCATGGCCCGCCCCACGGAGGCCTCGTTGTAGGTGCCGTGAATCCCGTAGCCCTGGCCGCCGCTCAGGGCCATCCAGCGGGTGCCGAAGTCGGGATCTGAAACAATGGCTTTCTCGGCAATAGTAAACTGCCCCGTGGGCGTTGGCGTGGAGGGTTTGCCAATGCCCACGGGGTATTCTCTTACCGGCTGCCCGTCCTCGTAGAGGGTCAGCCGCCGAGCGGTCAGGTTGATGTCTATGCTTCTGGCCATTGTGGCACCTCCAGGCAGGATATGCGCCTGAAGGCTCCATTGCCAGAGCCACGTCTCTGAACGCCGAGATTCAATATTCCTGAGGTGGTACCGATGAAGGTCTTCCTGGTTCTGACCAGCCGCAGGCCCGCGTTCGACCCCGGAGTCCTGGACCAGCATTTCGCGTTCCTGGACGAACTCCGCAAGCAGGGGCGCCTGGGACTGTCGGGCGGGTTCGCCGACAAAACGGGCGGGGCGTACATCGTGATGGCTTCCTCTCCGGAGGAGGCCACCGCCATCGCCCTGGAGGACCCGCTCAACACCTCGGGCTCCTCGGCCATCACCGTCAGGGAGTGGCTGGCCCGTTAGGTGCCGCGACTGGCCCGTTAGTCACTAACGGGCGCCCAGCACGATCAGGACTCCCCACCCGACCTCTTCCGGAACCAGGCTGCGGTCATGGCGGACATCAGCCAGAGGATCACCCACGTGAAAAACAGGCGCTGCCACACCATCGGCGGCACCAGAACGGTCGCGCCCAGTGCCTCAACTCCGGCGAGCAGGATGAGAAGCCAGCCGCTCCACCCGGCCCGGTGGACAATCCAGCCGTTGAGGACGGCCAGCAGCACCAGGATGAGTCCCCCAAACCCCTGCAAGAAATCCACGGCTGTGGTCCACCTCCTATGCCTCTAGTCTGTCGAGTCCAGGAACCGTTCGGTCGCCTTGCAGATGGTCTCCAATCCATGTATGGATTTTTGCCAGTCGTCGGGGTCCTCCAGGCGATGGTGGAAGTTGGGCAGCACGGTAAGCTCAAACGGGCGTTGGGCGGCGAGCTTCTCCAGTTGAACGGCATCGTAGCACTGGTCCCGAGTCCCGAGAACCACCAGGGCCGGCTGGCTCAGCCGGGCAAATTTCTCCGGAAAGCCCTCCCACGGGAACACCGGCGTTAGGTAGACCAGCCGGCTGCGTGCCAGGTCGGGCATCTCCAGACAGAGATCATTCATGATCCGAGTTCCGTACGACTTCCCGACCAGCACGATGCGGTCGTAGTGACGCCGCTCCAGGGCATACCTGACGAGGCTGCGGGCCTCCTCGAGGGACCGCCGGTAACCCTCCTCCTCCGGCTCCGGGGAAACGCCCTGCACCTGGTGCCAGTAGCGCAGGGCGAGTACGTCATATCCGCGCGCCTCCAGCACCTGAATCAGGAAATGGAATGGTGGCTGGTCGATGCCGTACCCTCTGCCCGGGAACAGGAAGGCGATTCCCCTGGGATTCTCACGGGCGGAATACTTGGTGACCATAAGAGAGCCATCGGGTGTACGAATCTCCAGACGCTCCATGGCGTGTCCCCCTTCCCTGTAACAGGTGCATCACGCGCCGCGTGCCGCCTCCAGCACGCTGGCGGCCAGTTCCTGACTGAGCAACGCGTCCTGGCCGCTGGTCAGAGGCTGGCGCCGGCTGCGCACGCACTCGGCAAAGTGCCGCGCCTGGCCCACAAAACCGCGCCGCTCCAGCGTGGGGGTCCAGGTACCGAAACCGCGGACGATGGACTCGCCGCCGGCGCTGACCTCCAGGGCATCCATGCTGCGTACCTCCAGGGTCCGGCTGCCTTCGTGGCAGGCCAGCCGCTCCTGCCAAAAACCCGCGGTGTGGCTGAGTACCAGCGTCCCCATGCCGCCCCCCGCGAAGCGAAGGGTTACGGCCAGGTTGCGGAAGACGCTCCCCTCCTGGCGGGCCTGCGCTGTGACGGATTCCACCTCGCCGCCGAACCAGCGCAGCAGGTCCAGCTGGTGAATGGCGTCATCGATGACCGCCGTCTCCAGGTCGTCGCCGGCGAAGGTGCGAAGCTTTTCCGCCACTACCAGGGCGGGGCGCCCCTCCAGTCGCTGATGGGCTTCCACGTAGAGCGGCGCATAGCGGCGGTTGAAGGCCACCATGAGGATGCGTCCGCGCTCTTCGGCCAGGCGCACCAGGGCCTGGGCGTCGGCCAGCGTGCGTGAGATGGGTTTCTCCAGCAGCACGTCCAGGCCCCGTTCCAAAGCCAGGGCGGCGGCTTCGATGTGGTTTGCCGTTGCCGTCAGCACCACGGCGGCCTGCGCCCCCATCTCCTGAGCCCGGTCCAGGGCATCCGCCATGGACCCGGTCAGGGCGGGCAGGCGGAACCGCTCCGCCACGGGCTTCATGCGCTCGGGCGATCGGCCGTAGAGCCCCACCACCTCAATCTCCGGCAGGTCCACCAGGACGGGCAGGTGCGCCTTCTGAGCGATACCCCCCGGGCCCAGCACTACCAAGCGCAGTCTTCCGGAACCGGATGTCTGGTCAGGCGCCATGCTGCACCCCTCCCTCTATCGGACTACGACAGAGCGGGAGCCCGCCCCTGCTCCAGGGCAGATGCTGCTCCGGCGCGGATGCTGCTTAGCGACCCAGGCGCTGCTTCTTGCGGCAGGCGCCGACCCGGTCAGGAACAAGGCAGTCGCCGCGGCCAGCGCTGCAATTTAGACGCCGACTCCCAGGCTCGGGTTTCGTGAACGGGTCTATGGCAGAACGGACCAGAGCCGGTCCTCCTCCTGACCCAGGCGCCACAGGGCGATCCCGGCCAGGCCGTACTGCCGGACCACGCCAAGCTTCTGCTCGATGGAATGACTGTTCTCGAACCAGACCGTGCGCGTGACGCCGTCCTGGCCGGTGTAGCTGAAGTGCGGCGACTGGCTGCCGTCGTCCCAGAGGACGCGCGTGCCACCTCCAGCGGCCAGCGACGCCGCATCCCGCGCGTAGACCACGCCCCAGGAGTCGCGGGCGGGCCACTCGTAGCCGTAGCCGGCCACGCCCAGCAGAATCTTGGACGGCGCAATCTGGGTGACCGCGTATTTGGCCACGCTTCGCACCCAGGACAGGGAGGCGATGGGCCCCGCCGCCGAGCTCACGGTGTGCTGATCGTAGGACATGATCTGGATGTAGTCGGCCACGGCGCCCAAGGCGCGGTAGTCGTAGGCGATCGCCCCGTCGTTGAGCGACTCGTCGCTGCTCCACTTGGGCCCCACGGCAACCGCCAGGAGCCGGCCGGCGGCGTGCAGGCGCTGCGCCAGGTCCTTGGCCAGGGCAGTCATGGCGCTCCTAGTGGAGGGCGCCAGGGATTCGAAGTCGAGCACCGCGCCGTCCAGTCCGTTGTCGGCCACGGCTTTGGCGATCGACTCGGCCGCCTTGCGTCGGGCTGCCTCGTTGGTGAGGACGGCGTTGTTGCCGCCGGCGTTGTTGAAGAGCCCCAACACCTTGGCGCCATGGCTGTGGCTGGTCTTGATGACCCTGCTCCAATTCGAACCACGGGTGGACACCGTGCCGTTGGCGTTGACGCTGAACCAAAACGGCGAAACCAGGTCAATCTTGTCAGCGTGCGCCGAGAGCGAGCTCCAGGCGTCGTTGTCATAGGACCCGTTCTGGTCATAGTAACCCATGACAATGAACTGGTGCTTGGCGGCGGGCCGTGACGGAGGTGTTGGTGACGCTGCGGCGGGCTGCTCCGCAGGTGGTTGTGCACCGGCTGGCTGGGCTCCGAGCGGCTGCTGCCCTGCCGGGTCTGTGGCCGACGGTGTGCTGCCCCCTTGCGACGAGCCGGCGCCCGGCCCCGCTGCCTGCCCGGTTGTGCCGTCCACGGCTCCCGGTGTCTGGCCGGCCAGGACCGGCTGCGAAGGCACTTGCGCCAAAACTGTACCGCCACCGTTGCCCCGCAGCCACCTGCCCAGGGCGGTGCCGGGGATGATGGCCGAGACTACGACGGCAGCCAGCAAGGCCGCCGCCACCGCGGTGAGCCAGGCCCGGCGCCCCCTTGGGATGGGCAAATGCAATAGTGACACACTCCTTGTCCACTTTGGGTTGTAGCCAAAGTGTACATAAGATGCATAACGCTGTCACTTTGCGCAACCCCACCTCATCCTGCGTGATGCTGGGATAGCTTCCGGACCTGTCCAAAGCTGGCTCTCCTCGACAAAATGCATAGTGGTGGGCATTTGTGGCATCGGGCCCATTCAGACAAACACGGGCCGCCTCATGGCGAGGCGGCCCTGTGGTCACTCAGCCTCCGCGGGTGCTGCGGCGCGATCTGGTCAGTTCACGTCGCCCATGTAGAGCGCGCCCTCCGGCAGCGGCTCTGCCAGCAACGCCTTCAGGACCGCCGGGTACAGGCGGCAGTTTCCCAGGTCGTTCAGCGGAACCCATTCCACTCCCGTCTGCCACGAGTCCGGGCTCGACGCCGCATGCGCGGCCGGCTCACCCTGCGGCACGGCGGCAAACATGAGCTCTACCTGATGGACGTCTTCTCCTTCCCCCGCAAACTCGTGGTTCTCGCTCAGGTAGTCGCGGACGAACAGCAGCGGGCCCGGCTCCACCCGCGCGCCTAACTCCTCTAGGCATTCGCGCCTGAGCGCATCGGCCACCGTCTCGCCGGGGTTCTGCCCGCCGCCAGGCAGAAGGTAAAAGACGCCGTGCTGGTCCCGGTTCTTGGTTAGCAGGATGCTGCCGTCCCGAATGATGATTGCCTTGACGGAGACACGGATGTGGCCCAAGGCACTGCCTCCTCGCGTGGCTAGTCACCCGCGTGACACGGCCGCCTCGTTGTAGGACATGACTGCCCCTGCCTCTTGAGGCTGCAGACATGCTTCCGCTTTTCTTTGTGCTGGGCTCCTTACGCGTCTTGCGGAGACGGGTGCGAACTTCCTCCGGCACCGCCAGCACTGAGTCAATCAGGGCCCGCGCCTGCTCAGGGGTAGCCGGGTTGCCCTGCAGGTCGCGCACCACATAAGGCCGCTGCTCACGGTAAACCGCATAGGTCCGGTCTGCGAGGTGGGTCGCCACGGCGCAGATCACCTTGCGGTGGGGTTGCCCCTTTTCCACCATCGCCTGCCGATAGATTGCTGCTAACTGCGGGTCCCAACGGCGAGCCACCTCGGCTGCCATATAGAGCGCCGTGCGCAACCAGGAGGGGCCGGCCTTCGTAAGTGCCCGCCCCTTGGATTCGCTCTGCCCCGATTCGGCCACCCGCGGCACGAAGCGAGATCCACGGCCCCTGGCACCCACCGCGTTCGACTTGGAAACCGAGGGTCCTCCACAATCCTTCAGCCATGCGGGTAGTGCTCATCAATCCATGCTTGTGTTCATTGGATATGACTTGACACGTGATCTGCTACAGGGATGGCATGGCTCCCAGACATCTAGGGCCCTTAAGGCCATTCGTACTAAGAGACTCATTGGCTGGCCTTTGGACCGTGACAACATCAGAATCACGTCCTACTTTGGTAAGCGCCCTGTTGCCACCAGCCCCCAAAGCAAGAGGGCTGGCGAGTTCTCCAGCTAGACTATCCCTACTGACGAATCTATTGGACCAACTATCGTAGTACCGGCTCTCCAGGAAGTATAGCTCGGTCTCCCAGTCGTAGCGGTAGCCCGCATACCGGTAAGGATTGAGCTTCACGATCTCGAACGCGTCGCTGGCAACCACCACAGCCGAAGTACCAGTGGCTTCAGGATTTGCAGTCAATGTAGCGTCTGCTGTGGGATCGGAGGCCGCAGCGCGAGAATCAGCAGTCTTCTTTTCCTGCCCCTTCCCCTTACCCTTGGCGCCGGTTTCCCCCGTGGCGACGGTACCGGCCCCATCGATCGCTACTGCGTCAGAGGTGGCCTCCAGACCGTCGTTGGAGACAGCCTCCTCGGGCGACACCTCACCCACAATGACGTCCCCGTTGAGGTAGTGGATCTGGCCCTGGCCCTCGCGCACCTCCTGGCCATCCGCGCCCCACATGTGCACGATACGGCCATAGTCGTCGTACTCATAGCGGGCTGCCAGAGAGCCCTGGCCGTCCACTAGGCCCACCACGTCGCCGTGGCCGTTGTAGATGTACCAGTAGGTCGCGCCATTGAAAGAGATGGTCAGGCGCTGACCCTGGCTATTGTAGGTGTAGTCTAGTCGGCCGTGGGGCCCCTCTTCATAAAGCACCTGCTTGGTTCCGGCGAGGTAATGGAAGGTCGTGGTTTGCCGGCCCTGTCCCTGGTGGTTGAAGGTGGTCTTGGAGAGGCGGCGCCCCTGGGCGTCATAGGTGAAGGCAATGCCGTCGCCGTCCGCCCAGACCAGTTCGGTCAGGCGGCCGCGCTCGTCCCAGGTGAGGTCAGCGGTGCCCGTCTGAATCAGGGCGCCTGCCTCGTCCCAGGTGTAGTTGAAAGTTTCGTCGCGGATCGGGTCGTGGACGGAGACGAGCTGGTTCAGGTCGTTGTACTCGAACTCCTGCCCCACGATGGTGTAGCCCGCCGCCACCTGGCGCACGGTCTTCTCCAGGCCGGCGGTGTCTCCCGGCGGGACGTGGGTCTCGCCGTTGACGATCCGTTCCAGGATTTCGAGAATGTTGCCAACAATCCCCTGCTCGTCCGCCTGGAACTTGCGGAGCAGGCCCTTCTTCAGGCCCTTGCCGCGCAAAGGCGTCATAGGTGTTGGACTGGCTGCGCAGCGGCTGGGGCTCGGCGGCGGTAGAGACTTCATCTGCTGCCGGGGCCTGTGCCCCGTCGAAGGCCAACACCTGCACACCGCCAGTGTCAAAGGCCGACGCCTCCTGAAGGGCCTGGACCTGCGCCGTGGAAAGCGTGGTCGCACCCTCCGGCCCGAACTCCTTCTCCCCTGTCCGGTTGCCGTCAAGGTCATAGGTGTAGCGCGCCACAGTACCGTCCGGGTACGCGATGGTCTCCAGGTTCCCGGCACGGTAATAGGTGTACGTGGTGATGCGCTCGTTGGGGCGTGTACCCTCGGTAGTGATCCTCTTCTGGTTGGCGTCGTCGTAGAAGT
>JBLNCQ010000037.1:0-12015 GCA_050260815.1 Bacillota bacterium
GAGGTTCGGCAGGTAGGTGCCCGGCCGCAGCACCACGGCGGCAGCGCAGACAGGCCCCGCCAGGGGCCCCCGGCCGGCCTCGTCGAGCCCGGCGACCAGGTGTACGCCCGCCTCCCACAGCGGCTTCTCGTAGGCCAGCAGCCCGTCAAAGCGGCGGCGCTCGGCCCTCTCGGCCTTCAGCTCGCGGCGCAGGCGCTCACCCAGCCGCTGCACGCCGGCGCGCCGGTCTGCGGCCAGAATGGCCGCCAGCCGCGGCCAACGCGAGCGCGGCTGCTCCCCTACCCAGGCCTGGACTTCAGCCACGGAGAGGCGGGAAAGGTCGGGGGCAGGCCGGCGAGGGCGCGAAACGACCCCGTGCGGACCAGAGCCGGCCGACTCCGGCGAATGCGGACCCGACCGGCTGGTCATTGCGGGTCACCGGCGCGGGGCGAGAAGCGGTCGCCGAACTCCGCCGCCGTCTCCACGGTAATGCGCCCCAGAAGCCCCTGTCGGAACTCCTGAAGCAGTAGGATGGCAGCCTTGTAGCGGTCCACCCGCTGCCCCGGCAGCAGGTAGCCGCGGCGGCGGGCGATGGCGTCCAGGCCATCTTCCCAGGTGGCGGGCGGCTGGCGCAGATGGTAGCGCTCCGCCAGCACCGCCGGCTGGTGGGCCAGAAGGAAGGTCAGCAGGCGGCCGGCCACCGGCTCCGGGTCCAGCACCTCCTCGCGAATGGCACCCACCATGGCCAGCTTGTACCCCACGTCCTGATCCTCGAACTTGGGCCACAGAATGCCCGGCACGTCCAGCAGGGCGAACTCCTTGGTGACCCGGATCCACTGCTTGCCCGTGGTGATGCCGGGGACGGCGCCCACCCGGGCATGCCGCTCGCCGCCCAGCCGGTTGATAAGCGAGGACTTGCCCACGTTGGGGATTCCTACCACCAGAGCCTTGACCGTGCGCTTGCGCACGGTTCGCCCCTGGGCCCTGGCCTGCTCCTCCAGTTCCTCCCACTTGCGGGCCATCATGGCGCGGGCCGTGGACACAATAGCCTGCACGCCCCGGCCGCTGGTGGCGTCCACGGGGCCTGCAGGCCAGCCCAAGTTGCGCAAATGGTCCGTCCAGGCCGCGGTCTCCGCCGGGTCGGCCAGGTCGGCCTTGTTCAACACCACGATGCGGGGCCGCTGCCCCAGAATGTTGTCAATGTCCGGGTTGCGGCTGGAGTAGGGCACGCGTGCGTCCAGGACCTCAAGGATGATGTCGGCGAGAGCAGCGCTTTCCGACACCACCCGCCGGGCCTTGGCCATATGTCCCGGGTACCACTGGATTCCCATGCTTACCTCCCCATCCAGGCGAACTCGGGCAGGGGCCAGAAGCGCACAAAGGCCTTGCCCTTCAGGTTCTGCAGGGGCACCAGTCCCACGTCGGCGGAGCGGCTGTCGTCCGAGTTGGCGCGGTTGTCACCCAGTACGAACAGCCGCCCGGGCGGCACGGTTACCCGCGGGTAGTCGTCACGGGAGACGTTGGTAACATAGGGCTCATGCAGGGGCTTCTCGTCCACCCAGACCACGCCCTCCCGGATTTCCACCGTCTGCCCGGGGGCGGCAATGGCCCGTTTGATGAAGTTCCGGGACGGATCGCTGGGGTAGCGGAAGACGACAATGTCACCCGTGGCCGGTGGCCTCAGGTGGTACAGCACCTTGTTGATGAACAGCCGCTGCCCGGTCACCAGGGTGGGTTCCATGGAGGGACCGTCCACCTGGACGGTTTCCACCACAAAGGCCTTGATGACCAGGGCCAGCAGCAGGGCCATGATCAGCGTTTGCGCCAGCTCGCGTAGCGTGGCGGAGCGGGACTCGGCCTGGGGCATGGATGTTGCACCTTCCCGCGCGAAAACAAAAGGGACGGCCTTCGCCAGTCCCTTGTTGACGGTGACCCTGACCTAGACGCGCCGCTCCTTGATGCGGGCCGCCTTGCCGGTCACCTTGCGCAGGTAATTGAGCTTGGCGCGGCGGACCATACCGCGGCGGATGACCTCAATGCGCTCCACACGGGGCGAGTGCACGGGGAAGGTGCGCTCCACACCCACGCCGTACGACACGCGGCGCACGGTGAACACCTCGTTGAGGCCGCCGCCCTGACGGCCAATGACCACGCCCTCAAAAGCCTGAAGGCGCTCACGTCCGCCCTCCACTACCTTCACCTGCACGCGGACGGTGTCGCCCGGGATGAAGTCGGGGATATCCTTGCGGAGCTGCTCGCTCTCAATCACCTTGATCATATCCATGTGCTGTTCCCTCCTTCCGAAGGAACGCCCGCAACCCAACGGCTGCAGCACGCCCAGAAATTATAACATGATAAACCAGGTCAGACAACTAATGGCGACCGGCCTCTTCCTCCCGGATCTCCGCCAGCAGCTTGCGATCCTCATCGGAGAGGTCCGCCCTGGCGAGCAGGTCGGGCCGGCGGACCAGCGTTCGCCTGAGCCCTTCCTTGCGGCGCCAGCGCGCCACCTTGGCATGGTCGCCGGAAATGAGAATCTCCGGTACGGCCAGGCCCTGAAACTCGCGGGGTCGGGTGTACTGCGGGCCCTCCAGAACACCGTCGGCGAAGGATTCCTTGAGCGGTGACTCTTCGGCCAGGACGCCCGGGATGAGGCGCGCGGCGGCGTCGGCAATGACCATGGCCGCCAGTTCGCCGCCGGTCAGGACGTAGTCCCCGATGGAGAGTTCGTCCGTGACCCAGCTTCGCACCCGTTCGTCAATGCCCTCGTAATGGCCGCAGATGAAGATCAGTTCGTCCTCCCGGGACAGCTCCCAGGCCTTCTCCTGGGTGAACAGCTCGCCCTGAGGGTCAACCAGTATGATGCGCGGCGGTTTGGCCTCCGCGGGTCGGTTCTGCTCCGACCGCTGCAGCACGTCGGCAAGGGCGCGGTAGATGGGCTCCGGCTTCATCACCAGGCCGGCGCCTCCCCCAAAAGGGTAGTCGTCCGTCACCTGGTGACGTCCCTCCGCGTAGTCGCGGATGTAGACCGCCTCCATCTCCAGCAGGCCCTTGTCCCTGGCCCTCTTCAGCATGCTTTCCTCGAAGGGGGCCCGCACCATGGCCGGAAACAACGTCAGAATCGTGATCCGCACAGCTCTGCCCCCACGCCGGGACTAGTCCAGCAGGCCCGGCAGCGGCTCAACCACCAGCCGTCCCGCCGCCAGGTCCACCTGGCGCACCACGTCCTTGAGCGCGGGCAGGAGCACTTCCCTGACCTCGCCCCGGGCGGGGTCGCCCCGCACCACCCAGACGTCGTTGGCGCCCGTTCGCAGGACGTCCTCCAGACGGCCCAGCAGCCGCCCCTCCACGGTGACGACGGGCAGGCCCAGGAGGTCATCCACGTAATATTCACCGGGCTTCAAGGGGACCCGCTCTTCGGGCTCCACCTCCAGCCGCACCCCGCGGAGTGCCTCCGCCTGGTCGCGGTCGTTCGTTCCGCCCAGCTTGATCACCCAGAATCCCTTGTGCGGCCTGGCCCGCTCCACTTCCACCCTGACGTTCCGGGGCTCCCCCAGCCAGACCTGGCGGAGGGAGACAAACCGTTCCGGGTGGTCCGTGAGGGGCTGAACGCGCACCTCGCCGCGGACGCCCTGGGGAGCGGTGATCTCCCCGATTGCCACACGCATCAGATAAACTCCACCGTCACGCGCTTGTTGGAACGCACGGACGCGGACTTCACCAGGGTGCGAATGGCCTTGGCGATGCGGCCCTGCTTGCCGATGACCTTGCCCATGTCGCTGGGGGCGACGCGCACCTCAATGGTGACGGTGCGCTCGTCCTCCAGTTCGCGGACATCCACCTGATCCGGCTGGTCAACCAGCGCCCGGCACAGGACTTCCACCAGCTCACGCACGGCTTAGCCCTCCTGCTTCGCCCGCTTGGCCTCATCCAGCTTCTTCATCAGGCCGAGGCCGGAGAACAGGGACCGAACGGTGTCCGAGGGCTGAGCCCCCTTGACCATCCAGTTCAGAGCCTTCTCCTCCTCCACCTTGAGCACGGCCGGCTTGGCCGTGGGGTTATAGTACCCTACCTCGTCGATGAAGCGGCCATCCCGCGGGGAACGAGAATCCGCCACCACCACGCGGTAGAAAGGAGCCTTCTTGGCACCCATCCTCTTGAGCCGAATCTTGACTGCCATCAGCGTCACCTCCTGATGCCTTGCACCATGTGGGTCAGTCTATAGCAACCGCAAGCGGCTACTAGCATCTTTAGATGCCTGGGGCCGGACCCCAGGCAGCGGGGCTACCGCGGCCGGAAGGGCACGCGGCCGGCCTTGCGCATGGCCTTCTCCATGCCCGCGAACTGCTTCATCATCTTCTTGCTCTCCTCGAACTGGCGAAGCAGCCGGTTGACCTCCTGCACCGTGGTACCGGAGCCGCGGGCGATGCGCTTGCGCCGGGAGCCGTTGATGATATCGGGCGAGCGGCGCTCCTGGGCCGTCATGGACTGGATGATGGCCTCCACGTGGACCAGTTCCTTCTCATCCACCTTGACGTTCTTGAGCTGCTTGAGCTGGCCCATGCCGGGGAGCATGCCCAGCAACTGGTCCAGCGGCCCCATCTGCCGCACCTGGCGGAGCTGCTGGAGGAAGTCGTCCAGCGTGAAATCCGCCTTGCGCATCTTCTGGGACATCTCCATGGCCTGTTTCTCGTCAAACTGGGCCTGCGCCTTCTCAATCAGCGACAGGACGTCGCCCATGCCCAGAATCCGCGAGGCCATGCGATCCGGATGGAAGGGCTCCAGAGCGTCCAGCTTCTCGCCGGTACCTACAAACTTGATGGGACGGCCGGTGACGGCGCGCACGGAAAGGGCGGCGCCGCCGCGGGTGTCCGAATCCAGCTTGGTGATGACCACGCCGTCGATGCCCAGGCGCTGGTTGAACGTCTCGGCCACGGAGACGGCCTCCTGGCCGGTCATGGCGTCCACCACCAGCAGAATCTCGTGGGGGTGAACGGCGGCTTTGATGTTCTCCAGCTCCAGCATCAGCGCGTCGTCCACCTGCAGCCGGCCGGCGGTGTCTACCAGGACCACGTCGCGCCCCTGCTTCAGGGCCGACTCCACGCCGGCGCGGGCAATATCCACGGGGTTGGCGTCGCTGCCCATGCTGAACACGGGCACATCCAGCTGCTGGCCCAGGACCTGCAGCTGCTTGATGGCCGCCGGGCGGTAGACGTCTGCCGCCACCAGCAGGGGGCGCTTGCCCTGCTTCTTCAGCCAGGCGGACAGCTTGCCCGCCGCGGTGGTCTTGCCGGCGCCCTGCAGGCCCACCATCAGGACCACGGTGGGGGGCTTGGGAGCAATGGTCAGCCGGGCGTTGGTGCCGCCCAGCAAAGCCGTCAGCTCGTCGTTGACGATCTTGATGACCTGCTGTCCGGGGCTGAGGGCCTCCAGGACCTCTGTGCCGACGGCCTTTTCCTTGACCCGGGCAACAAAGTCCTTGACCACCCGGAAGTTGACGTCGGCCTCCAGAAGGGCCAGGCGCACCTCGCGCAGGGCCTCGGACACGTCGGCCTCCGTGAGCTTACCCTTGCCGCGCAGGCGCTTGAAGGTTTCCTGGAGTTTGGACGAAAGGTTCTCGAACACCGGCTCACCTTCTCCGGTGGGAGTGTATCGCTGCGCTGATGGCCGCGGGACGCCGCCGCCCGAACCTACTCCTTGAGCAGGTTCCGGACCAGTTCCCGGGCGCCTTCCAGGTCGCCCCTGTCCAGGCGGTTCTGCAGTTCCTGAAGAGACTTCTGCTGTTCCAGGTGCCGGCTGACCAGGCCCAGGGTGGCCTCGTAGTGCTCCAGGGCGGCCTCGGCGCGGTGAAGCTGGTCATGGACCGCCTGACGGGAGATGCCCTGGTCCTCAGCAATCTCGCCCAGAGACAGGTCGTTGAGGTAATAGAGCTCAACCAGCTCACGCTGCCGCTCCGTCAGAAGCTGGCCGTAGAAATCGTACAGGGCTGCAACGTGCATCATCTTCTCGAGCACGCGGAATCACCCCGTCAAGACATTCAGCCTGACGTTACGATTGAACCATAGGCGATCCTCGCTGTCAAGGTATTCTTCCTGACATTTAGAAACGCTGTGGCCGCGCCGCCATCCAGACGCCTCTTGCCAAGGCAGCGGCGCAAAAAGTTGGCTGTGTCGCCGTGCATGCGGAGGCGCCAGCGGCAGACACTAACGCTGTCCCAATCTCAAAGGGAGGTTTTGCGCATGGCAAAGGACGATAGCAAGGCCCGCAACCGCGGCGCCAACCAGACCGATCTGGCTGACGCCGCCGGTACCACAGCAGGCGGCGCTGCCGGGCTGGCTGCCGGCGCCGCTCTGGGCTCCGTGGCGGGTCCTGTTGGCACGGTTGTCGGCGGGGCTGCCGGCGCCATGGCCGGCGGCGCTACCGGCGATTCCGTCGCCGACAGCGCTCAGGACATGACCGACGGCAACCAGGGCCGCCGTACCAAGCGCTACGACCGCTGACCACCCTTTCGTCCAGGCCGGGCGCCCAGCCGCCCGGCCTTCCCTTCGTATGGCCCCGTCCCGGCCCGGCCATGACTAAGGGGGACCGGTTTCGCAACCTCGATCCACTGTAAAGGAGGCTCTCTCATGCCCAACCTGGCCGCGTCCGAAGTGCTGGCCCTTTCTCAGGCCCTGCGGGCCAATCAGGCCATGACGCACCTCTGCAACCACTTTGCCAACGAGACCAGCGACACCCAGCTGAAGCAGCTCTGCCAGAACCTGATTCAGGCCCACGACGCGGATTTTCACCGACTGGCCGGCCACCTTGGCGGCACGCTGCACTAGGAGGGAACACAGCATGCAGGGAATGCCCGACAAGATCATGGACCAGGACCTTTACACCGTGCTGCTGAACGAGCACAAAATGATGGCCGGCATGATGGTCCACGCCGTGCTGGAGACCGGCAATCAGGCCTTACGACAGGACTTTCAGCAGTGCCTGACCGACGTCCTGGACCACCACTATCAGATCTGGCAGCAGATGCATCAGAAGGGCTACTACCAGCCCCTGCCCGCCAGCCAGCAGGAAATCAGCCAGGTTCAGCAGGAAGCCCAGAAGTTGGGCCAGCAGCTGCCGGGGACCTGGCAGGCCGGCGCGCGGGCCCAGGGCAATGCGGGCATGCCGCAGGGCTGGCCCCAGCCCCACGTGACCTGACCCCGCCGGAAAGAGCGAACCCCCGGGACATCCATCCCGGGGGTTTCGGCTGTTCGCCGGTCAGGCCTGGGGACGCCAGGACGCCAGCTTGGGCCAGTAGCGGCACAGGGTCTTGAGGCCGTCCCGGTAGTTGCCCAGGTCAAAGTGCTCGTTGGGAGCGTGGAACTTCTCGTCGGGCAGGCTGAAGCCCAGGAGCACCACCGGTACCTTCAGCTCCTCCTGGAACGTCTGCACCACCGGAATGGAACCGCCCATGCGAATGAACGCGGGCCTGACGCCGAAGGCCTCGTTCAGGGCCTCCGCCGCCGCAGTGACAGCAGGGTGGTCGGGGGAGACCAGGGTGGGTTTGCCGCCCTGTAGACGCTGGACCTGCAGCCGGACCCCGGTCGGGCAGTGCTTCTTCAGGTGGGCCTCGATCAGGTCGTTGATCGTATCCGGGTCCTGGTCCGGGACCAGGCGGCAGGTGATCTTGGCGAAGGCGCGGGCGGGGATGACCGTCTTGGTGCCCTCGCCCTGGAAGCCGCCGCCGATGCCGTTGACCTCCAGGGTCGGCCGCGTCCAGAGGCGTTCCAGCGTGGTGTACCCGGACTCGCCGAAGAGGGCCGGCGCGCCCACGTCCTTCAGGAAGTCCTCGTCGCTGAAGGGCAGGGCGGCGATGGAGGACTTCTCTGCCTCGGCTGCCGGGCGGACCCGGTCATAGAACCCCTCCACCGCCACGGAGCCGTCCGGACGATGCAGCCCCGCCAGCAGTTCGGCCAGGGCGTGGATGGGGTTCTGCACGGCGCCGCCGAAGAGCCCCGAGTGGAGGTCCGTGGCGGGGCCCTCCAGGCGCACCTCCAGAACGGCCAGGCCGCGCAGGCCGGTGCACAGCGCGGGGTACCCCCGGTCGAACATGGTGGTGTCTGAAATAACCAGGGCGTCGGCCTGCAGAAGCTCGTGGTTCTCCTGGATAAACGAGTCCAGGTGCTCGCCGCCCACTTCCTCCTCGCCTTCGATGAGGAACTTGAAGTTCAGCGGCAGCGTGCCGTCGACGGCCAGGAGGGTCTCCAGAGCCTTCAAGTGCATGAAGACCTGGCCCTTGTCATCGCTGGAGCCGCGGGCGTAAAGCCGGCCGTCGCGGACCTGCGGCTCAAAGGGGGGCGTGTCCCAGAGATCCAGCGGGTCCACCGGCTGGACGTCGTAGTGGCCGTAGACCAGCACCGTAGGCAGGCCCGGGCGCTCCAGCCACTCGCCGTACACCAGGGGATGGCCGGCGGTGGGGATGACTTCGGCGCGGGTTAAGCCCACCTTCTTCATCTGGGCTGCGACCCACTCGGCGCCCCGACGGATGTCCTGCTTGTGCTCGGAGAGAGCGCTAACAGTGGGAATGCGCAGAAACTCGAAGAGTTCCTGCAAATGGGTTTCCTGGTGCTCCTTCAAATAGCGGTCGTATGCTCCGGCGTCCTTGGGCACGAGCGGTCCCTCCTCAAGCGGGGTCAGCTGCTTCTTCGACTCCCCTCAGCGCTCACCCTTCTCGTAGGGCGTACCGCTGGCGGCCGGTGCCGTGGAGCGGCCCACCACGCCCGCCAGGGCCAGCATGGTCAGGATGTACGGGGACATCAGCAGGAACTCACTGGGTACCTTCAGGCCAATGATCTGCGCCTGCGTCTGCAGGGCGTCGGCGAAGCCGAACAGCAGTGACGCGGCCAGGGCGCCGAAGGGGGTCCATTTGCCGAAGATCACCGCCGCCAGGGCGATGAAGCCGCGGCCTGCCGTCATGTTGTCAGTGAAGGAGTTCAAAAGGCCTACGGACAGCGCGGCGCCGCCCAGGCCGGCAAAGACGCCGGACAGCAGCACCCCCAGGTAGCGCATGCGGAAGACGTTGATGCCCACCGTGTCCGCGGCTCTCGGGTGCTCACCCACCGCCCGGATGCGCAGTCCCAGGGGCGTTTTGAACAGGACCACGTGGGACAGGATCACCAGGATGAGGGCGATCCAGGCGAAGGCCGTGACCTGCTGGGTCAGGCCGGCCAGGGGCAGCCACTCCGGAAAGACGGCGGGGCGGACGTTGGGGGTCTGACCCGCCTGGCCAAAGAACTTGGCCAGCAGGAACTGGGTCAGTCCCACCGCCAGAATGTTGATGGCCGTGCCCGAAACCACCTGGTCCGCCTTGTACTTGATGGAGACCACGCCGTGCAGCCAGGCGATGACCACGCCGGCGATAATGGCGGCCAGCACGCCCAGCCAGGCGGAGCCGCTGCCGTAGGAGACCATGACGGCCGTGAAGGCGCCGATGAGCATGATGCCTTCCAGGGCGATGTTGATCACGCCGCTGCGCTCCGAGAAGATGCCGCCCAGGGCCGCCAGCACCAGCGGTGTAGCGGAGCGGATGGACGAGATCAGCAGGCTGGCGATGACGGTCAGGCTGAGGACGGTCACCGGCCCGCACCCCCTTCCGTTGCCGCGCCCGTGTGGGGCGAGCCCTCGCCCCCCGGGCCCGGGCCGCCCCTCGCCAGCGCGCGCTGGCGCAGGTGTGGCAGGAGCACGCGGAAGATCCCCTCGGCGGCGATGAAGAAGATGATGGCCGCCTGCACCACGCCGATCATGGACTTGGGCACGTCGGCGATGGCCTGCATGCCGCGGACGCCACCGCGGCTCAGAGCGCCGAACAGCAGCGCGCCCACCAGCACGCCCGCCGGATGGTTGCGTCCCAGCAGGGCCACGGCGATGCCGTTGAACCCGTAGCCGACGAACGCCGAACCGTCATAGTAGGCGTAGGAGATGCCGGCCACCTGCACCGCGCCGGCCAGCCCGGCCAGGCCGCCGGAGATGATCATGGCCTGCACCACGTTCTTGGCAACGGAAATGCCGCCGTACTCGGCCGCCGCCGGCGACAGGCCAACGGCGCGGATCTCGTAGCCGGCGGTGGTCCGCCACAGCAGGTAGTAGACGGCCAGGGCCGCCAGCAGGGCAACGAAGAAGCCCAGGTGGAAGCGGGTGTTGGCCACCAAATTGGGGAGGATGGCGGACTCCAGGATCCTTGGCGTCCGCTGCGACAGCGTGGTTGGATCCTTGAGGTGTGCAATCAGCAGGTAGTGCACGAAATACAGCGCAATGTAGTTGGTCATGATGGTGTTGATGACCTCGTGGATCCCAAAGCGCGCCTTCAGCCACCCCGGCAGGGCCGCCCAGAGGCCGCCGGCGGCGAAACCGGCCAGCAGCACCAGAGGGATATGCACCGCCGCGGGGAGTCCCGTGAGCGAGAAACCGGTGATGGCGGCAGCCAGGGAGCCCACCAGGTACTGGCCCTCACCGCCAATGTTGAACAGGCCGCAGCGGAAGCCCACCGCTACCGAGAGGCCGGTGAAGATGAGCGGTACCGCTTCCACCAGAGTCTCCAGGGCGTTGCGGGGGCTGCCGAAGGTCACCTGCCACAGGGACCTGTACGCCAGAACCGGGTCCTTGCCCACCCAGAGGATGAACAGAACGCCCACCAGAAGGGCTGCCACCACGGCCAGAATGGGGACGAGGACGCCTTCAAAGGTGGGAAGCGGGATGGAGTCGGTGAAGAACCGCCTGCCCTTGCCGTTGCTCATCCCTGCGCCTCCCTTCTGCCGCGGGCGGTGCCGCCGGCCATCCAGAGGCCCAATTGCTCCTCCGTGGCCTCGTTCCCCGCGACCTCAGCCACAATGCGCCCCTCGTAGATGACGCCAATCCGGTCGGACAGGGACAGGATCTCGTCCAGCTCCAGCGAGATGAGCAGCACGGCCTTGCCCCGGTCGCGCGCCTCCACCAAGCGCCTGTGCAGGAACTCAATGGCACCCACGTCCAGTCCGCGGGTGGGTTGGGCCGCAATCAGCAGGTCCGGGTCGCGCTCCAGCTCCCGGGCGGCGATGACCTTCTGCTGGTTGCCGCCGGATAGTGATCGGGCCAGAGTCTTGGTGCCCGGGGTGCGGATGTCGTAGCGCCGGATCAGTTCCTCGGCATGGCGGTCAATGTCCCCGCCACGCAGCAGCCCCCGCACCGAGAAGGGCGGACGGTGGTGGGAACCCAGGATCAGGTTCTCGGCCACCGTGAAGTTCAGGACCAGGCCGCGGCGCTGCCGGTCCTCGGGGATGTGTCCCACACCGCGGGCGAAGACCGCCCGGGGGTTCAGCCCCAGCAGGCTCTGGCCACGAAGCGTGACCTGACCTCCCGTGGCCGGACGCAGACCCGCGAGAACCTCAATCAACTCCGACTGCCCGTTGCCGTCCACGCCGGCCAGGCCGTAAATCTCGCCCCGCCGCACCTCAAAGGTGCAGCCGCGCAGAGCCGGCAGCCGGCGGCTGTTCACCGTGGTCAGATCGCGCACCTGCAGGATGGCGTCGCCGGCGTGAGCCTCGTTCTTCTCAATGCGCAAGGCCACCTTCCGGCCGACCATCTTCTCCGCCAGACCGTCCTCGGTGGCTTCCTTTGTGTCCAGGGTATCGATGACCCGCCCTCGCCGGAGAACGGTGACCCGATCAGCGATGCGGAGTACCTCTTTCAACTTGTGCGTGATGAAGATGAGGGAGCGGCCCTCCCCCACCAGGCGCCGCATGATGGCGATGAGTTCGGTGACCTCCTGGGGGGTCAGCACGGATGTGGGCTCATCCAGGATGAGCAGCTCGGCGCCCCGGTAGAGGGCCTTCAGGATCTCGACGCGCTGCTGCATGCCCACGGAGATGTTCTGGATCCTGGCCTCCGGGTCCACCTTCAGGCCGAACTGTTCGGACAAGTCGCGGACGCGCTTCCTGGCCGCCGCCAGGTCAAGCAGCCCGCCCTTGCTGGGTTCGGCGCCAAGCACAATGTTCTCCGCCACGGTCAGGGGCTGCACCAGCATGA
>JBLNCQ010000038.1:0-24626 GCA_050260815.1 Bacillota bacterium
TAAGAGTCCAATTGCAAGAGTCCTGTGGCACACTACGCTTTAACAAAGCGAAAAATGGCCAAACTCAAGAGAAGGGCCGCCTGCAGGCGGCCCTTCTCGGGTACTTGCCGGAAGCAACCTATAGGGCAGCGGGTCCGGGTCCGGCGAGGGCCAGGTCCAGTTCGTCCAGGGACGGGAAGTACGTCCGGCGGTTTGCCAGCACCTGGGCTGCCACCCTGTGTCCCAGCCGCACGGCTTCGTCCGGGGTCCAGCCCAGGCTGAGCCCGTAGAGGAAGCCGGCGTTAAAGACATCGCCGGCGCCGGTGGTGTCGGCCACGGGGAGGGGCTCCGTGGGCACCGTCCGGATACCGTGGACGTCAGCCAGAACGGCCCCCTCCGCACCCAGCTTGACCACCACGGTGCCGCCGCTGATGTCCTGGAGGATGCGGGCGGCCCGAACAGGGTCCGTTTCACCGGTCAGGGCCCCGGCCTCCAGGTCGTTGGGGAAGAAGAAATCCACGCTGGCCAGGGCCAGGCGCCAGCCCTGCACCACTGAGCTGGGCCAGTTGTCCACGTCCCAGCCGGTGTCCAGGCAGGTCTGCAGCCCCCGCTCCCGCATGCTGCGCAGGAGGAGGGCGGCCTGTTCCGGCGGCAGGGCGGGCAGAAGGGAGACCCCATTCAGCAGGAAGTACCCCGGACCGCGCACATTGCCCAGGGCCGCCGCGGCCCAGTCCAGGTCCATGCGCCGAAGGGCGCCCAGGTCGGTGACAAAGGCCCTCTCCCCGTCCTCGCGCACCAGGGCCAGCCCCAGGCTGGTAGCCTCGCCGGCAAGGCCCTCTAGCCGGCCGCCCAGGCCTGCCACCTGGAATTGGGCCTGCAGCCTGCGACCCTGTTCGTCGTCACCCAGGGCGCAGTACACATACGCGTTGATGCCCGACGCCGCCTCCGACCGCGGCACAGCCTGCGGGTCCGCACCCGCTCCCTCGAGGTCCGCAAGGGTCAGCCCCCGGTTCCGGCGCATGAGCCCGGCAAGGGCCAGGGCCGTGTTGCCGGCGGCACCACCGGGGCGGTAGGTGCTGGGGCCCAGGGCCACCACTTCCGTGCCCCAGTTGGGCAGCCCCTTCAGCGGTCCCAGGCTCAGATCCAGGTCAACGTTGCCAAGAATGTGGATGGGTACAGCCGTCACGCCTTTGACTCCTCCTAGCCCTTCACTGCGCCGGCGGAGAGTCCGGCGATAATATGCCGCTGCAACACCAGAGCCACCAGGACCGGCGGCAGGGCCGCCAAGACGCCCCCTGCTGCGATCATCCCGTAGTCCACCATGTGCTGGCCGGAAAACTCGGCAATGGCCACGGGGATGGTCTTGGCGTCGACGCTGGACGTCAGGATGAGGGCGTAGAGGAACTCGTCCCAGGCCATGAGGATGGCAAAGATGATGGTGGTCACCAGCCCCGGCAGGGAGAGCGGCACGGCCACGCGCCAGAAGGCTCCCAGGCGGCTGCAGCCGTCCACCTCCGCCGCCTCCTCCAGCTCCTTGGGGATGGAACTGAAATAGCCGCGCATGATCCAGACCACAAAGGGCGTGACAAAGGAGCTGTAGACCAGGGCCAGGCCCGTTACGGTGTCACGCAGGTGCAGCTGACCCATCAGCATGTAGACCGAGACAATCAGGGCGATGGGCGGCAGCATGTAGGTGGATAGGAAGAACAGCGTCAGGACTCGCCTGCCCCGAAATTCGAAGCGGGCCAGGGCATAGGCGGCAAACAGGCCCACCGCCAGTGCCAGGCCGGTGGCCAGCAGGGACGTCCGCGCGCTGTTCCACAGAGCATGGCGAAAGACGTAGGCGGCGGAGCCGGTGTCCTGCGTGGTCAGGATGGTGATGTAGCGCGCCAGGCCGGCGTGGGCCGGCCACCAGCGCAGCGGCTTTGTCAGCAGGTCGGCGCCGCTGGCCAGGCTGGAGATGATCAGCCAGGCGAAGGGTGCCAGGACGAACAGGGCCACAGCCAGCGCGGCCAGGTACAGGCCCCCTTGCTGGAGCAGCCAGCGGGCCTTGTTCACAGGCTTCCCTCCTCTCGCAGCAGGCGAAAATACACCAGCGACATCAGGGCAATGAACAAGGCGACCAGGTAGGAGAGGGCCGCCCCGCGCCCGAACTGCAGGCTGGTGATGGCCTCCGTGTACGTGTAGTAGGCGATGGTCTGTGTTCCGTTGGCCGGGCCGCCCCGGGTCATGATGTAGACAATGTCAAAGACCTTGAAGGCCTCAATAGTCCGCAGTACAAGGGAGACCAGGATGCCGGGCCGCAGGTAGGGGATGGTGATGGACCAGAAGCGCTGCCAGGTGCCGGCGCCGTCCATGGAGGCGGCCTCGTACAGCTCTCCCGGGATGGTCTGCAGGCTGGCCAAGAGCAGCAGGGCCACCAGGGGCGTCATCTTCCACACGTCGGCCACAATCACCATGTTCATGGCCAGCCAGGGGGTACCCAGCCAGGCTTTGTACGCATCCAGCAGGCCCACCTGCGTCAGGAGGGCGTTGAGGGCGCCGTAGTCCGGGTTGTAGATCCAGCGCCACATCATGCCATTGACCATGGTGGGAAGCGCCCACGGGATCAGGATCAGCGCGCGCAGCAGGCCGCGGCCAGCAAAGCGCTGGTTCAGCAGCAGGGCGATCAGCAGGCCCAGCACCAGCTCCAGCCCGGTGGAAACCAGGGTGAAGTAGGCCGTCCGCCCAATCGCCTCCCAGAAGTCGGGGGAGCGCAGCGCCGCGGTATAGTTGGCGAGCCCAATGAAGGGATGCCCGGGAGAGGTCAGGGTGTAGCGGTGAAGGCTGGTCCAGAGCGCGTGAACCAGCGGCACAAGTACAACGCCGAAGGTCACCACGGCGGCCGGCACCAGGAACGCCGCCGTCAGCAGGTGGCGGCGGATGGGGCCTCGCAGCCGCGGCAGGCGAACCGGCGGCGGAGCGGCCAGGGGGCTGGCGGCCCGGGGGTTGGGCGTGGAGTGCAAGGGGTCCCTCCTCTCTATCAGACCGGACGTGGCGGGACACAATGGAGCCCGACGGAGCCCGACGGCGGAGCGGGACGGCGAACCGCCCCGCTCCCTGGGCTCAGCCGGGCTTATTTCTCGATGCTTTCCACTTGCTTGGCCAGGTCCTGCATGGCCTTCTCAGGCGTGGCCTTGTTCAGCAGCACATCCTGGATGGACACCTGAAGCTTGGTGGAGAATTGATTGTACCACGGCACCCACTCCGGGCGGCCCTTCAGGTTGGCGAACTGAACCTTGGCCACCTCAACCAGTTCCTTGGGCGCCTTCATCTGATCCGGGTTGTCAAAGGACGCCTGCCAGATGGGCAGCGACTCAGAGGCGTATTGGTTCTGGTTCTCGGCGCTGGTCAGGAAGGTGATGAGCTTCCACGCTTCCTCCGGGTGCTTGGTGGACTTGGTGATGGAGAGCCCCATAGAACCGGACACGCCGGCTTCCTTCACCTTGCCGGGAGCGGGGGCAATGCCCACCTGCCCGGCCACCTTGGACTCCTCAGGCTTGTTGGCCAGGGCGTACATGTAGGTCCAGTTCAGGGCAAAGGCGGCCTCACCCTGCGAGAAGACCTGGCGCACATCCTCCTCCAGGGCGGAGGTGGAGTTGGGGTTGCTGAGCCCCTCGTCCAGGGTCTGCTTCATGAACTTCAGGGCGTCCATGGCGCCGCCGGACGTAAAGGCCGGCTTGCCGTCGGCGGTCAGAATGTCCCCGCCGTAGGCACCCACCAGCTGGGTATAGTCGCAGACGGCGGCCTCAGCCTGAGCCCAGCTCCAGACGATGGGGTACTTGACGATGTTCTTCTGCTTGAGCAGCTTGGCGTCAGCAACCAACTCGTCCAGGGTCTTGGGGGGCGCGGTAATGCCGGCGTCGGCCAGCATCTTCTTGTTGTAGAAGAGGAACTTGGTGTCCAGAATCCACGGCACGCCGTACTGCTTGCCGTTCACCGCCAGAATCTGCGCCACGGCGGGGATGATGCCGGAGTTCATCTCCGGGGTGTACATGGGAGTGAGGTCGCGGATGAAGCCGGCCGCGGCAAACTCGGCGGGCCAGATCTCATCCACTTCCACCACATCGTATTCGCCGGAACCGGAGCCCTGGTCCGTCACGATCTTGTCGTGGAGGGACTCATAGGCCACAAAGGTCACGTCCACGGTAATGCCCGGGTTCTTGTCCTGGAACTTCTTGACCATCTCCTGGATGCTGGCGTCGCTGTATGCGGCCTGCTTCATGACCAGCATCTTCAGGGCCACGGGCTGCGGCTCGGACGCACCGGGCTGGGTTCCCGACTGGGCGGGGGATCCGCCGCAGCCGACAAGAGAGATAACAAGCGCCAGCAGCATCACAACAGACAGAACTCGCTTCATGCTCTTCCCTCCAAAGTCATTCAGTTCGGCCCGCTAAACCCGTTCTCTTCTCTCTCCTCCGCCTGTCACCGTCCTTCCTAGCGACTGGTGCAATTCAGAAGGCGGCCCGTCACCGCTCGGAGCGGATGACCGCGGGGGTAGCGCGAAAAAGTCCGGGCACGAGTCCCCGCCCCTCGGCAAGGCCCAGGCTTAGCCACTGCAGCGGCAGGACCTGGGCCACAGCGGCGAAGTCCGCCGCCACATTGGGTTGGCTCAGAACGTGCAGTTCACCAGGCCCGGCCGGCTGGGGGACGGCGCCGTGCAGACTCTCCGGCACGCAGGCCACCACCAGGCTGCCGGTGCGGAGCAGCTCGCCGATCAGATTGAGGTTGAGTTCAGAAGTGTGGTCATGGGAGACCAGTATGACGGCGATCATGCCCGGTTCGCCCACCTCGACGACGCCGTGGCGGAACTCCCCGCCATCTTCAGCCCACGAAGGGAGCTTGGAGACCTCATTGAAGAGCAGGGCGCCCTCGCGCGCCGCGGCCATGAGGGGGCCGCGGGCCAGCACGGCGATGGCAGGCCGCCCGCCGGGCGCCTTCGCCAGCAGGCTGCGTCCCAGGCGGCGCCAGTCCTCGCCCTGCGCCATGCCGTATTCCAGAGCCAGGATGGCCTCGCCGGACCTGGCGTACCATGTGTCCAGGTCCAGGCCGGCGAGCCGCAGGCCCAGGTAGAGCAGGGTCAGCAGGCTGGCGCCGTGGCTCTTCACGGCCACGGTTCGGTCGGGCGCCACATCCATCACCAGGCTGACGGGGGCCAGGCGGGCCAGGGTGGAGTCAGCGTTGTTGGTTACACCGATGACGTGGACGCCTCGCCCCTCCAGCTGCTGCAGCAGCGCGACCACCTCGGCGCTCTCGCCGGACTGCGAGACGGCCACCAGGAGATCCCCCTCCCGGAGCCGCCCCTCACCGTGGTGAAGCAGTTCGGACGACAGCTCCACCGTGGTGCGGAGGCCCCACCGGTTCCAGGCGGACACGACGCCCAGCGAGGCAAAGTAGGAGCTGCCCATGCCGGTCAGGACCACGCGCGGGGCGCGGCGCCATTCGTCGGGCATGGCCTTGAGGGCCTCTTCCCAGCGGGCGGAGCCGGTTCGGACCAGCTGGCGGTAAGCCTGAGGCTGACCGGTAATGTCTGCAATCAAGTCGGGCTGATTGGCCACAGTCGCTGCTCCACCGCGGATGTGTCCGCGGGGAGACCTCACCTCCAAAGGCCGGCCGGAGCCGGCTAACTGACGAACGAAACCGAGCTGCGCGCGGAGTCCAGCACGCCGCGGACAACGCCCAGGATCATGGACATGTCCCCCAGCTCCGCCGGAATGACCGGCACTGGATAGGGCGAATGGCGGTTGACAACCTCCTGCACGGTGGGAAGCAGGACCCGGCCCGCCCCCAGGCACTCGCCGCCCAGAAGCACCACTTCCGGGTTGACCAACATGGTCATGTTGCAGATGACCACCGCCAGCCGCCTTGCCATCTCCCGCACCACCGCAGCCGCCGCCTCGTCGCCGCGGCGGACGGCGGCCATGAACGTATCCACCAGGGCCCCTTCCTCCGCCTGGGAGAGGGCGGACTCACGTCGGGGAGACCCGAGCCAGCGATAGGCCCAGGCGGTCACGGCCGTTGCTTCCTCAAACATCCCCTGGCTGGTGCTGGAGGCCGTCCACGCCGGCTCTGGAGCGTCGGGAGCCGGCGGCGGCTCGGCCGCTGCAATCCACGAGCCGATCTCGCCAGCGGCCTGGTGCTGGCCCCGATGCAGACGGTGGTCGACCATCAGGGCGGCGCCCACGCCGGAACCGACGATGACGGCCAGGACGTGGCTGGCATCGTGCGTGGCGCCGCGCCAGGTCTCGCCCAACAGCAGGGCGTTGACGTCGTTCTCCACGCAGACCACAGGGCTGAGCTCGGACAGCACCTGCCCCAGGGGCACGTTGTGCCAGTGCAGCACCGGCGCCAGGCCAACCACGCCGTCCGGGCCCACAATGCCGGGCACCGCGGCACCTACGCCACGCAGGCGGTCCGGTGTCACGTTCGCCCTCGCCAGCAGGCTCCGGCCGAACTGCAGCACTTCCCGGGGCAGCCCGTCGCCCAACTGCGTGGGCACCATGCTGTCCGTCAGCACCGCCTGGCCGGCCAGGTCTGATACGACGCCCAGAACCCGGTGGGGGCGCACGTCCAGGGCCAGGATATAGGCCGCATTCTGGTTGAATGCCAGCAGGATGGGACGGCGGCCCCCGGAGGAGCGTCCCGCCCCAATCTCCTGCACCAGTCCGGCCTCCACCAGGTCGGCCACCAGACGCGAGATGGACGGCGCCGACACCCCTGTATGCGCCGCCAGGTCCGCGCGCGACAGCGGACCGTGCTTCTGCAGGATGTCAAGAATCAGCGTCCGGTTGATCTGGCGGATCAGGCCGGGCCTGCCCGGAAGGTGCTCAGACACTCCAGAACCCCCTGGTGCCGGACATTTGGCCGGTCCCCAGCCGGTGGGACCGCGTCCTGCACAGATCTGAAATGACTTACTTAGTTACAATTGGTAATTTAGCTATGATAGAGATTCGCCGCCAAAGTCCATTTCCCTCCTGCGCCCGGAAAGAACCCGGAATGGCTTGCCTTGCCAGCGTCGGCGAGAACGGGTATCGTTGAGCTAGTTGTCCCGTATTCTATCGTGGATGGGACTTATGACAGGAGGTCAGAGGACTTGACGGCACCTACACCGCATGCACTGCCCCGGCGAAGCGAACTCCCCGCCGAAGTCAAGTGGCGGCTGGAGGATATGTATCCCAGCAACGACCAGTGGGAGAAGGACTTCAAGCAGGTTCGGGCGCGTCTGCCGGAGATCAGCTCCTATCAGGGGAAGCTGATGGCCTCCGCGGATAACCTGCTGGCCGCCCTGCGGCTGCGGGACCGCATCGGCGAGCTGATGGAGAGAATCTATGCTTACGCCCGCATGCGGCGGGACGAGGACAACACGGTGGCCACCTACCAGGCCATGACCGATCGGGCCACGGCCCTGCTCACGGAGGTTGGAGCCGCCACCGCTTTCCTGGCGCCGGAAATCCTGGCGGCCGAGCCCGAGCAGGTCGAGCGCATGCTGCAGGATGATCAGGCCTTGCAGCTGTATCGCCATGACTTGCAGGACACCCTGCGGCACAAGCCCCACACCCTGCCCACGGAGCAGGAGCAGCTCCTGGCGCAGACCGGCGAAATGGCGCAGGCCCCGCACACCATCTTCAACATGCTGAACGACGCGGACATGAAGTTCCCCACCATCCGCGACGAGGACGGCAACGAGGTGCAGCTCACCAAGGGGCGCTACTCCCACTTCCTGGAGAGCCGCGACCGGCGCGTGCGCAAGGACGCCTTTGAGACACTCTACGGAACGTATGAGAAGTACCTGAACACCCTGGCCGCCACCTATGCCTCCAGCGTCAAGAAGGACGTGTTCTTCGCCCGGGCGCGCAAGTACCCCTCAGCCCTGGAGGCCTCACTGCACGAGGACAACGTGCCGGTGAGCGTCTACACCAACCTTATCGACACGGTACACCGCTTCCTCCCCGCCCTGAGCCGCTACCTGAAGGTGCGCAAGAAGCGGCTGGGCCTGGACGATCTTCATATGTACGACCTCTACACGCCCATCGTCAACGTTGCCGACCGCAAGATCCCCTTTGAGGAAGCGGTGGCCACTGTGGAGAAGGCCCTGCAGCCCATGGGCGCCGAGTACCTGACGACGCTCAAGGAGGGCCTGCGCGAGCACTGGATCGACGTGTACGAAAACGAGGGCAAGACCGGCGGCGCCTACTCCTGGGGCTGCTACGGCGTCCACCCCTTCGTCCTCCTAAACTACCAGGAGAACACGGACAACATGTTCACGCTGGCCCACGAGATGGGCCACGCCATGCACAGCCACTTCACCCAGGCCGCGCAGCCTTACGTCTACGCGCACTACACCATCTTCGTCGCGGAGGTGGCGTCAACGTTCAACGAGAACCTGCTGCTGCACCACCTGCTGCAGCAGACGAAGGACCCGCAAGAGCGCCTCTACCTGATCAATCACCATCTGGAGGCCTTCCGTACCACGGTCTTCCGCCAGACCATGTTTGCCGAGTTTGAGATGCTGACCCACCGGAAGGTTGAGGAGGGCGAGGCGCTGACGCCGGAACTGCTCTGCTCCCTCTACCGCGACCTGAACCGGAAATACTACGGTGCCGAGGCCGTCATCGACGACCAGATAGCCCTGGAGTGGTCCCGCATCCCCCACTTCTACACGCCGTTCTACGTGTACAAATACGCCACGGGCTATTCGGCGGCCACGGCCCTGTCCCAGCAGGTCCTCAAGGAAGGTGAGTCGGCGGTGAAGCGCTATCTCAACTTCCTGAAGAGCGGCTCCACGGACTACCCCATTGAGCTGCTCAAGGGGGCCGGCGTGGACATGGCCACGCCAAAGCCGGTGGAGCAGGCCCTGACGGTGTTCGAGGGCCTGGTGGAGGAGATGGAGAAGGCGGGAGCCTGACGTTGGCTCCGGACGCCACGACCCCATGCGAAAGGGAGCCCGAAGGGGGCTCCCTTTCTTGTCCCAAAGCGACTGCCGACTCAGGAAGTCCCCGTGGCCCAGCCGGGCCAGGTACGCACCGGCCAGCAGGTAGACCATAAGATAAGGCCGCACGGCGCCGCCGGTGCGAAGGTGCTTAAGGTACTCGAACAGGGGAACGGGGTGCTGTGAGGGAATACTTTACCCGATAGGGGGTCAGTCGGCGTGGACGCAGTTGTCTCGCTGCTGGACAAGCAGCACTACCAACTGGTGGAAGACCTCTGGCGTGAGCTGGATGAGCGTTTAACACGACCCTTCACGGTGCGTACCGGCGGCCTTGGGTTCTTCACGGGTTCATTCCCCGTCCTCCATGTGCCGGTCGTCAGAACGCTGCAGCTCAGCATGCTGCACCAGGCTCTGTGGCCTCAGGTGTCTCCGTGCGCCCGGGGCGTATCCCTGTACTACGAAACAGACCGCTGGCAGCCTCATATCACCCTGGGCCATGGCGACCTGGGCCCGGAAAGGCTGGCAGCCGTCGCCCGCTATCTGGCCGACCGGGACTTCAACTGGGAGGTACGCGTCACCAACCTGGCCCTGATCCATGACACGGGCCAGGAGCAGGTCCCCAGGCATCGCTACGAATTTCAGATGTAGCGCCCATGTCGCGGTAGCCCGGCCCCGCGCTCCGCGCGCAGCCGGACCAGGCTGGACAGGACCTCCGCCGGCGGCGGGTCTGCCTCCAGTCGGCCGGCTGCATCCATGTACGCTTCCCACTGCACGGCGCTGGACGGGCCAGCCAGCAGTGAAGTGACCTCCGCCACCGACAGGACCCACTCCATTGCTAGCTCAAGCATGGTGAATCCGGACTGCTCCGCCACGCCAGCCATCTCCCGGAGAAAGGCCAGGTTGGCGGGCGTGAGCCGGGAGCGCCAGACGTCGCTGTCTCCGCCCCGCGACCCGGCGGGGGCCACTCCGCCGTTATACTTGCCCGTCAGGAGTCCGCCCGCCAGGGGGCTGAAGGCCAGGACGGCAACCTTCTCCTCACGGCAAGCTGGAAGGATCTCCTCCTCCGCCTCATGCTGCAGCAGGTTGAGGTTGATCTGGTTCGACTCGAACCGGCTGAGTCCCATCGTATTACTGACCCAAAGCGACTTCATCAGGCGCCAGGCGGGAAAGTTGGAGCAGCCGATGTACCGGACCTTGCCCTGCCGCACCAGGTCATCCAGGGCGCGCAGGGTTTCGTCCAGGGGCGTGAGCGGGTCCGCCCAGTGTACCTGGTACAGGTCAATGTGGTCCGTCCCAAGGCGGCGCAGGCTGTCCTCTGCGGCCTCCAGAATGCGAAGCCGGCTGAGCCCCTCTGCGTTGACCCGGCCGTCGCCCGGCAGGGCACGCCGAACCTTGGTGGCCAGAAACGCCTCATGGCGGCGCCCTTTCAGGGCTCGGCCCAGAATGCGTTCAGATTCGCCCCCAGCGTAAACATCCGCCGTGTCAATCAGGTTCACTCCTGCGTCCAGCGCGGCGTGCACCACACGAACTGCATCCGGCTCGGGCAGCCGATCGCCGAACATCATGGTGCCGAGTCCCAAAGTCGATACCCGCACCCCGGTGCGGCCCAACAGCCGATACTGCATCTCCGCCCTCCGCTCAAAAGCCATCTATGAAAACGGGGAAGGCCAACGCCCTCCCCGTCTGTTCTTGCGCTGAAACGACGCTCACACAGAGCGCCCGAGCGAGCTACCCCAGCCGCTCCTTGACCAGGTCGGCCACTTCCCACGGCAGGGCCGCCACCGAGGCGCCCGCCGCCGTCAGGGCCTTGACCTTGGAGTCAAAGGTGCCGCGGCCGCGCTCGATGATGGCGCCGGCATGGCCCATCCGCTTGCCGGGGGGAGCCGACTTGCCGGCCAGGAAGGCCACTACGGGCTTGGACATGCCCTTGATGTACTCGGCGGCCTCTTCCTCGGCGGAGCCGCCGATCTCGCCCACCATGACCACGGCCTTCGTGTCCGCGTCAGCCTCGAAGCGGCGCAGGGCGTCGACGAAGTTGGTGCCGATGACCCGGTCGCCACCCATACCCACCACGGTGCTCTGGCCGTAGCCGGCGTTGGTGAGGGTGAAGGCGATCTCGTAGGACAGGGTGCCGGAGCGGGCCACCACCCCAACGGGGCCCGGCTTGTAGATGTGGTTGGGCATGATGCCCATCTTGCACTTGCCGGGGGAGATCAGGCCAAAGGTGTTGGGGCCGATGACGGTAACGTCCTTCTCCCGGGCAAAGGCCATGATCTCCATGGCGTCCTGCACGGGGATGTGCTCGGGAATCATCACCAGTACCTTGATGCCGGCGTCAATGGCCTCAAATGCCGCATCCTTGGCGAACGGCGCCGGGACAAAGACGATGGAGGCGTTGGCGCCGTGCTTCTCCACGGCCTCCTCCACGGTCTCGTAGACCGGCACGCCGTGAACCTCCTGGCCTCCCTTGCCAGGGGCGGTGCCCGCCACCACGCGGCTGCCGAAGGCGATCATCTGGCCGGTATGGAACTGGCCCTGGTTGCCGGTGATGTTCTGCACCAGGACTTTGGTCTTCTCGTCGATGATAATGGCCATGCCCTTACGCTCCCTTCGCCAGGGCGACGGCCTTGCGCGCCGCCTCACCCATATCCCGGTAGGCCTCGATGCCGGCCTCCTTCAGAATCTGCACCCCTTCAGTCTCATTGGTGCCGACCATGCGCACCACCAGGGGCACGGGGATGCCGATGGAGTTCTTGACCTGCACAATGGCCTTGGCCACGTCGTCGCAGCGGGTGATGCCGCCGAAGATGTTGATGAACATGGCCTTGGGATTGGTGCGCAGCAGCACCTTGATGGCCGCAGCGGTGGGCTCCACCGAGGCGCCGCCGCCGGCGTCCAGGAAGTTTGCCGGGCTGCCGCCATAGTGGGCCAGCGTATCCAGGGTGCCCATGGCCATGCCGGCGCCATTGGCCATGACGGCAATGTCGCCGTCCAACTGCACAAAGGCCAGGCCCAGTGAACGCACTTCCAGCTCCAGCGGCGTGCCTTCCTTGGTTTCGGGCAGGCCCTTGTGGCGGAAGAGCGAGTCATCATCAATATTCAGGCGGCCGTCGGCGGCAACGAGCTTGTCGCCCACCACGGCCAGCGGGTTGATCTCCACCAGCTCGGCGTCGTACTTGCGGAATATAGTATAGAGGTTGACCACCAGGTCCGCAAACTGCTTGGCAATCCCGCCCGTCAGGCCGATGCGGCGCGCGATCTCGCGGCCGAAGTAGGGGTGGACGCCCAGGCGGATGTCCACGTGCCGCTTGACGATGTCCTTCTCCGGCACTTCCTCAATGTTCACGCCGCCCATGGCCGAGGCAATGACAATGGGCTTCTTGGCCTGCTGATCCAGAGCCACCGAGACATACAATTCGCGGTCAATCGTGAGCTTGGGGTCCACCAGGACCTTGTCAACAATGTAGCCCTTCAGGTTCATCCCCAGGATCTCGCGGGCCCTCTCCTTTGCCTCTGCGGGCGTGTCGGCCAGCTTGATGCCGCCGGCCTTGCCGCGGCCGCCCACCAGCACCTGGGCCTTGATAGCGCAGGGCCCGATTTCACGGGCGTGTGCCTCGGCCTCTTCGGGCGTGGTAGCCACCTTGCCGCCCCCGGCGTTGATTCCATTCTCCGCCAGGATCTGTTTCGCCAGGTACTCGTACAGCTTCATGCGGAACCCATCCCTCCCGCTCCGATCCCTCTCGTTGGGCCTGGCAGCAAGCGGCGGCGGCGGCCCGGTCCTGCCTGAGGCCGGGTGTCTGTGCCGCACCGCGAAAACCGTGTGAAAGCCGCCAAGCCCCGCTGGGCATCAGGCGGCACCGTGAAGATTGTAACAAAACCGACAGGTCCCCCGCAACCGGACAGGCGCCGGCGGGGGAACGGCCCCCTCAGGGCCCCCCTGCCGCCGGTCGGGCCTTTAGTTGACCGCCCTGGCCCCAGAGAACGGCACCTCCAGGCTCCCCCGGACCAGGCACCCCTCCGTGCGCACCTCCACCTGGGCCCAGTCCGGTATACGGATGGACTTCCAGATCTCAAAGGATGGGGTCTCGTTCAGGATCGTCGCCAGCAGTAACGTCAGCGTCAGCCCGTGCCCCACGATGGCCAGCGGCCCCTCGGCCTGCGGGTTCTGCGCCCGATCCAGCAGACGGTAGACGCAGGCCCCGATGCGGCCCCGGGCTCGGGCATTCGGCTCCCAGCCGTGCAGGTTGCCCTTGGGCGTGGCCAGGTACTGCCGAACGACCTCCGGGTAGTCGTCAAAGTACTGCCCCGGCGGGCGCTGCACCTCTCCCAGGCAGGGCATCAGCCGCGGCGGCAGGCCGCAGCGACGGGCGGCCGGTTCGGCCGTGGCCAGGGCCTTCACATCCGGGCTGGAGTAAATGGCCCGAACCTCGTCCCAGAAGGGCTCCCGGGCCAGGGCCTCCGCCTCCTCGCGGCCCTCCGGTGAGAGCACCCACTGGTCGAAGGGCTGGGCGTAATCCTGAACGGGCGCGGCGTGGCGCACCAGATACAGCGTGGTCATGGGGACCTCCTTGAGACATTTCTTCAACTGGATTCCGGTCGACCCAGGCGCACTCCTTCCTCTGCAAACGTAAAATGGGGCGATCCCATTCTGTTGTCTGCACAGGAAAGGAGCGGTGTTATGGCAAGTGCCCTCACGGGAACCCCAACCGGCGCCCTGGGCGGGCTGGGCGGCCTTGGCGGGCTTTTCGGCTTCGGCCAGCCCACCTGCGTGTTTGGACGCGTGAACCTGCTTCTCTTCATCGCCGGCCCGTCAGCGGCCATTTTTCCGCCGGTCTCGGGCGGCGTCATCGGCCAGGTGACCACCTTTGGCGGAGCGACCGTGCCGCTGGTTCAAACCCGGCCTGCCCCCTTTGGCGTGCCCCTGTCTTCCGTGGACAATCAGTTCGCCGTGGTCTGCGGCGTCCCCACCATCACCGGCACCGGCCAGGTGGCGCTGGACGTCACGGCCGTCCTGCCTCTGAGCAGCCTGTTCGGCGCCGGCGGCCTGGGCGGCCTGGGCGGCCTTGGCGGCCTGGGTGGCCTTGGCGGCTTGGGAGGGCTCGGCGGCCTGGGCATCTAGCGGTTGCGGCAGAGCGCGGCTTCCGGCCGTCGCAGCCGGCACGCGCTGCGGTACATCGTAAGGCCCCGGTCAGCCTGACCGGGGCCTGCTCACTACCAGGCCTGGGCCGCGGCTGTCCGGGCATGAGCCAGGCGCTCAAGGGCCATGGGAACGTCGCGGAGCTGGAACACAACGGCGTCGGCCGGCGGCCGGTCCTCCTCCGTCCCATGGTCCAGCCAGACTGTCCGCATGCCCAGTCCGTGGGGGCCCGCAACGTCATAGAGCGGGTCGTCCCCCACGTGCACCACCTCGCACGGCTGCAGACCGCCCAGACCCTCCAGGGCCCGGCGATAGATGAGGGGGTGCGGTTTGGCAAAGCCCACCTCGTTCGAAAACACGGGTGACTTGAGGTAGGGCAGCAGGCAGGCCTGGTCAAGCAGGGGGCGCAGCACCCAGCCGGGAGTCGTGCCGGTGTTGCAGATCAGGGTCAGGTCGTAGGTGCGGCTGAGTTCAGCCAGGACCTCGCGCGCTCCCGGCGCCGGCTCCGGCGGGATGGCCAGGGACACCGTGCAGTAGGCCTCCAGCAGACGGTCGAAGACCACGCGGTCAACGTCCAACTGCAGCTTCTCCAGTATGCGGAAGAGCTGTTCCTCCGGCGTCATGTCGCGCCCCTGCGTGCGCCTGCGCCGGGTCCCGGACTCCTCCATCAGCCGCTGGGCCTCCAGCAGGTCCTGCTGGGAAGGGCCGCTCAGGCCGGCGTCATGCAGCACCGCCAGCAGGTTGCGGCAGCGGGCTTTATCCTTGCCCCGTTCGCGCCCCAGGTCAAAGAGCGTCCCCCAGAGATCGAAACTGACCGCTTTCAGCACTGGTCCCACGTCCCTTACTGCGTCTTACGGCTGCGTTGTCTGCCCGTTCCCGGGCGGGGCCTCGTCGGGCTCAAGGAATTTGGCCATGATCAGCTCGTCCACGAACTGCCCGTGCACGTACAGGTGCCGCGAGCGAACGCCCTCCACCTGGAACCCGCAGCCGCGGTAGAGGTGAATGGCACGATCGTTGCTGCTGAAGACACCCAGGCTGAGCTTGAGCAGACCTGACTCCCGGGCCCAGCGGTCCACCGCCTGCAGGAGCCGCCGGCCAATGCCCAGGTTGCGATAGTCCTGGGCGATGACCAGACCAATGTCGGCGGTATGCCTGATTTTGCCCCAACGCCCACGGTAGGCGTCCACCTGTCCCACCACATGCCCGTCGACTTCAGTAACCAGGAACAGGTCGTCAGGGTGCAGCTGGCGCAGGTATTCGCGCTGCTCCTCGGCGGTCCGCACCATCTCCGGCTCCACCAGCAGGTAGATGCCTTCCTCGGCCGCCTGCCTGACGATCGCCACGCTTTCAGCGGCGTCGTCCAAGGTCACGGGGCGGATGGCCACCATCCGGCCGTCGCGGGCCTCAAAGACTTCCGGCCAGAACGGCCTGCGCCCGGCCTGATCGGCTCCGGTCCACCCTGTCATGTTGGCCTCCTTGCGTCGGGGCGGAAATGGGTTGGCCAGCACGGCCGCCCCTTCTCGCATATCTTCTCGCCGCGGGGCGCCATCCCCTCTATACTTCGGCGATTCAGGCAGGGTTTCAGCGTCCCGGGTGGAATTCATTCCTGGCAATTGCTCGAATTCGCTGACGAGTGGAGGCTGGTTTCCGTGGACACCTTCCAGTTCTCGCTGCCCACCACCATCATAGGTGGCAGCGGCGTTGCCCGGGAGGCGGGGCAGGAACTTGCGAAACTCGGCGTCAGGCGGGTGTTCTGCGTCACTGATGGCGTGATCCGCCGCGCCGGGCTGGTGGAGCCCGTGCTCGCCGGACTGGCGGAGGGCGGCGTGGAACTGGCCGGACTCTTCGACGAGGTCAGGCCCAATTCGGAAGTGGGCCTGGTGGACCGCGGCGGGCACCTGGCGCGGCAGGCTCGGGCCCACGGTGTCCTGGCCATCGGCGGCGGCTCGGTCATCGACACCGCCAAGGGCATCAACGTGGTCCTGAGCTACGACGGCTCTATTCTGGACTACCAGGGCTACGGCGCCATCGACCGGCCGCTGGCACCGATGGTCGCCATCCCCACCACCGCCGGTACCGGCAGCGAGGTCACCCACATTGCCGTCATCAAGGACGATGCCGGTCGCGCCAAGCTGAGTTTTGTCAGCCGCCATCTGGCTCCGTCCCTGGCCCTGCTGGATCCGGACATGACGGCCACCATGCCCGCCCCGGTAACCGCCTCCACAGGCATGGACGCCCTGACCCACGCCATTGAAGCCTATGTCTCCGCGTCCCACAATCCGGTGGCCGACGGCCTGGCCCTGACGGCCATGCGCGACATCCGCCGCTGGCTGCCCCTGGCCACGCACCGGGGTGACAGCCCGGAGGCACGCCAGCGCATGCTGGTGGCCGCCACGCTGGCCGGCGCGGCCTTCAACAGCGCCCTGGTGGGGTGCGTCCACGCCATGGCGCACGCCGCCGGCGGCCTTTACGGCATCGCTCACGGGCTGGCCAACAGCATCCTCCTGCCCCACGGCATGACCTACAACCTGGAGACCTGTCCCGAACGCTTCCGCGACATCGCCGCCGCCCTGGGCTGCCGCACGGAGGGCCTCTCGGATGCGGACGCGGCGCGGCTGGCCGTGGCCGAGGCCCGTGCCCTGGCGGCCGAGTGCGGCCTGCCGGTGCGGCTGCGGGACGCGGGCATCCCGGAGGAAGGCCTCCCCGAAATAGCTCAAGCCGCCATGATGGACGCGGCCATGTTCACCAACCCGCGGCAGGGCGATACGGATGAGATCCTCGCCGTCCTGCGGCGGGCCTTTTAGGGTTCCCCCAGGCTCCTCAGACAGACATCCCCAGAAGGAGGATGGACCATGGGTAAGTTCGCTTCGGCCCAGGAGGTCTACGACGTCATCGGCGGTCTGATGCAGGAGTCCAGCCGTGATGCCGCCATGGGCTCCAAGATCCAGGCCTCGGGCATCACCATCCAGTTCCGCTACAGCGACCCGGCATCGGCCATCACCGTGGACGCCAAGTCGCCGCCGCCGGAAGGCCAGTACTTTCAGATCTACCTTGGCGACAACCCGCCCATTGAGCCAGCCATCGTCATGGACATGACCGCCGACATCGCCCACCTGTTCTGGCTGGGGAAGGTGAACCTGACCGCCGCCCTGACCCGCGGTCAGATGAAGATCAGGGGCCCCCTGCAGCAGGTGATGAAACTGCTGCCCGCCATTACCCCGGCCTACAAGCTGTACCCGGAGTACCTGAAGAGCAAGGGCTACGACCATCTGCTGCCGGCGTGATCCGCCGCCAGCCTGAGCCCGGAACAGCCGCATCCGGCGTGATCTGCCGCCGGCGTAATCCCGGCGCCGCCATTGCGGACGCAGGAGGAGGATCAGTCCGTGAACGGCTATCGCGACCGCGTCCTGGAAGTAGACCTGAGCAGCGGCCTCTTCCACGTGATGTCTCTGCCACAGGAGATGTACCGCGACTACCTGGGGGGCGCCGGCATCGCCGCCCGCCTCCTCTGGGACCGGTTCGGCCCCGCCCTGGCCGGTCTTGACCCCCTGGCCCCGGAAAACCCCCTTATCTTCATGACCGGTCCCCTGACCGAAACCGGCCTGCCCTCCTGCAACCGCTCCACCTGCTCCTCGCTCTCCCCGCTCACCGGCATCTGGGGGGAATCCAATCTGGGCGGGTACTTTGGCCCGGAGCTGAAGTTTGCCGGGTACGACGGGGTCATCGTCATGGGTGCGGCGGCGCACCCCGTCTGGCTGGTCATCGACGACGACCGGGTGGAACTGCTTGACGCCGCCGGTCTATGGGGCCTGGACACCTACGAGATCTACGAACGTCTCTCGCCGGCCGACGGGCCTGCCGCGGAAGGGACTGCGGGCGGCACGGTGTCGGATGGGCCTGGCGCCGGCGCCCCCTCGCGGACCCGGTTCCAGGTGCTGGCCATTGGGCCCGCAGGCGAGAACGGCGTCCGCTTTGCGGGCATCACCCACAACCGGCACCACGTGTTTGGCCGGGCGGGCATGGGCTGCGTGATGGGCAGCAAGAAGCTGAAGGCCATTGCCGTGCGCGGCAGCCGCCGCTCCCCCTTCCCCCTGGCCGACCCCGAGCGCTTCCAGGCCGTGCGCAAGGGCCTGGTGGCCAAGCAGGGCGAGAACATCGCCATTGAGGGGCTACGGGCCTTCGGCACCCAGTCCGGATTTGACGTGGGCCTGGTCACAGGCGACGTGCCGATGAAGAACTGGGCCATCGGCGAATGGGAGGGGGCCGACCGGGTCAACTCGGCAACCTACGCCGACACCATCCTGGTGCGCGGGCGAACCTGCTACGCCTGTCCCGTTGTGTGCAAACGTGAGGTGGAGGTCAAGGAAGATCCGTACCGAATGGGACCCGGACCGGGCCCCGAGTACGAGACCGTGGCCAACTTTGGCCCCATGATTCTCAACAACAGCCTGCCCGCCATCGCCCGGGCCTCGGAACTCTGCAACCGCTACGGCATGGACACCATCACCCTGGGCTCCACCATCGCCTTTGCCATCGACTGCTGGGAGCAAGGCCGTATCGGCCCTGCGGAGACGGGGGGCACGGAACTGCGCTGGGGCGACGCCGACCTGCTGCTCGAACTCATCCACAAGACGGCGCGGGGCGAGGGCTTCGGCCGCGACCTGGGCCTGGGCAGCGCCGCCCTGGCCCGGCGCTGGGGTGCGGAGGACCTGTGTACCGCGGTCAAGGGGCTGGAGGCACCCGCCCACGACCCGCGCGGAGCGCACGGGCTGGGACTGGCCTACGCCACCGGAGCGCGCGGGGCCGACCACGTGAACTGCATGACCTATGCCTACGAGGGCGGCACCGCCCTGTTTCCGGCCCTCGGCTACGTGGACCCACCCGAGGGGCAGTCCAGCGAGGGCAAGGCGGAGAAGGTGTTCCAGTTCCAGAACCTGGGCCAGGTCTTCTACGGGGCCGCCGCCGTCTGCCATCTGGGCGGCTTCGCCTTTACCGAAGAGGACCTGCTGGAGATGCTGGCGGCGGTCACCGGCGTGGAGCGTTCGCTCCAGGACCTGCTACGCCTGGGCGAGAGGGTGTGGTTGCTGAAGCGCGTTATTTCCAACCTGCGCGGCGTGACGGCCCAGGACGACTTCCTGCCCAAGAAGCTGCGTACACCTCTGTCCGAGGGTGGCGCGGCCGGTTCCATTCCCGACATGGACCGCATGCTGGCTGAATACTACCCCCTGCGCGGCCTGGACGCGCAGGGACGCCCCACCCGCGACTGTCTGGGCCGCGTGGGCCTGGCGGAACCCGCCATCCTGGAGGCCCTGGGGCTGAATTGACCAGCCTGCGGTCATGGACCGAAGCCGGTCACGATATGCATGAGGCAGAGGGCTCTGTGAGGGGGAGCGCATATGCTTCGGCGATCGTGGAGGGCGCTGGTGCCGGCTGTGATCCTGCTGTCGGTGGCGGCCTATGCGTCAGCGGTGCGGCCTGAGCAGCACCGGGGGGCGGCGGCCGGCGCGCCGCCTGCGTCCAAGGTGGCCTACATCCACGAGGGCGACCTCTGGTGGCGCGACCTGTCAGGGGCGCCGCCCCACCGCCTGACCCGTGACGGGAAGAGCGCACGCCCTGCCTGGTCGCCTTCAGGGCGCTGGATCCTGTTCGAACGGGAGAACGTGTCCTGGGTCATGGATGTTGCCCGCGGCCAGGCGCACCGGGTTTCGCCGGACAGCCCGGCAACGGGCGCGCGCTGGTCTCCGGAGGAGGACCGCCTGGCCTTTGTGGACGTCCAGGGCCGCCTCTGGACGGTCGGTGCGGACGGCACCGGCCGGCTGCCCGTTGCCGGCCCGCCGGGCGGAGAGCCCGTTGGCACAGCCGTCTGGAGCCCCAACGGCCGGTGGCTGGCTTTCAGCACGGACGCCAAACTCTGGCGGGTCGCCGCGGCTGGGGGCAACCCGGAACTCCTGTACCAGCAGACCAGCGGGGAACGCCCCTGCGTCATCCCCACCGCCTGGACCGCCGCCGGTGACGCCGTGCTGGCCTGGTCCGGGGCCGTCTGCACGCCCTCCATCATGGCCGACGGGCTGCCCCTGCTGTTGGTGCCCCTTGCGGGGAGCGCCCGCCAGCTTGGTGATACCCTGGTCCATGCCGACTTCGTCGCTCCTTCGCCACTGGGGCCTGTGGCCGTGGCCGCCGGCTCGGGCCGCACGACCTGGACCAACAAGCGCATCGCGCTGTTCGACAAGCAGGGGCGAGGACCGTCCTATCTGAGCCCGGAAGGCGTGGCCGCCATCAGCCCCGCCTGGTCGCTGGACGGCCGCAGCCTGGCCTACGTGGGGCAGCCCGACCTGGGCGGGACCGCAAGCGAAGAAGCGGTTCGGGCCGGCCTGATGCAGCGGCGGCTGTACGTGGTGAAGCCTGACGGCGGCAAGCCCCAGCAGGTCAACGGGGACCCCCGCTTTCGCGACGAGTCCCCGCGCTGGACATCGGACGGACGGATTCTCTTTGCCCGGCTGGACGGGCAGGGCACCGTCGGCCTCTGGCTCACCGGGCTCAAGCAGCCGAGTCCGCACCAGCTTGCCGTGGTGGACTCCCCGCCCATGAACGCCTTTGGCTACTACGGCTGGATTGACTGGGCCCGCCTCTTCGACGTGTGGCCGCGGCCAAAGCCCTAACCACCGCAAGAGCCCCGGCGGTGACATGGCTGTGTTGTTACCGGCCGTGAACCCGCCGGGTCTCCTGGATCTGATCAATGTGTCCGCGGACATGCCAGGCAACCATCTTGAGCATGTCCCGGACCTGGGGCTTGCCGTCCTCCTGCTCCACGAAGCGGTCCATGGCCCCGGGCAGGTGTTGGCAGAGCCCCAAGACGTGCTCGCGCACTAGCCGGAATAAGGCGACCTCGGTGTGGATGGGCCGATGACCATAGTCCGTGGATTCGGCCCACTTGTCCGGCGCATAGGGGTTGGGCCGGTAGACCCGGCCAGGTTCGGCCAGGGCGAACTTGATCCGGTTCATGGTGGTCAGGTCGGAGTCAACCAGATGGAGGACGGTCTGACGGATGGACCACTTGCCCGGTGCACGGACCAGGTCCAGGTCACTTTCCGACAGGCCGGCCAGAGCGGATTCCAGCAGGTCCGGTCCCTGGCGGTAATGCGTCAGGATGTCGCTGTCCGGCATGGACAGTTCCTCCCACAGGCCAATCAGATAGCCATCCGGGTCGGGAACGATCAGAGTGCGACCGTAGCCCGGATTCTCCTGCCACACGACCCCAGCCACGCCGCGGCGGGCCAGTTCCTCACGCAGTTCCGGCAGTCTGTCGCCTCCCAAATAAACGCGCTGGCCCGGCTGGGGCTCGTCAAACGCCACGTCCATCCAGTCCTGCACCTCGGGATGCGGTTCGGCCGTCAAGATGGCGGTTAGCCCCAGGGGCTCCCGCAGCTGAGCCATTCTCAATTCGGGACGGAGCCACTCCACCGTCCAGCCCAGCGTGTCGCGGTAGAAGGCAGTGGACGCCTCCACGTCCGATACGCGGAGATGCAGCTTGGCCTTACTCATGCCGGCATGCCTCCTAAGGTCCAAGTGGGGAACCGGCATCATTATGGCATGTCTCCGCTGTACCGTCACCCGGGCCCTTTATCGGGAATCGGCGAGGGGAGGGTATGCCGCCAGCGCCAGCGCAGACGCTGGACGCTGGACGCGCGGCAGGGAATTCCGCCCGTTCTGGTGAATACATGAGAAAAAGGGAACAACTCTTGTGGCCACGCTTGTGATATCGGGCACAAACCTCAAGGCTCCTGGTGCAGGCCTTGAGCCAGAACGCCGGGAAGGAGGGCAGGTCCGCGGGGCTTTGAGGACTCAACTACAAGGAGGAGTCCCCATGGCGGCTGTACCTCAGGAGAGTCGGGCCCGCCTTACACGGGCCGCCGTTGTGGTCCTGATTGGCCTCATCCTCTGGTTCCTGCCACCCGTCGGCGACCTCAAGCCGGCAGCCATGCACCTGGTTGCCATTTTCGTGGCTACCATCCTGGGCCTCATCCTGCAGCCGCTGCCCCAGGGCGCGGTGGTGATCCTCGGCGTGGCCCTGACGGCAGCAACGGGCACCCTATCCATCGGCGACACCCTGAGCGGCTTCGCCGACAGCACGGTGTGGCTGATCGTCTCCGCCTTTCTCTTCGCCCGCGGCTTCATCAAGACGGGACTGGGGCGCCGCATCGCCTACCTGCTGGTTGGCGCCTTCGGCAAGAACACGCTGGGGCTGGGGTACGCCCTCACCCTGTCGGACACCATCATCGCCCCGGCCACGCCCTCCAACACGGCCCGGGCGGGCGGCATCCTCTACCCGGTAGTGCGCTCCCTCTGTTCCTCCATGGACTCGGAACCGGGCCCTTCGGCCAACCGCATCGGCTCCTATCTCATGTTCAACGAGTTCCAGACCTGCGTCATCACCTCCGCCCTCTTTCTGACCGGCGTGGCGCCCAACTCCCTTATGGTCCGCCTGGCCAAAGAGAGCTTCAAGTATGACGTCACCTGGACCGGATGGCTGTGGGCGGCCCTGGTGCCGGGGGTTCTCTCCCTGCTGATTCTGCCCTACCTGATCTACAAGCTGATGAACCCCGAGATCAAGCAGACGCCGGAGGCTCCCGACCTGGCCAAACGCGAGCTGGCCAAGCTGGGGCCCATGTCCCTGCGCGAAAAGGGCATGTTGGCGGTCTTCCTGCTCACCCTGGCTCTGTGGGCCACGGGCGAGTGGACCAAGATCAACGCCACGGCCGTAGCTCTGGTCGGCGTCGGCATCCTGCTGATGCTGCAGGTCATCAACTGGGACGACGTACTGGCAGAGCGCGGCGGCTGGGATGCTCTGATCTGGTTCGGCGGCCTCGTCAGCCTGGCCGGCGGTCTGGGCAAGCTCAAGGTCATCGCCTTCCTGGCTGAGACCCTGAAGGACGGCCTGGGCGGCGTCAGCTCCTGGGTTTTGGGCTTCGTCCTGGTGGTGCTGGCCTACAAGTACTCGCACTACTTCATCGCCTCGATGACCGCCCACGCGACGGCTTTCTACGTGCCCCTGGGCTTGGTGGCCGTGAGCCTGGGTACCCCCGTACCCCTGGTGGTGCTGGTTCTGGGCTTCATGAACAGCCTCAACGCCTCCATGACCCACTACGGCACCGGCCCCGCCCCCATCTACTTCGGCGCCGGCTATATTGACCAGGGCACCTGGTGGCGGAACGGCCTCCTGGTCAGCCTGGTCAACCTGGTGGTCTGGCTGGGCGTGGGCGGTGTATGGTGGAAGATGATCGGCCTCTGGTAGAAAAACGTCTAGCGGGTTAACAGTGCCGTGGCAGCCTAAAGAGAGCGCCCCCCTCCTTGTGGAGGGGGGCGCTTCGTGCCCGTTTCCAGGGTCTGGGCTCCAGCAGTCCGGGTCCAGGCTCAGGCTGCCCGCATCCGTGCCACCACGGCGTCGCCCATCTCCCGGGTGGAGGCCGTGCCGCCCAGGTCCGGCGTCACCTGGCTGCCTTCCGCCAGCGCCGCCTCCAGCGCCTGCATCACCACTCGGGCCAGTTCGGGCTTCCCCAGATGGTCCAGCAGCAGCGCCGCCGTCCAGATGGCGCCGGTGGGGTTGGCAATGCCGCGCCCAGCGATGTCCGGGGCCGAGCCGTGGACAGGTTCAAACATGGAGGGGTACCGCCGCTCCGGGTTCAGGTTGGCGGATGGAGCAAGGCCGATGCCGCCCACGGTAGCGGCTCCCAGGTCGCTCAGGATATCGCCAAAGAGGTTGGAGCCTACCACCACGTCCAGCGTCTGGGGCCGCAGCACCAGGTGGGCCGCCAGGGCGTCGCAGTGCATAAGGCGGGCCTCCACTTCCGGGTAGCCCTGGCCAATTTGATGGAAGACCTCGTCCCAGAAGGGCATCGCCACATTGATGCCGTTAGACTTGGTGGCCGAGATCAGGCGCTTGCCCCGCTTCATGGCCAGGTCGTAAGCATAGCGGAGGATGCGCTCGGTGCCCTTGCGCGTGAAGATGGAGTTCTGGATGACCACTTCGTCCGGCGTGCCCGGCTTGAAGCGGCCGCCGGAGTTGGAGTACTCCCCTTCCGTGTTCTCGCGCACGATCACATAGTCAATGGCGCCCGGCGCCAGGTCCCGCAGGGGAGAAGGCGCCTTCTGCAGCAGCTTGATCGGCCGCAGGTTGACGTACTGGTCAAACTCGCGACGGATGGGGAGCAGCAGGCCCCACAGGGAGACGTGGTCCGCCACCCCGGGAGCCCCCACCGCCCCCAGATAGATGGCGGGAAAGCTTGCCAGAGTGCGGATACCGTCCTCCGGCATCATGCGGCCGTGCTCCAGGTAATAGGCGCAGCTCCACGGGAAGGCGGTGGGGCGAAAGGTCAGCCCCCCGTCCAGCTCCCCCGCTGCGTTCAGCACCTTCAGCCCTTCGGCGACCACCTCGGAACCAATGCCGTCTCCGGGAATGACAGCCAGCTCTGTGACCGACATGCGCAGCACCCCGCTCCGGTTCGGTTTGTGACATATTTCACCAGAGCGGTGCGCCTATCCTGC
>JBLNCQ010000039.1:0-4948 GCA_050260815.1 Bacillota bacterium
GCCGTCCAGAACCAGCATTGTCACCCGCTTTGGAAATTTTACCACACCCTCATATTCCATGCTGGATAGTTGTGGCGGGGGTCCAGACCCCGGCCACCTCTGTTCTCTAAACCAGTGGACATCACCCGGTAACCCGCCCCGAACGGAACATTGCGCCTGCCAAAGACGGCGGCCACCGAGGGACGTCCTTCGGAGACACCTTCAACCACAGCGATGAGGCTCCGGCTTGTAAAGGCGTGAGCCCGGAAGGCAAAGATCGCAGTGTGCGACAGGCACGTCAGCCGCTACAGCGATGCCTCCAGGTTCCTCGGGTCAAAGCCGCCTTCCTGGCCCGGGTAGATCTCATCGGCCTCTGCTGCGCCAGGTTCGCTTCAACTCCGGCTGTCGCTGTGACCCGTCCCCGTGATCGGAGCATATCCTTTACATCCCCTGCGCGGGGCGGTATGCTCCAATTGACTCGGCGGAGTCCGCCGCCACGGCTTCTGTATGGAAGGAGGGCTTTCCGTGTTTGGATTTCGCCGCCATCACCATCCCTGCGGACTGCTGACGCTGGTTTTCGCCATCCTGGGTGTCAAGGCCCTGAAGCGCAGCCGCTGCATGACCGACGAGGAACGGCAGGAGGTTCAGGCCAAGAGCAGGCTCTTCCGCGCCAAGCTGCGCGAGGCGTGGCAGGTCTGGGAACCGGACGAGGACAAGCCGGACGAGAAGCCCCCCACTGTCACCGAGGGCTGAACGGTCCCACCGGGCGCGTCGGGCGGGGGAGCACTCCCCCGCCCCGTTTTGTACCGTGCCCACCCCTCTCCAGCCTGAACCCCGGAGGTCATGCCCTTGCTGTCGCAATTCCTGCGGGCCCTGCGCATCTTCCGCCTGGCTGCCGGCATCCTGCTGGAGTACCTGTGGCTGGACTTCTGGTCTGAGCGCCGCAGCCCCGAAGCCAACCGAAGGGCAGAGGCCCGGGCCTTCCGCCGCTGGGGCGCCCGCCTCCGCCGCGCCGCTCTGGATCTTCGGGGCCTGATCATCAAGGTGGGCCAGTTCCTGAGCACCCGCGTGGACATGCTTCCGGACACCTTCACCAGGGAACTCTCGCAGCTGCAGGACGCCGTCCCAGGTGCTCCCTTCCCGGCCATTCGCCGTTTCGTGGAGAGCGAACTGGGGGCGCCTCTCCCATCGGTCTTCTCACGCTTTGAGGAGGAGCCGGTGGCCGCCGCCTCCCTGGGTCAGGTACACGAGGCCGTCCTCAAGGACGGGCAGCGCGTGGCCGTCAAGGTGCTGCGCCCGGGCATCGAGCGCCTGGTCGCCACCGACCTCTCAGCGCTCCGCCGCATCATGTGGTTCCTGCACCGCTTCACGCGCTTCGGCCGGCGCTTCGACCTGCCGGCCATCATGGACGAGTTCACCGCCGGGGTCTACCGGGAGATCGACTACCGCCAGGAAGCCGACCACATGCGCCGCTTCCGGCGCAATTTCCGGGGCGTCCCCGGCGTTGATGTCCCAGTGCCCATCGACACGCTGGTCACCGGCGGCGTGCTGGCCATGGAGTTCGTTGACGGCTTCCGCCCCACCGACCGCTCCGGGCTGGTCGCCGCCGGCATCCGTCCCGAGCCGCTCGCCGAGCGCCTGGTGGACGCCTACCTGAAGCAGGCCCTGGTGGACGGGTTCGTCCACGTCGATCCCCATCCCGGCAACTTCATCATCCGGTCCGACGGGACCCTGGTCTTCATCGACTTCGGCATGATGGACGAGATCACGCCGGAAGACCGTGCCCACTTCGCCAGCCTCACCCGCGCCGCCCTGACCCGCGACCTGGGCGGTGCGGTGTCGGCGGTGGAGGCCCTGGGGTTTGTGCGCCCCGGCGCCGACCGGACCATGCTGCGCGACGCCCTGGGCTTCCTGCTGGACCGGGTCAGCGGCGTGCCGCTGAAGGAAGGCCCGGAGATGGATGCCTTCCTGGACGACCTGCGCGAGTGGCTCTACGAGGAGCCGCTCCAGTTTCCGGCCAAGTACCTGTTCCTGGGCCGCGCCGTGGGACTGCTGGCCGGCCTGGCCACCAATCTGGACCCCAACATCCAGTGGAAGGACGTGCTGGTGCGCAAGGCCCTGCCGCTCCTGTCCGGGGGAGCCCCGGGCGACGGAGCTCCCGGCGATACGCCCCCAAACGACAACAGCGGCGAGGCCGATGACCTCGCCGCCGAGCTTCGCCGCTTCCTGGAGGGCCTCCTCAGTCCCGAAGTGAGGGCCACTCTGCAAATGGTCTGGGACCAGGTCCGCACGCAGGGCCTGGCCCTGGTGCGGCTGCCGGCCCTGCTGGAGAGCACCCTGTCGCAGATTCAGACCGGAGAGATTCGCACGTCCATCGACCTCTCTCCCCTGGCGAACGAGCTGGCCCGCCAGAGACGGGTCACGGCGCGACTCACCTGGGCCGTGCTGGTCGCGGCCGCGGGCGTGTCCGGCTCCATCCTGCAGGCAGCGGGGCTCCCCGCTGAGGCGCGGGCAGCCTGGACTCTGGGGCTGGTGGCCCTCCTGCCCCTGCTCGCCGGGCTGCTGTTCCCCGGCCGCCGTGCGGGCCTCGTCTCCCGCCGCCGGCGAGGTCCCCGCTTCCACGGTAACCGCCGGAACTAACCCCTCGCCGCCCGCCGGCCGTCCGTGGCTTCCGCCTCCAGCGCCCTGGCCAGTTCGCCCAGATCCTCGAACACGAGGTCAGGCTGCACCGGAGATGTCTCCAGATCCCCCCCGGGACGTCTCACCGCTCAGCACCAGAATGGACAGGATGCCCGCTCCCTTGCCCATGGCGATGTCCGTGTACAGCCGGTCCCCCACCATGGCCAGTTGGTGCGGCTCCAGCCCGGTCCGAGCCATGGCTGCCCGGGCCATCTCTGCCTGCGGCTTGCCGATGACCTCGGGGTCCCGTCCCGTCGACGCCCGCACAAAGGCAATCATGGCGCCGATGTCCGGGATGTAGCCTCCCTCCACCGGGCAGTTGAAGTCCGGGTGGGTGGCTACGTAGGGCAGTCCCTGGCGCGCCAGGTCGCACAGGCGCCGCATCTTCTGGTAGGTCAGCGTCGTGTCGAAGCCCAGGACCGCCACGTCCGCGGCATCTGGGATCTCCTGACTCAGCTCGAACCCGTGCCGGCGCATCTCTTCTTCCAGAGCCGGCGTGCCCACCACGTACAGCCGCGCCCCGGGGTACCGACGTTGGAGGTACAGCGCCGTGGCCTCACCGGACGTGAACACCTTCACCTGCGGCACGGGGAAACCCATCCGGGCCAGCTTGTCGGCATAGTGCCCAGCATGCTGCGACGAGTTGTTGGTGACGAACAGGTAGTCCCGCCCGGTTCGAGCCAATGCCGCCATGAACGGGCGCGAGCCCGGCAGCAGCCGGCCGCCCACATAGAAGGTGCCGTCCAGATCCAGCAGGAAGCAGCGGACCTGCTCCAGAGAACGTCTCTCCACCACCAACCCTCCCGCCGATCGGCTCTCAAAGCCTTCTGCGTGAGGCCGCTCATTTCCTTGCCCCATCCCGGACGATGAAGGACCACCGTGCGGACTGAGCACGGTGGTCCTACTGCATTCCTGCGCAGGCTCTCCCTCCACCCGCCTCAAGTCCTCAGCCGGCCGGCGGCCCGCAGCCGCTCACGGCGCAACCGCTGCCGCAGGAGGAGCGTTCGCGCCACTTCCTCGTGGCTGAACAGTTGGGGGAAGTTCCCCCACTGGTCACCGGTGACCGGGTCGAAGTGCTCGGCCATGAGGAGCAGGTCCGTGGAGCAGCCCAGGGAGAGGTCAATGAGCCGGTCCGCGTCCTCCTCCCGGCCGGCCAGCAGATAGTACCGGGCCAGCCACAGGGTGGGCAGGTAAAAGGGCAGGCGGGCGTAGTCGTAGCGGGCCACGCCGCCATCCATGACCAGGCCGCCGTCGGCCGTGGACCTCTCCATCTGCCGGATGGTGCCGCGCACACGAGGGTCGTCCGGCGGCACCAGACCGTAGAACACCAGGGACAGCGCGGAGATGTCCGTGGGCGAGCCGTGGTCGTAACTGCGGGCATAGGCACGGCGCTCCGGGTCCCAGCCCTCCTCCAGGACCTGACGGCGGATGGCCCCAGCGGTCTCCCGCCAACGCGGGACGACGGCGTGCTGTCCCAACACCTCAGCGATGCGGGCCGCGGCGTCCAGCGCCGCATAGCAGAGCGCCTTGCCGTGGACCCAATGCTCCAGCGAGCCGCGGATTTCCCAGATGCCGCTCTCCCTCTGCCACCAGTGACCGGCGATCCAGTCTGCCCCCCGGCGGACGTGGTCCCAGGCAAAAGACAGCAGCTCCAGGTCCCCGCTCGTCTCGTAGTGGTGCCAGAGTCCGTAAAGGATGTTGCCTTCGTTGTCGAGCTGCAGCTGTCCGGAGGCGGCGTTCCCCAGGCGCACGGGGCCCTCGCCGCTCGGGCCCGCAAGGTCGGTCACAACAATCTCCTGGGGGTCCAGCCCGTCCAGGGTGTAGAGGGGCTGCCGCCAGTGCCCGTCTTCCTCCTGCCGGGCCAGAGCCCAGCGGTAGAAGGCGGCGGCCTCGGCGCCGAAACCGGCCTCGTCCAGGGCCATGGCGCCGTAGGCGCCGTCGCGAAGCCAGACGTAGCGGTAGTCCCAGTTGTCGCCGCCGCCGGGCACTGCCGGCAGGGACGCGGTCAGGGCCGCGATAATCCCCCCGGTCTCAGCGTGGAGCAGTTGTCTGATTACGACCAGGCTCCTGACGTAGGCGCGGCGCCACTCCGGCGGCAGGCCGGCCAGCGGGTCGAACGGGGCGTCGGCAGACGCTTCGGCCAGCGGGTTGGCGGCCGAATCGGCCGGGCGCCCGCTCTCCAGCCACCGTCTCCAGGCGGCTGCTTCCGCCGCAGCCAGACCCTGCCCAGCCGGCGCCTCATCCAGGGCGGCCTGCGCCCGATGCCCCGCCTGGCGCGCCCCTGCCAGGT
>JBLNCQ010000040.1:0-5036 GCA_050260815.1 Bacillota bacterium
GGACGGACTGGCGCAGTGCCTCCGTGGGGTGGGCGGTGATGACCACCTGGGCCTCGATTTGATTCAGCATCGCCTGGACCTCTGCGGCGCTCAGACCCGCCAGGACCCAGCCGGTCACCAGGGCGGCCAGGGACCCGGGCTGCGGCGAGGTGGCCGCGCGGGCGTACGCCCTCCGGCGGCGCAGGCGGTGCTGCTGCTCGGCCAGGTTGGTGAGCTGAAAGTAGGTGGTGAACGCCCGGATGACCTGGCTGCCCTCGTCTGGGGTGAGCCGCCCCAAGAGTCCCTCAAGCTCCGCCTCCATGCCGGACGTTGATGCGGACGGAGCAGCGCCGCGGATCCCCTTGCACAGCTCACGGACGCGTTCCACCAGCTCAAAGAAGGGGCGGCCCTCCTGTTCTGTCAGGATGCGGCCCAGCAGGGCTCCCAGGTAGGATACCTCGCGGCGAAGCGGCAGATCTTTCTCCGACCATTGCACGGACACGGGCCTCACCCCCTTCTCTGCCGATAAGGTCAAAGCCCGCCGCAGCGGGCTTTGAAGCTTGATTCTTCGCCATTGGGACGGGCTTTCCTGCCTGGCCCGGGCAACACCTCCCGAACCATTCGGCTTTCCCTGACGATCGCTCAGTTGAACACGCGCAGGTACCGCGGCCGCACAAAGGCGGTCTCACCAACGCGCAGGCCCAGGGTGCGGTAGTCGTCCCTGGCGATCTCGGCCTCCAGGGTGTCGGCGGTGTCACACCGCTTCAGCTCCAGGCGCACCACCGGCCCGATGGCGTGCACGTGCCGCACCTCCGTCTCCAGGGCGGCTCCCAGCGGCGGTTTCCGCTCCACCTGCAGGTCGTGGGGCCGGGCGTAGCCGATGGCCGGCCCGTCCGGCAGGTCGGCGGTGCCCTGCACCTCCACCAGGGTGCCCCCAATCTGCATGCGGCCGTCCTTCACCCGGCCTCGGAAGAGGTTCACGTAGCCCAGGAAGTGGTAGACGAAGGGGTTCACCGGCCGCTCGTAGACCTCCTCGGGCGTGCCCGCCTGCTCCACGCGCCCCTCGTTCATGACCACCACCCGGTCCGCCACCTCCAGGGCCTCCTCCTGGTCGTGGGTGACAAAGACGCTGGTGACGTGGAGGTTGTCGTGCAGCCGCCGCAGCCAGCGGCGCAGTTCCTGGCGCACCTTGGCGTCCAGCGCGCCGAAGGGCTCATCCAGCAGAAGCACCTTGGGCTCGATGGCCAGGGCGCGCGCCAGGGCCACGCGCTGCCGCTGGCCGCCGGACAGCTGGGACGGGTACCGGTCGGCGAACCCGTCCAACTGCACCAGGTGCACCAGTTCCTTCACCCGGGCCCGGATGGCGCGCTCCGGCAGCCGCTCCGCCCGCGGCCGCACCCGCAGGCCAAAGGCAATGTTGTCAAAGACGGTCATGTGCCGGAAGAGGGCGTAGTGCTGGAAGACGAACCCCACCTGGCGCTCGCGGACGCTGCGCACGGTGGCGTCGGCGCCGTCCAGGAGCACCGTGCCGCTGTCCGGCCGCTCCAGTCCGGCAATGACCCGCAGCAGCGTGGTCTTCCCCGACCCCGAGGGCCCCAGCAGCGCTGCCAGGCCGCCCTTGGGGATCTCCAGGCTGACGTCGGAGAGGGCCGCAAAGGAACCGAACCGCTTGCTGACGCCTCGCACCTCAATGCTCACGTGACACCCCTCCTACCCGCGCGTTGGCGCGCCGGCGCCCCCGTCCCGCTCTGCCCTCCAGGCCACCAGCTTCTTGGCCGCCAGGGTGACCAGGGCCAGCAGGGCCAGCAGCGACGCCACCGCGAAGGCGGCGGCAAAGTTGTACTCGTTGTAGAGGACCTCGACGTGAAGCGGCACGGTGTTGGTCAGGCCGCGGATGTGCCCCGACACCACGGAGACGGCGCCGAACTCTCCCATGGCCCGGGCCGTGCACAGCACCACGCCGTAGAGCAGCCCCCAGCGCACGTTGGGCAGCGTCACGTGCCAGAAGGTCTGCCAGCCGCCGGCGCCCAGGGCCAGTGCGGCCTCCTCCTCCTCCTGGCCCTGCGCCTGCATGAGCGGGACCAGCTCCCGCGCCACAAAGGGGAAGGTGACAAAGACTGTGGCCAGTACAATCCCCGGCACGGCGAAGACGATCTGGATGCTGCGCGCCGCCAGCCAGGGGCCGAACAGCCCGTGGGACCCGAAGAGGAGCACGAACATCAATCCGGAGATCACCGGCGAGATGGCGAAGGGCAGGTCGATCAGCGTGACAAGCACCTGCTTGCCGGGGAACGCAAACTTGGCGATGGCCCAGGAGGCGACGACGCCGAAGGCCAGGTTGGCGGGCACGGCCACCGCCGCCGTCAGCAAAGTCAGGCCGATGGCCGACAGGGCGGTGGGCTCGCGGACAGCGTTGAGGTACGTCATGACGCCGCCCCGCAGGGCCTCGGCGAAGACCACGGCCAGCGGCACCAGCAGGAAGAGGGCCAGAAACCCCAGAGCGGCGGCAATCAGCAGCCACCGCAGCAGGGGTGCATCGTCCCATTTCAATGCTGTCACCCCCTAGGTCCGCCGGCCGGCGCCGGCGGCCCAGCCCTGCAGCAAGTTGACCGCCAGCAGCAGCAGGAAGGACGCGGCCAGCATCACCGCGGCGATGGCCGTGGCCCCGGCGTAGTCGAACTGCTCCAGTCTGGTCATGATCAGCAGCGGCGCAATCTCGGTCTTCATGGGCATGTTGCCGGAGATGAAGACCACGGAGCCGTACTCACCCAGGGCCCTGGCCAGCGCCAGCGCGAACCCGGTCAGCACCGCCGGCGCCGCGGTGGGCAGGATGACGCGAAGGAAGGTCTGCATGCGGCTGGCGCCGAGCGTCAGCGCGGCCTCCTCGAGCTCGGCGTCCAGGTCCTGCAGCACCGGCTGTACCGTGCGAACCACGAACGGCAGCCCGATAAACGTCAGCGCGATGACGATCCCCAGGGGCGTGAACGCGGCCTGGATGCCTCCCGCCGCCAGGATCCTGCCAATCCAGCCGTTGCCGGCGTAGACCGTGGTCAGGGCGATGCCGCCCACGGCCGTGGGCAGGGCAAAGGGCAGGTCCACCAGGCCGTCCACCACCGCCTTGCCGGGGAAGTCGTAGCGCACCAGCACCCAGGCCACCAGCAGGCCGAAGGCGGCGTTGACGCCGGCGGCGGTCAGCGAGGCCAGAAAGCTCAGGCGGTACGCCGCCAGCACGCGCGGGTCGGTCACCGTGGCCCAAATCTGCTGCCAGCCGGACCCGGTGGCGCGCAGAAACAGGGCGGACAGGGGCAACAGTACCACGAGGCTCAGGTACAGCATGGAGAAGCCCAGGGTGGCGCCGAACCCTGGGAGGATCCCGTTTCGCCGGGACCTGGCGGCCGTCCGGAGGCGCTTATGTAGAGCCGTCAGCATGCGCGTCACCGGCTGGGCTGGTAGATCTGGTCGAAGGTGGCGCCGTCCGCAAAGTGCTTCCGGTGCGCCTCCTCCCAGCTTCCAAAGAGGTCAGCCACGGTGAAGAGGTCCATCCCGGGGAAGCGGTCGGCATACTTTGCGGCCACGCTGTCCAGCCGCGGGCGGTAGTAGTTGCGGGCGGCGATGTCCTGCCCCTCCTCCGAGTACAGGTACTGCAGGTAGGACTCCGCCACCGCCCGGGTGCCGCGTCGGTCCGCCACGCTGTCGACCAGGGCCACCGGCGGCTCCGCCAGGATGCTGACCGACGGCCTCACCACCTCCACCTGCTCTTCGCCCAGACGGGAGGCAGCCAGCAGGGCCTCGTTCTCCCAGGACACCAGCACGTCGCCCATGCTCCGCTGCATGAACGTGGTCGTGGCCCCGCGCGCCCCCGAGTCCAGAACCGGGACGTTGCGGTAGAGGCGGCTGACGAAGTTCCGGGCTTTCTCCTCGTCACCCCCATGCGTCTTGAGGGCGAAGCCCCAGGCGGCCAGGTAGTTCCAGCGGGCGCCGCCGGAGGTCTTGGGGTTGGGGGTGATGACCGACACGTCCGGGCGAACCAGGTCATCCCAGTCGCGTATGTGCTTGGGGTTGCCCTTTCGCACCAGAAAGACGACGGTGGATGTGTACGGGGCGCTGTTGTGGTCCAGGCGTTTTTGCCATGCGGGAGCCATCAGGCCGGCCCTGCTCACCGCATCCACGTCGTAGGCCAGAGCCAGCGTGACCACGTCCGCCTGCAGCCCGTCGATCACGGCCCGAGCCTGGGACCCGGAGCCGCCGTGCGACTGCTTGACGATCACGGTCTGCCCGGTCCTGGACTTCCAGTAGCGGGCGAAGGCCTGGTTGAACTCCTGGTACAGCTCCCGGGTGGGGTCATAGGAGGCGTTCAGAAGCTCCACCCTGCCCGTCTTGCCCGGCCCGCCGGCCGTCTTGCCCGGCCCGCTGCCCTCCGGTCTGGCCTGCCCCGGCGCTGCGGGCGCCGTTCCGCCTGCCCCGGCGCTCCCCTCCGCCGGCGCGGTGGCGCAGCCCGCAGCCAGGGCCAGAACCAGCACCGCGGCCAGGCTCGACGTCAGGCGCCTGAACCGTCCCCCTGGAGACATGGGTCGTCACCTCCCAAACGCCGGTGCGGGGCTTCCGCAACCGGCTTCGGTTGCCTGCGGTCGGGTGTTCAGCAGATGCTTTGGCTCCGCCGCCGGCCGCCGCTGACACCTTATTCCTGTCGACCAGGGTTGGTGCCGAGAGCGACAGAGGCTGGGGGGGGTGACGGAGGCGTACGGGACGCGAAAACACGCAGTCTCTCCGGGTACGGGCGCAGGGAAGCGGGGCCGCGGCATCGAATTGTTGCCGCTAATCTCGGGCCGCTGCAGCCCGGGTGGGCGGCGGCATCTCAGCTCGCCGCGGCACATTTCGTCTCCCCGAATTGAGGTGTCCGCGGTGCGCATTGCGCTTTTCATCACCTGCCTCAACGATATCTTCCTGCCGCGCGCCGGCCTGGGCATGGTGCACATCCTGGAGCGTCTGGGCGTGGACGTGACCTTCCCCGACGGCCAGACCTGCTGCGGCCAGCCCCAGTGGAACAGCGGCTATGC
>JBLNCQ010000041.1:0-23938 GCA_050260815.1 Bacillota bacterium
CCCGTTCTCGGGCAGATGGACGACCTGGCCGTGGCCCTGTTTGCCCTGGACGCCCTGCTGGGCGACACGCCGGCGGACGTGGCCCAGGAACTATGGCCCGGCCGCGGCGACATCATCGCCACGGTGCGCGAGGGCGTCCGGTTCTTCAGCCGCTACCTCAGCGGCGGAGCCCTCGCCAAGATCAAGGCCCTGCTGTCCCGAACGACTCCCGACGAACAGCCGCCCGACAGGCCCGCAGCGGTCCCCGAGCAGAGAACGAGAGATCGCGGAGACTCCGACCCGTCCTAAGCAAGTGGAGGCGAAAGTCCATGGTCATCCTGGAGAGGCTCCTTCCGCTCGGCCTGGCCGCCGCGGCGCTTTACTTCATCTACATCAGCCGCCTGAAGTTCTGGCGCCTCACCAGCGGTACCGCGGGGCGGATCATGGTCCGTCCTTCCGGGCCGAAGGCCTACGGGCGCGGCAAACCGAAGGAACCGCGCTGGATCCCTATCCAGAGTGCCATTGGCAGTGATCGCCCGCTGCTTCCGGCGGCCCAGCTTCTGCGGCGCAACGGCGTGGAGGCGCGAATTGTGCGTACCCCGGTGCTGCGGAGCCGCCGCCTCCTGCGGCTGGTCATCCGCCAGACCGACATCAGCCGGGCCCGGGAGATCATGCGCCGCGAGGATCTCTACGTCAGCACCCGCCTTGATTCGCGCCTGGAGTCCTAGCAGCCTTGATCGAGTGCGAAACGACAAGAATCAGGCCCGCCCAAATCCGGGGCGGGCCTTTTGCCGCTGCCGGGGCGGCCTCGTTCCGGTCTGCTTCAGGTTGTGATGAACGTCACTGTTGCCGTTCTCGGTTCACGTTAAGGTAAGAGTCGAACACGGCGCAATTCCTGTGCCAAACCATTCCGGCCCTGCACGACGAAGAGGAGGCGTGAGATTCATGACCAGACGGAACCGAATGGGACGCGTCGCTGGCGCTCTGCTGATCGGCGCCGCTCTGCTGGCAGGCTGCACCCGAACGGCGCCTGCCGCCGCCCCGGCAGCTTCCGCCCCCGAGGCCAGCAAGGACCTGCCGGTGCAGGGGGACCCGAACCTGCCCCCCGCTGTGGTGGCCTCACCTGAGGCGCCGCCCCGTCCGCCCAAGGGCCAGACGGTTGAGGTGCGCCTGACCGTAGAGAAAAGGCTGCTGGAAGTAGCCCCCGGATGGAAGCGGGAGGTCTGGACCTACAACGGCCAGGTCCCCGGCCCCACCATCCGTGTCAACCAAGGTGACACGGTCAAGGTCACGCTGGTCAACGCGGACTCCACGACCCACTCCGTGGACTTTCACGCGGCCCGCATTTCGCCGCAGGTGGCCTTCAAGAGCGTGGATGCCGGCAAGGAACTCACCTTTGAGTTCAAGGCCAATGACCCGGGCGTCTTTGACTACCATTGCGGCACCATGCCGATGCTGATGCACATTGCCAATGGCATGTTCGGCGCCATCATTGTTGACCCGGCGGAAGACCGCACTCCGGCGCGGGAGTACGTGCTGGTCCAGAACGAGTGGTATCGCGATCCCATGGACCTCAAGGACATGGAGTTCGGTCACCCGGTGGCCATGGCCTTCAACGGCATCGCCAACCAGTACGCGGAGAAGCCGCTGCAGGCCAAGGTGGGTGAGCGCGTGCGCTTCTACGTGGCCAACCCCGGTCCCAACCGGTTCTCTGCCTTCCACGCGGTGGGGACGGTCTTTGACCTGGTGGAGCAGGACGGCAACCCGAAGAACCGGCAAACCGGCGTTCAGACCTATACCGTGCCGCCGGGAGGCGCCTCGCTCTTCGAAACCACCTTTGGGGAGCCCGGCAAGTATCCCGTGGTGACGCATTCCTTCGCTGACGCCACGCTGGGCGCCCTGGCGGTCCTGGAAGTCACACCGTAGGCGGCCGGGCGGAGACGCGCCCGCGTCTAGAGGTGGTCCAGCAGGCGGTCCGGGTCGGGCAGGCGGAGCTCGCCGGCCCCCGTCTCCACCACTCCCTCGCGCCGCAGGGCGCTGAGAGCCCGCGAGACGCTCTCCCGGGAGGCGCCCACCAGACTGGACAGCTCCTGATGGGTGAGGCCAATGGTCACCGGCAGGCCGGGCCCGGCCTGGCCCTGCTTGGCCAGCCTCCAGAGAGTGGCGGCCAGCCGCCCTTGCAGGCTGCGCAGAGACAGGTCGCGGATGCGGTCCTGCAGGGTGCGGATGGTCTCCCCCAGCATCATCAGGAGCTGCACGGCCAGGTCGCCGTGATGGCGGACCAGCGCCAGCAGGTCGGACCGTCGGAGGCCGGCCAGGTGGGTGTCCTCCAGGGCCAGAGCGGTGGCCGGATAGCTGCCGCCCTCCAGCAGTCCGACGTGCGGGAAGATGTCGCCGGCGGACAGGATATTCATGACTTGCTCCAGGCCGTCTTCCGTGACCATGACCACCTTGACGCGGCCGGAGAAGATGACGTAGACGGTGTCCAGCTCGCCGCCCTGGTTGAAGATGACGCGGCCCTTCTCCACCCGCCTGTCGTGCAGGATGGGGATCACGCGCTCCAGGTCCTGGTCGGAGAACAGGGCAAAGAGCGGCACTTTGCGCAAAGCCTCAAGGGCTGCCCGGGGATTGCCGGCCATGGCTGCCTCCTTTTGGGAAGGATAGTCTACAGGCAGATCTGAGACGCTGAAAGGAAGAGATTGTCTTGTCCAATACACAGCGCCAGGTTGAACTGGACGTGCGCGATTTCCACAGTCGGGGCGAGGAACCCTTCCCCGTCATCATGCGGGCCGTCCAGCACTTGGGACCAGGCGACTCACTGGTGCTCATCAACACCTTCGAGCCCCGTCCGCTCTACCTGGCTCTCAAGACGCAGGGATTTGCCCATACCGCTGAGCAGCTTGGGCCGGACCACTTTCGCATCACGTTCACCCGCACCGGCGAGAAGGGCGGGCCAGAGAGCAACCATGTTCATGAAGGAGGCAACCACGCCGTGCCCGACGCCATTACCTGCGATGTCCGGGGTCTTCCGCCCCAGGAGCGCCATCCGCTGATCTTCCGCACGTTCTCCGCTCTGAATTCGGGTGAGAAGATGATCCTGGTCAACGACCACGACCCCAAGCCCCTCTACTACCAGATGTCCGCCGAGATGCCCGGCCAGTTTGAGTGGACCTATATGGAAGAGGGCCCGCGCGACTGGCGCGTGGCCATCACGCGGCGGTAGGAGGCCTATTTGCCTTATGAAGGTAGTGCAGCGGGACGAAATGCGGGCCTTTGGCGATATCCCGCAGCGGCGCCCCCTGGTGGAGACCGACGAGATGCGGCTGCTGTCGCTCTGCCTGCGGGCGGGCCAGGCCCTGCCGCCGCACGCCGCGCCCTGCGACCTTACCCTACAGTGTCTCGAGGGTCGGGGGACGTTTCTGGCAGAGGATCAGACCATTGAGATGACGCCGGGCGTTCTGGTACACTTGCCTCGGCACGTTCAGCACAGCCTGGTGGCCCAGGAGGACCTGGTCTGCCTGCAGGTGCTGACGCCCAATCCCCGCCGGCCGCACAGCCCTTCCTGACGTTGGGCCCGGGGCTTCGCGAGGTGATGCCGCATGTCCACCATGGTGCGCTGGTTCATCAAGTCGTCCCTGGTCTACCTGGGCACGGGCTTCCTCCTGGGAGGCATCCTGCTGGTCTACAAGGCCCTGGCGCACCGCGCCGTGCCGTCCCAGTGGGTCACCATTCACGTGCACCTGCTGCTGGTGGGCTTTATGGTGCAACTGGTCATGGGTGTCGGCTACTGGATGTTCCCCCGCGTGAAAGACCACTGGTTCGGTGAGCGATGGGCGGCGGTGAGCTGGGGCCTGCTGAACGTGGGTCTACTTCTTCGCTTTATCAGCGAGCCCTACCTGTTTGGTCCCTGGCGCAATGCCGCCGCGCTGGTGACGACTCTCTCCGCCCTGCTCCAGGTGGCGGCCGGCCTGCTTTTTGCGTCCGGCATGTGGCCTCGCATCAAGGGCGTCATGCGTGTCTAGCTGCGTCTAGCTTACCTGACTCAGGGCCATGCTAGCTGAAGAAGGAGGGACGCCGGATGGTAACGCAGGAACAGGTTCTGGAGAAGCTGAAGACGGTTTATGACCCGGAGGTCGGCGTCAACATCGTCGACCTGGGCCTGATCTACAATGTAGACATTGATGAGGCGGGCCTGGTGCGCGTGGAGATGACCCTCACCACACCCGGGTGCCCGCTGCATGAGACTCTGAACGTGGCCATCGACCGGGCGCTCAAGACCCTGCCTGGTGTGAACCTGGTACAGGTGGAACTGGTCTGGGACCCGCCGTGGACGCCGGACCGGATCACGTCCGAGGGCCGAGCGGCCCTGGGGCACCGCTGAGGCGAGGCCGCAGTCCCTGGAGGCGGTCATGATGGAGATACAGCACCTGGAGGTGCAGGCCGCGGGGCCGAAGGCGGCGACCCCCTATCGGTTAGCGGCGCCGCCCCTTCCCCGCGAGCACGGCTCCTGGTTCATGCTGCTTGTTCCTTGCGCCGCCGGCCTGGTGGCGGCAGGGCAGGTCAGCCTGCCCGGGGTCCTGTTTATGTTCGCGGCCACCGCCTTCTTCCTGGCGCGGCAGCCCCTGCTGCTGCTGTTCCGGAAGGGCCGCGAATCGGCGCAGACCCGGCGGTCCTGGCAGTTCTGGCTGGGGACCTGGAGTGGAGTGACGGGCCTCAGCATGGCGGCTCTGATTCTTCGCTACGCCCGCACCCCCCTGCTGCCTCTGTCGCTGGTGGGTCTGGCGCTCCTGCTGTACGAGGTGTGGCGCTGGCGGCGGTCACCGCGGCCTGACCTGCGCACCGAACTGCTGGCGGCCGTGGGCATGGCCTCCAGTGCCCCCGGCGCCTATGTGGCGGAGGTGGGGGTGTGGACCCAGCAGGCGGCCGTCATCTGGGCTCTCAGTGCCTTCTACTTCACCGCCGCCGTGTTTTACGTCAACCTCATGTTGGTCTGGCGCAAGCAGGACCCCCATTCCCAGGGCGACCGCTGGCGGCTGGGGGGCTCAACCCTGTGGGCCCATGTCACCGCCGTCGCCGGCGGCCTGGCCCTGACTCTGGTTGGCTGGGCCCCGCCGCTTGCCCCGCTGGCATACCTGCCCGCCCTGGCCAAGGCCGTGCGGCAGATTTCCTTCGGTGGGCGCGAGACCAGCTTCAAGTGGCTTGGCCTCATGGAAGCGGCTCACTCGCTGGTGTTCCTGGCGCTGCTGGCCGTGGCCTATCGCTAGTTCCGCCGCTTCGCAGCGGACAGCCGGATCCCGTAGCGTGCGTAGAAAAAGAAGGGCCCGGGGGATGCGTCCCCCGGGCCTTGCCGCGCCCCTGTCGATACGCGGCCTCGGCCTCGGCTAGATGTTCGCCCCGGGGTCGGGCCAGTCAAGCGGCTCCTGCGAACGCTTCGGATCCTCGTGGCCAAGTTCCGTGGGATCCGTGGTGTTGATCCCCATGGCGGGAGGGATGCGCTGTGCCTCGCCGGGCGAGATGTTGGGACCGCCCGGGCTGGTTTCGTGGGAGTTCTGCGAACGGGGTTGGTACTCCTTGGGCTGACGGCTGTTCCTGCTCTCGGACATGAAGGCACCTCCCAGCATTTCACGTTTCGGCCGGCGGCCGGAACCCAAAGCCCAGCCGGCCGTGTTTAGTTTGCGCCTTCTCCTGTCAAAACTGTGAACCGACAGGAGGTTGACGCGAAGTGGCCTGGTGGGAGTGGGCTCTGGCAACAAACGAACACGCTAGAGGTCGGGCGCACACAGGGAATGCGGTCACGCGGCAGGGGTGGCTGGGGGGCGTGGCCTGGGAGGCCAGGGTCACCGTCCGGCCGGTGTCCTACGGCCTGAACCCCCGCACGCTGCTGAAGGGTCAGGGGCGCGTGGCCAGGCTGGTGGTCTACCAGCAGATTGGCCGGGCTCAGGTCCCCCACAAACTGGCGGTCTACGACCGGGGTTGGCGCTACGGCCGCAAACGCCATCTGGTCCTCATCCAGCGCATTATGAGCGAACTGGAGCGCGACGGCGCGGTCTAGGGTGACGTTGACGCCGGACGACACCTTTTGCTATCATGGGTGCAACAACCAGGGGATGGGCCTGCGGGCCGCGAAAGGCCGCCGCATGCGGTCCATCCCCCTTCCATTGAGCGGAGGCCTCGGCATGGCTGACAAGGTAGAGAAAAAGATCGTCCCCGGCATGCATCCGGACCTGGTCTACACGCTGCTGACAGAAGAGGAGATCCACCGCAAGGTCTTGGAAATGGGCCAACTGCTGGCGGTGGAATACCGCGAGAAGAACCCTATCCTGGTGGGCATCCTGAAAGGCGCCGTCCTCTTTGCTTCTGATCTGTTCCGGGCCATGCAGGTTCCGGCCTCCATCGACTTCATGGCCGTGTCCAGCTACGGCGCCTCCACCAAGTCCTCGGGAGTGACGCGGATCTTGAAGGACCTGGACCAGGGCGTGGAGGGCCGGCATCTGCTGCTGGTCGAGGATATCGTGGACACGGGGCTGACCCTGCGCTACCTCCGCGAGTACCTGGAAGGGCGTGATCCCGCCTCGCTCAAGGTGGCCGTCTTCCTGGACAAGCCCAGCCGCCGCAAGGTGGAGGTCAAGGTGGACTACGTGGGCTACGAAATCCCCGATGAGTTCGTGGTGGGCTATGGCCTGGACTACGCCGAGCGCTACCGCAACCTGCCGTATATCGGCGTGCTCCGTCCCGAGCTCTATCAGTAGAAGCGGCCCTGCCACCGCACAACAAGGAGGAAATCCTTCGTGGCTCATCCTCAGGAAATGGTCGTGGTGCTGGACTTCGGCGCGCAGTACAGCCAGCTCATCGCCCGCCGGGTTCGGGAATGCCAGGTCTTTTGTGAGGTGCTGCCGTACAGCACGCCCCTGGAGGAACTCCGCAAGCGGAACCCCAGGGGCATCATCTTTTCCGGCGGTCCCGCCAGCGTATACGGTGACGGCGCCCCGCACTCGGACCCGCAACTGCTTCGGCTGGGCATCCCGGTTCTGGGTATCTGCTACGGCATGCAGCTCATCAGCTACCAGCTGGGCGGCAACGTGCAGCGGGCGGACAAGCGGGAGTACGGCTACGCGGACCTGAACGTCCGCGAGGGCGGGGGCCTGTTGGACGGGCTGGGCCCATCCACCCAGGTGTGGATGAGCCACGGCGACAGCGTGGTGGAGGCTCCCAGCGGCTTCCGCATCCTGGGCAGCACGGACAACACGCCCACCGCGGCCATCGCCGACCTGGACCACCGGCTGTTCGGTGTGCAGTTCCACCCGGAGGTCGGGCACACGCCGCGCGGCCGGGAGGTCATCCAGAACTTCCTCTATAAGGTGTGCGGCTGCAGCCCTAGCTGGACCGCGGCATCCTTCGTGGAGGAGAGCGTAAACGCCATCCGCCGGCAGGTGGGTGGGGAGAAGGTCCTGTGCGCGTTGTCCGGCGGCGTAGACTCATCGGTGGCGGCGGTGCTGGTGCACCGCGCCGTGGGCGACCAGCTCAGCTGCGTCTTTGTGGACCACGGCCTCCTCCGCCAGGGCGAGGCGGAGCAGGTGGTCCGCACCTTCCGCGAGCGCTACCGCATCAACCTGGTGCACGTGGACGCCAGGCAGCGGTTCCTCAGCCTGCTGGAGGGCGTCACGGACCCGGAGCAGAAGCGCAAGATCGTGGGGCGCGAGTTCATCAGGGTGTTCGAGGACGAGGCGCGCAAGCTGGGGCAGATCGACTACCTGGTGCAGGGGACCCTCTACCCCGATGTCATCGAATCGGGTACCGCCACGGCCGCCGTAATCAAGAGCCACCACAACGTGGGCGGGCTGCCGCCGGACCTCAAGTTCAAGCTGCTGGAGCCGCTGCGCGACCTCTTCAAGGACGAGGTCCGGCGGGTGGGCACCGAGCTGGGCCTGCCGGAGGAGATGGTCTGGCGTCAGCCCTTCCCCGGCCCCGGCCTGGCCATTCGCTGCCTGGGGCCGATCACCGAGGAGCGCCTGGCCATCCTGCGTCAGGCGGACGCCATTGTCACCGGGGAGATCCAGAAGGCGGGCCTGGGGCGGGACGTGTGGCAGTACTTCGCCGTCCTCACCAACCAGCAGAGCGTGGGCGTCATGGGCGACGAACGGACTTACGCCTACACGGCGGTGGTGCGGGCCGTGTCCTCGGAAGACGGCATGACGGCCGACTGGGCCCGCCTTCCCGCCGACCTGCTGGCCCGCATCTCGGCGCGGCTGATCAATGAGGTGCCGCACATCAACCGCGTGGTTTATGACATCACTAGCAAACCTCCGGGCACCATTGAATGGGAATAGCCCGGATTGTGCCAGCACCCCGTCGAAACGTGACGGGGCGCTTTTTTGCGCCGCTGTCGGCCTTTCCAAAGCCTCAGTCTTCTGGAGACACATGGGGTTTGAAGAAGGAATTGGAAGTGACGTGTCGAATTTTTCGCATTGGGTGTCAGACAAGAAAGAATCGCCACGACCAACGTCGAAACGCTTGAAACCCGGCTGGTCTCGGCCAAAGGGGGGACTGGTCCTGACACGGAACCAGCACACCTCGTCCCTGTTCGCCGGCCCGCAGGCGGTGCTCTACCGCCAGTTGAGGGTCGCCACAGCCTTTCTCTTTATGGGCGGCGCGGCCGTTGCCGTGCTGTCAGGATACGCCTACCGCAATGTCACTACCGTCAACCTGCCGTGGCTGTGGCTGCTGGCGATGCTGTCGGTGGGAATCGGCCTGCTGGTCCTGTCCGTCCCCTGGCACCGCCTGCATCCGGTCCTGTTTGCGTCCCTCACCCCGACGGCGACGGCCCTGGTGGTGGCGGCCTCCGTGGCTTTGGGCGACGCTCACTCGTACATTTCGCCCATCCTCTTCCTGGTCATTGCCCTGGTGGGTGCCGCCTTCTGGCCCCTCCGCAAGGCCCTTCTGCTGAACTTCATCGTGCTGGTGGGGGCCCTGGTACCCGCCTTCCTGCCGGCTGACGGCTGGTACCTCCGCCAACTGGTCGTGTTGGTGCCGGGTCTGATGGCCGTGACGGTCCTTTCCTCCACGCTGATGCGCCGCCTCCTGGACGAGCGTAAGGAACGCGCCAAGCTGACCGCCCTGGCCGAGGCGGGCGAAGTCTCCGCCTCACTGGACGTGGATGCCACCACGGCAACCACGTACAAGCATCTGCGCACGCTGGTGGGGGCGGAAGCCTGCCTCATTTATGCGTTCGACCCCCGGCAGCAGGTGTTCAGCCTGAAGAGCGCCCACCATGAGGACCATATCTACACCCAGGATGATCTGGCCGTGCTGCGGGCAGTGCAGGTACGCATGGGCGAAAGCCTGGTGGGCCGCGCCGCCGAGGCGGGCCAGGCGCTCCTCAGCCCGGATCTGTCCCGTGACCCGCGCGCCGCCTACCCCTCCGAACGGCCGGAGTCCGCCATCTTTGCCCCGCTTCAGGGCAAGGAGGGCGTCACCGGCGTCATGGTGGTGGGCCGAGTCGGCCTGGACCAGTTTGACATGGACGACGTGGAAGTGGTGACCCTGTTTGCCCGGCAGGTGGCCAGCGCCCTGGAGAACGCCCGCCTCTTCCGCGAGGCTTCTGAGCGGGCCACGCGCCTGGACGTGATGCGCGAGGTGGGACGTCTGGTCAGCTCCACGCTGGACCAGGAGAGCATCTTCCGCATGGTGGGCCCGGAGATCCGCCGGCTGGTGCCTTATGACCGCTTCGGTCTGGTGCTGATGGATGACTCCGGAACCCACGCCCGCATTCAGTCCGTGCTGGACCCCCGCTCCCCCAAGATGATGCAGCAGGGACAGGTGCTGCCCCTGCGCGGTTCGGTCATGGAGTACATCCTCCAGCACCGCCGTCCCTACAACGAGACGGACCTGCGCCGGCAGGTGTTTACGGAGGACGCCTGGCTGGCCGAGGCCGGTTACCTGTCCTGCCTGCGCGTGCCGCTGGAGGCCAGCGGCAGGATACTGGGCATGATCGCCCTTTCCAGCCGCACGCTGAACGCCTACCGCGAGGAAGACACGGAACTGCTGTGCGAGGTCGCCCGCCAGGTGGCGGTCTCCATCCACAATGCTCGGCTCTATCGCCAGAGCCAGGAGCGGGCCAAGACAGACCCGCTGACCGGCATCTACAACCGCCGTCACTTCAACGAGGTCTGGCTGCGCGAGGCCAACAGCGCGCGGCGCCAGGGCACGCCGCTCAGCTTGATGATGGTGGACGTCTACGACTTCCGGATCTTCAACGAGGTCTACGGGCAGCTGGCCGGCGACGAGCGGCTCAAGGAAGTGGCCACACTGGTGGCGTCAGTGGCCCGTCCCACGGACCTGGTGGCCCGCTTTGGCGGCGACGAGTTTGCCGTGCTCATGCCGGACACGGACCGCGTTGCGGCGGAGGCGGTGGAACTGCGGCTGCGTCAGGCGGTGGCGCGGCGCAACAGCCAGCACGCGGACGACAAGATGCTGCCCCTCCTCCTCAGCACCGGCGTGGAGACCGGCGTGGGTACGGATGTGGCCAGCCTGACCACGCGGGCAGACCAGGCGGCACGGCGCAACCGTGACACCCTGGACCGCGAGCAGCGGCTGGCCGTCCAGGAACAGTCGCGTCAGGAGCGGCATCGCCACATTCTGCAAACGGTGCTGTCGCTGGCCAAGGTGGAGGAGATCAAGGATCCGTATACCCGCGGCCATTCGGAACGAATGCGAAACTACGCCGTCTCTGTTGCCAGGGCCATGGGCCTGTCGGACAAAGAGGTGGAGGACGTGGGCTACGGGGCCATCCTTCACGACATCGGCAAGATTGCCATTCCCACGGAGATTCTCCACAAGCCGGCCAAGCTGACCGGGGAAGAAATGGCCACCATGCGGCTTCACCCGGTCATTGGCGAGAACATCATTGCCGAACTGGACGTGCTGCGTCCCGTTCAGCCACTGGTGAGGCATCATCACGAGCGATTCGACGGCAGCCGCCTAGAGCCCCACGCGGGGTACCCGGACGGCCTGGCTGGGGACCAGATACCCATCGGGGCGCGGATTATCGCCGTGGTGGACGCCTACGACGCCATGACCACGGACCGGCCCTACCGCAAGGGCATGCCGCACGAGGCAGCCATCGCGGAGCTTCGGCGACACGCCGGAAGCCAGTTTGACCCGGCGGTGGTGGAGACTTTTATCTCCGTGCTCGAGAGTATGCCGGACTCGAGCACGACTGAATCCTCGAACGAACAAGCCGGCTAGACCATAAAACGTTCGACTTTTTGTTGACAGCCAGAGGCAGCCTCGGGTATGATGAAGCTGTCCGAAGCGGTCTACCATCTTTCGACCGCGTTCGGCCCAGCATCATACTCGAGAAAGTGGGCCTAGGGTTCCGCGCGCGGCGGCAGGCCGCGCGGTCCGGTCCAAGCGGTCCAGCCGCTGTGCGGTACACCAGTGGGATAAAAGCCCGGGCGGGTAGGTTTCTCTCAGGAGAATCCACCCGCGCGGGCTTTTGGCTGTTTGGTCAATACTACTTGAGGAGGGACCGCCTTGCTGCCTCAGGAGAAGCTGGCACCCGAAGGGACGGGGGCACGCGGACTTATGGAGCGCTTCTTTCATCTCAAGGAGAACGGAACCGACGTCCGAACCGAGGTAGTGGCCGGATTCGCCACGTTCATGACCATGGCCTACATCATCTTTGTCAACCCCTCCATTCTGGCTGAGGCGGGCGTGCCGCAAGGGCCGGCCATGACCGCGACGGCGCTGGCGGCGGGCCTCGCCACCCTGGCGATGGCCCTGTTCACCAACTACCCGTTCGCTCTGGCTTCCGGCATGGGCCTGAACGCCGTCCTGACGTTCAGCCTGGCCATCGGCCTGAAGGTGCCGTGGCAGGCCGCCATGGGCGTGGTGGTGGTGGAAGGCGTCGTCATTACCCTGCTGGTGCTCACCAACATCCGCGAGGCGGTGATGGACGCCATTCCGCTGACCCTCAAGCGGGCCATCGGCGTGGGCATCGGCCTCTTTATCGCCACCATCGGCCTGGTGGAGTCCAAGCTGATTGTGGCCAACCCCGTCACCCTCGTCACCTTCGGCAGCCTGAAGGACCCCGGGATCTGGATCACCGCCTTTGGCCTGATTGTTACCGCCGTCCTGATGGCCAAGCGGGTGCGCGGTTCCATCCTGCTGGGGATTCTGGCCTCTACCGTGTTGGCGGTCCCCCTGGGCGTGACGCATCTGCCGCAGGGGATCTTCAGCATTCCGAATGCTGCTTCGTTCTCCACAATGTTCGCCACCTTCACCACGAACCCGGCCACCGGTCAGCCGTACATCGCCGGCATCCTGACTCTGGGCATGGCCGGCATGATCTTCGCCTTCCTGGTCACGGACTTCTTCGACACCATGGGCACCGTGGTGGCCGTGGGCGGCGAGGCCGGCTTCCTGGACAAGAAGGGGCGGCTGCCCCGCATCAAGAACGTCCTCTTCGTCGACTCCCTGGCGGCCGTTCTGGGCGGCGCTCTGGGCGTCAGCTCCGTGACCACGTACGTGGAGAGCGGCGCCGGCGTCTCGGAGGGGGGCCGGACAGGCCTCACCAGCGCCGTGGTGGCCGTACTGTTCCTCCTGTCCATGTTCCTGGCTCCCATCGCCGGGATCGTGCCTGCGCAGGCTACCGCACCGGCCCTGATCATGGTGGGCTTCCTGATGATGTCCGTGGTTCGCGAGATCGACTTCAGTGACGTTACCGAAGCCTTCCCGGCCTTCCTGACCATCATCGCCACGCCCCTCACCTATAACATCTCCCGCGGCATCGGCTACGGCTTCATCTCCTACGTCCTGATCAAGGCGATCACCGGTCGGGCCAAGGATGTGCACTGGCTGCTCTGGATCGTTTCGGCCCTGTTCCTGGTGAGCTTCCTGGTCGGATAGACCGGACGCACCAGGCTCCGCGCGGAAGGGGGGCGGGACAGGAACCTCGCGAACTGGTCGAGGGGTTCCTGTACCCGCTCCCCGTTCTGTCTCCCGATTCCTCGGAGGTGATCTTCGCCGTGGCCCAGCCGCTGGTGGGAATTGTGATGGGCAGTGACTCGGACCTGCCCCGGATGAAGGAGTGCCTTCGGGTGCTGGACGACTTCGGCGTGGCCGGCGAGATGCGCATCCTGTCCGCCCACCGGGTTCCCGATGAGGTCGCCCGCTACGGGCGCGAGGCCCGGGACCGGGGCCTGAAGGTTCTGGTGGCGGGTGCGGGCCTGGCCGCCCACCTGCCGGGTGTCCTGGCGGCCTATACCACGCTGCCGGTCATCGGCGTGCCGCTGTCCGCCGGGGCCCTGAACGGCCTGGACGCGCTTTACGCCGTCGTGCAAATGCCCCCGGGGGTGCCGGTGGCCACGGTAGGCCTGGACGGAGCCCGGAACGCCGGCTTGCTGGCGGTGCAGATGCTGGCGCTCGGCGACCCGAGCCTGGCCGGACGCCTGGAAGCCTACCGCCAGGAGATGGCCGAAACCGTGCGGCGCAAGGACCTGGCCCTGGCCGAGTCTCTCAAGGAGGAAGCACACCGGTGATTGAGCGCTACACTCGTCCCCGCCTGGCCGCCATCTGGTCTCTGGAGAACAAGTACCGCAAATGGCTGGAGGTAGAACTGCTGGCCACCGAGGCCTGGGCGGAGCTGGGGCGCGTGCCCCGTGAGGCCGCCGCCGCCCTCCGGCAGGATGCCACCTTTGACGTCGACCGCATCCTGGAGATCGAGGAGCGGGTCCAGCATGACGTCATTGCCTTCACCACCAACGTGGCGGAGAACGTGGGCGAGGCGGGCAAGTACATTCACCTGGGGCTCACCAGTTCGGACGTGGTGGACACCGCCTTGTCGGCCCTGATGGTGGAGGCCCTGGACGTCATCCGCGAGGACCTGACGGCACTGCGGCAGGCCTTTGGCCGCCGCGCGCGGGAGTTCAAGAGCACGGTCATCATGGGCCGCACCCACGGGGTGCACGCCGAGCCCACCACGTTTGGGCTGAAGCTGGCCCTCTATTACGCCGAACTGGGTCGGCACCTGGAGCGCCTGGATCAGCTTCGGCCGCGTCTGGCGGTGGGCAAGATCTCCGGCGCCGTGGGCAACTTTGCTCATCTGGACCCCTTTGTCGAGCGGTACGTCTGCGAGCGGCTGGGCCTGTCACCGGCGCCCATCTCCACGCAAGTACTGCAGCGCGACCGCCACGCCGAATTCCTGAACTTCCTGGCCCTGGTGGCGGCGACGGTGGAGAAATTCGCCCTGGAGGTTCGCGGCCTGCAGAGAACGGAGATTCGCGAGGTGGAGGAGCCCTTCCGGCAGGGGCAGAAGGGCAGTTCCGCCATGCCGCACAAGCGCAACCCACGCCTGGCCGAGCAGCTCTGCGGCCTCTCCCGGGTGGTGCGGGCCAACGCCGGGGCCGGCCTGGAGGACGTCGCCCTCTGGCACGAACGCGACATCTCGCATTCCTCCGTGGAGCGGGTCATCCTGCCGGACAGCACCAGCCTGGTGGACTACATGCTGAACGTGGCTCTGGAGATTGTGGAGGGGCTGCACGTTTACCCGGAGAACATGCGGCGAAACCTGGAGGCCACGGGCGGCCTGGTGTTCAGCCAGCGCCTGCTGCTGGCCCTGGTGGACAAGGGCCTGTCGCGGGAGGACGCCTACGCGCTGGTCCAGGGCAAGGCGATGGAGGCCTGGGCCGAGCAGGCCACCGGCGGGCCCTCCTTCCGCCGGCGCGTGGAGTCTGATCCCGCCATCCGGCGCCACCTGACGGAGTCGGAGCTGGATGCCTGCTTTGACCCCGCGCCCCTCCTGGCACACGTGGACGACATCATGAAGCGCCTCGGCCTGTAGATGGGCCGGGGCGCCGGCCTGAAGCAGACCGAGAAGGGCCCGCAAGAGTATCCATGGGGAGGAAGACCAGATGGATTCGGCCCTGCTGACCTGCCCCGACCTGGGCCTGCCCCTGCTGCACCGGGGCAAGGTGCGGGAAGTCTTTGACCTGGGAGACCGCCTTCTGATTGTGGCCACCGACCGGCTTTCGGCCTTTGACGTGGTCTTTCCCGACGGCATTCCGGACAAGGGGCGGGTTCTCACCGGGCTGTCCGTTGCCTGGTTTCAGGCCACGCGGCGCATTGCCCCGAACCACCTCATCACCACCGACTTGTCGGAACTCCCCCTGCCGGGCGACGTCAGGCCCTTGCTGGACGGCCGTTCCATGGTGGTGACGAAGGCCCTGCGCGTGGACGTGGAGTCCGTGGTGCGCGGGTACCTGGCGGGTTCGGGGTGGAAGGAGTACCAGGCCACAGGCGAGGTCTGCGGCGTGCCCCTGCCGCCCGGGCTGCGGCTGAGCGAGCGGCTGCCGGAGCCCATCTTCACGCCCGCTCTCAAGAACGACACGGGCCATGACGAGAACGTCTCCGAGCAGCGGGTAGCCGAGCTGTATGGCCCGGAGCTCACCCGGGCCATCAAGGGCCGAACCCTGCAGCTTTACACCTTCGCCGCGGCCAAGGCCCTGCAGGCGGGCATCATCCTGGCCGACTGCAAGCTGGAGTTCGGACTGGTGGGCGGCGAGGGCCGCACCGCGCGGGAGCGCTTTGCCTCCGGCGCCTCGCTGCTGGTGATCGACGAGATGTTCACCCCTGACGCCGCCCGCTTCTGGCCGCAGGACCAGTATCAGCCGGGGCGGCCCATCGAGTCCCTGGACAAACAGCCCATCCGCGACTGGGCGGAGGGCTCCGGCTGGAACAAGCAGCCACCGGCCCCGCACCTCAGCCCGGAGCTGATAGCCGCGTCGACCGCCCGCTACCGGGAGGCGTTGGAGCGACTTCTCCCCGTGCTGCGCTGAGCAGTCGAAGGTCAGGTTGGGGCGATGCAGGCGAAAGGAGAACAGTCATGCGCTTTCAAGCAACCGTCACCATTGCCCTGAAGCCGGGCGTACTGGACCCGCAGGGGGCCGCGGTGAAGCGGGCCCTCGCCTCCCTGGGCTACGGCCGGGTGAGCGACGTCCGGGTGGGCAAGCACATCGTGCTGGAGTTGGAGGCGGAGAGCCAGGTCGACGCCGAGTCGCAGGCCCGCGAGATGGCCTGGCGCGTGCTGGCCAATCCGGTGTTGGAGACGTTTCATGCCAGCGTCGCTCCGGTGACGCTCAAGTCCGGGGAGGCCGTGTGATGCGGACGGCGGTGGTGGTCTTTCCCGGCTCCAACTGCGACCAGGACGCCTACCACGTGCTGGCCGGCGTGCTGGGCCAGCCTGCGGAGCTGGTCTGGCACGAAGAGGCGGACCTCTCCCGCTTTGACGCCATCGTCCTTCCCGGCGGCTTCTCCTACGGCGATTACCTGAGGGCGGGCGCGCTGGCCCGCGTCTCCCCCGTGATGCAGGCCGTTCGCCGCGAGGCGGAGGCCGGCAAGCTGGTGCTGGGCATCTGCAACGGCTTTCAGATTCTCTGCGAGGCGGGCCTCCTGCCGGGGGCCCTGCAGCAGAACCAGGGCCTTGGCTTCCGCTGCGAGTATGTGCACGTGCGGGTGGAGTCCGATTCCACACCGTTTACCAGCCGGTGCCGGCCCGGCGACGTGCTCCGCCTGCCTATCGCCCACGGGCAGGGCAACTACTACGCCGACGAGGCTGCTCTGGCGGCGCTGGAGAGCGAGGAGCGGGTGGTGCTGCGCTATTGCGACAGCGAGGGGCGGGTGACGCCGGAGGCCAACCCCAACGGATCCCTTCGGAACATTGCCGGAATCACCAGCCCGGGACGAAACGTGTTCGGCCTGATGCCCCACCCGGAGCGCAGCGCCGAGTTCCTGCTGGGCTCCGAGGACGGGCGGCTGATCTTCCTGTCCATGATGGACAGCGTGGTCCGGGAGGTGGCAAGGCGGTGAGCACCGCAGCCGGCCAGACCTCCCGCTGGGAGGCCGTGGGCCTGACGGAGGGCGAGTACCGCCACGCGACGCGCCTGCTGGGGCGCGAGCCCAACGACGTGGAGCTTCAACTGTACGGCGTCATGTGGTCCGAACACTGCAGCTACAAGCACAGCCGCCCTCTGCTGAAGCGGCTGCCCACCCGCGGGCCCAGGGTCCTGCAGGGGCCGGGGGAGAACGCCGGCGTTCTGGACCTGGGGGATGGCATGGCGGTGGCCTTCAAGCTGGAGTCACACAACCACCCCAGCGCCGTAGAGCCCTACCAGGGCGCGGCCACCGGCGTGGGCGGCATCATCCGCGACGTCTTCACCATGGGCGCCAGGCCCATTGCCCTGTTGGACTCCCTGCGCTTCGGCGAGCTCATCGGCCCGGGGGCCGGCCGCACCGCCCACCTGCTGGAAGGCGTGGTGGCGGGCATCTCCGGCTACGGAAACTCCGTGGGCGTCCCCACCGTGGGCGGCGAGGTGTACTTTGATGAGGCCTACCAGGGCAACCCTCTGGTCAACGTGATGTGCGTGGGCCTGCTGGAGCCGGGGCGGCCGCTGCAGCGGGGCGTTGCCGCCGGCCCCGGCAACCCGGTGATGGTCATTGGCGCCCGGACCGGCCGAGATGGCATCCACGGCGCCAGCCTGCTGGCTAGCCAGACCTTCGTAGAGGAGCAGGGGGACAAGCGCCCCTCCGTTCAGGTAGGCGACCCCTTCATGGAGAAGCAGGTGCTGGAGGCGTGCCTGGAGCTGGTTCCCACCGGTGCCGTGGTGGCCATGCAGGACATGGGTGCCGCCGGCCTGATCAGTTCCAGTTCGGAGATGGCCTCCCGCGGCGGCGTGGGGCTGGACCTGGACGTGGCCCTGGTGCCGCGCCGCGAGACCGGCATGGAGGCCTGGGAGGTCCTGCTTTCCGAGTCGCAGGAGCGGATGCTGGCGGTGGTCGCCGCCGGCCGCGAGGACGAGGTGGCGGCCATTGCCCGCAAGTGGGGCCTGGAGGCCGCGGTCATCGGCCGGGTCACTGGGGACGGCCTGCTCCGCATCCGCGATGGCGAGCGGGTGGTGGCGGAGCTGCCCGCCCGCACCCTGACGGAGGATGCCCCCGTCTGCCGCGTGGCCTCCCGGCGGCCCGCCGACCTGGAGCGGCGCCAAACCCTGGACGTGGCGGCGCTGCCCCAACCCGTTAACCCGGGGGAGGTGCTGAAGGCCCTGCTGGGCTCGCCCAACCTTTCCTCCCGCGCCTGGATCTATCGGCAGTACGACTACATGGTGCGCACCAACACCGTGGCCGGTCCGGGCTCGGACGCCGCCGTGCTGCGCCTGAAGGGCTCCCCCAGGGGGCTGGCCCTGAGCACCGATGGCAATGGGCGCTACACCTACCTGTCGCCGCACCTCGGCGCCGCCCTGGCCGTGGCGGAGGCGGCCCGCAACGTGACCTGCGCCGGCGCCGAGCCCATCGGCATCACCAACTGCCTCAACTTTGGCGACCCCGACGACCCGGAGGTCTTCTGGACCTTTGAGGAGACCATTGAGGGGATGGCAGAAGCCTGCCGGGCCCTGGACACCCCGGTGACCGGCGGCAACGTCAGCTTCTACAACCAGACCGGCGACCGCGCGGTCTATCCCACGCCCGTGGTCGGCGCGGTAGGACTGCTGGAGCGGGTAGACCGGCACGTTACGGCGGGCCTTCGGTCCGAAGGCGACCTCCTGCTGCTGGTGGGGCCGCTGTCCGGGCTGGAACTGTCCGAGTCGGACCGCGGCCAGGGCGACCCCCTGGGCCTGGGAGGCAGCGAGTATCTGAAGGTGGTCCATGGCCGGGTGGCTGGCCGGCCGCCATGCCTCAGCCTGCCCCTGGAACGGGCCGTGCAGACCGCGGTTCGCCAAGCAGCCGCCTCGGGCCTGGCGCGGGCCGCCCATGATACCGCCGAAGGCGGACTGGCCGTGGCTTTGGCCGAAATGTGGCTGGCGGCGGGGGACCGGACCGGCCTGGACGTCGACCTTTCCGGTGCCCCTCAAGGCCTGCGCCTGGACGCGCTCCTCTTCGGCGAGACCGCCTCGCGCGTGCTGCTGGAGGTGGCGCCCGCCCACCTGTCTGCCGTCCAGGCCATCTGCCGCGAGGCCGGGGTGCCCCTGCGGCGCCTGGGCCGGGTTACCGGCACGGGGCGGCTGGTCGTACATGGCCAGGGGCGAAGGCTGATGAACCTGGATCGCGGTGAAGTCGAACCCGCCTGGAGGGAGGCCCTGACGTGCGCTACCGCGTAAACCGTCCGGCCCCAAGCAGCGACCGCCCCAAGGAAGAGTGCGGCGTCTTCGGCATTCTGGCCCATCCGCAGGCCGCCCGGTTGGCTTACTTTGGCCTATACGCCCTGCAGCACCGCGGCCAGGAGTCGGCGGGCATCGCCTGGCACGACGGCCGGGCCGTCCAGGTCGAAAAGGGCATGGGCCTGGTCTCTGACGTCTTCAGCACCGATCGGGTGGAGGACATGCACGGGTCGTCCGCCATCGGCCACGTCCGGTACTCGACCACCGGCTCCAGCTCCCTGGCCAATGCCTCACCGCTGCTGGTTCGCTCCCGCCGCGGCTCGCTGGCCATCGCCCACAACGGCAACCTGACCAACGCCCTGCGCCTGCGCCGTGACCTGGAGGACCAGGGGACCATCTTTCAAACCAGCCTGGACACGGAGGTGGTGGCCCACCTCATCGCCCGCCACGGCGCCCGGCAGTCCCACGGCGGCGGTGCCATGACGCTGGCGCAGTTGGCGGACGCTGTGGCCGGCGCCCTGCGCGAGGTGCAGGGCGGCTACGCCTTTGTCTTCCTGGGCGAGCAGGGGCTCATTGGCGCTCGCGATCCGCATGGCATCCGTCCCCTCAGCCTGGGCTGGGCCCCCCGCGACCCGGGTTCCGAGGGCGGCTACAACATGGTGGGCGGTCCCCACGGGGCCTGGGTGCTGGCGTCCGAATCCTGCGCCTTCGAGGCCATCGGCGCCACCTTTGTGCGGGACGTGGCGCCCGGCGAGCTGGTGGCCATCGACCGGAACGGCCTCACCAGTCTGCAGGTGCAGGAGCCGGGAGCCAGCTCCCTGTGCATCTTTGAGTACGTCTACTTCGCCCGGCCCGACAGCAGCCTGCAGGGCGCCAACGTCCACGTGGCCCGCAAGAACCTGGGCCGCATGCTGGCGCGGGAGGCCCCGGTGGAGGCCGACCTGGTGACGGGTGTTCCGGACAGCTCGCTCTCCGCCGCTGCCGGCTACGCGGAAGAGGCGGGCATCCCCTACGAGATGGGGCTCATCAAGAACCGCTACATCGGCCGTACCTTCATCCAGCCGGACCAGGGCAGCCGGCGCCTGGGCGTGCGCCTCAAGCTGAACGCCCTGCGCCAGGTGGTAGAGGGGAAGCGCGTGGTTCTGGTGGACGACTCGCTGGTGCGGGGCAACACCAGCCGCCACATTGTGGGGCTGCTCCGTGAGGCGGGGGCCAGGCAGGTCCACGTGCGCATCAGTTCACCACCCTATCGGCACCCCTGCTACTACGGCATCGACACCTCCGCCCCGACCGAGCTGGTTGCGGCCCGCTCCAGCGTGGAAGCCATTCGCGACCAGGTGGGGGCGGACTCGCTCTACTTCCTGTCGCTGGACGGCATGGTGGCCGCCGTCGAGCAGGCCCGCCGGGAGGGCACCGGCGCCGACTCCCCTGTGGCCTCCGGGCTCAATCACGCCGAGACCCCCGCGGCCGCCGCGGACCCTGACCCGCTCCGCCGCGGGTACTGCCTGGCCTGCTTCACCGGCCGCTACCCGGTGCCCCTGGAGCACGCCAACCAGGGCAAGTACAGCCTGGAGCGCTATGAGGAGGAACGGGCATGACCATGAGCTACCGCCAGGCCGGCGTGGACGTGGACGCCGGCAACCAGGCTGTCCGCCTCATGCTGGCCCACACCCGCCGCACCGCGCGCCCCGGCGTGCTGGGCGAGATAGGCGGCTTTGGCGGCCTGTTCCGGCCGGACCTCTCCGGGATGCAGAGCCCCGTGCTGGTGTCCGGCGCGGACGGCGTGGGCACCAAGCTCAAGGTGGCCTTTCAGCTGGACCGGCACGACACCGTGGGCGTCGACTGCGTGGCCATGTGCGCCAACGACGTGGTGGTCCAGGGTGCTGAGCCGCTGTTCTTCCTGGACTATCTGGCCGTGGGCCGGCTGGACCCCGCCCAGGCGGAGCGCATCGTCGCCGGCGTGGCGGACGGCTGCGTGCAGGCGGGCTGCGCTCTGATAGGCGGCGAGACGGCGGAACTCCCCGGCCTCTACGCCCCTGGCGAGTACGACCTGGCCGGGTTCTGCGTGGGCCTGGCCGACGAGTCGGCCCTGCTGGACGGCAGCCAGGTACGGGCCGGCGACGCGGTCCTGGGCCTCGCCTCCAGCGGCCTGCACAGCAACGGCTACTCCCTGGCCCGCCGGGTCCTGCTGGAGAAGGCGAGGCTGCGGCTCGATCAGCACCTGGACGACCTGGGGCGTACCCTGGGGGAGGAGATGCTGGAGCCCACGCGCATCTATATCCGCTCCTGCCTGTCGCTCAGGCGCAGCGGCGGTGTGCGGGCCATGGCCCACATCACCGGCGGCGGGCTTCTGGAGAACATCCCCCGGGTGCTGCCCGCCGGCCTGCAGGTCAACCTGCGGCCCGGCGCCTGGCCCGAGCCGCCGATCTTTGACCTCATCCGGCGCCTGGGGCCGGTGGAGGAGACCGAGATGCGCCGGACCTTCAACCTGGGCCTGGGCATCGTCCTGATTGTGGCCCCCGAGCGGGCCGACGACCTGCTGCATGAGGCCGCCGCCCTCGGTGAACGGGCGTACGTGGTCGGCGAGGTGGCGGCGGGGAAGCAGGGGGTGGCATTCCGATGACCCGGGCTCTGGCCAGCCTGGGCGTGCTGGCCTCGGGCAGGGGCAGCAACCTGGAGGCCATTCTGCAGGCTGTGGAGCGCGGCGACCTGCCGGTGCGGCCCGCCGTCGTGGTGACCAACCGGCCCCAGGCCGGCGCCCTGGAGGTGGCCCGGAGCCACGGCGTGCCGGGGGTCTTTGTCGATCCGAAGCCCTACGGCCGGGACCGGGAGGCGTACGACCGGGCGGTTCTTTCTGTCTTGCACGAGCACGGCGTTGACCTGGTGGCCCTTGCCGGCTATCTGCGCCTGGTCTCGGCCCCCTTTCTGGCCGCCTTTCCCCGGCGGGTGCTGAACATCCATCCTTCCCTGCTGCCGGCCTTCCCCGGACTGGAGGCACAGCGACAGGCCGTTGAGTACGGGGTGCGGGTGTCCGGCTGCACCGTGTTCCTGGTGGACGAGGGGCTGGACACCGGACCCATCCTGCTGCAGGCAGCCGTGCCCGTGGAGCCTGGCGACACGGTCGATACCCTGGCTGCGCGCATTCTGGAGCAGGAGCACCGCATCTTTCCGGAGGCCCTGCGCCTGGTGGCCGAGGACAGGGTGACGGTGTCGGGACGGCTGGCAATTCTCAAGCCATAACGGTACGATCCGAGGAGGATATCAGATGGGACGAGCGTTGATCAGCGTTTCGGACAAGCGCGGCGTGGTGGACTTCGCCCGCGGGCTGCAAGAACTGGGCTGGGACATCGTCAGCACCGGCGGCACGGCCAGGGAGCTGCGCGCCGCCGGCGTTCCGGTCCTGGAGGCCGCGGAGGTGGGCGGCTTTCCCGAAATCCTGGACGGGCGGGTCAAGACCCTGCAGCCGGCCATCCACGGTGCCATTCTGGCCCGACGGGACGACCCGCGCCACATGGAGCAACTGGCGGAGCACAGCATCACGCCCATCGACCTGGTGGCCGTGAACCTCTACCCCTTCCGCGAGACCGTGGCCCGGCCCGGCGTCACGCTGGAGGAGGCCATTGAGAACATCGACGTGGGCGGACCCACCATGGTGCGCGCCGCAGCAAAGAACTACCGCGACGTCCTGGTGGTGGTCAGCCCCGACCGCTACGGTGAGGTGCTGGACCTGCTGCGGCAAGGCGACGTGCCGGAGGAACGGCGGTTTGCGCTGGCCCTTGAGGCGTTCCGCCATACCGCCGCCTACGACCGGGCCATCGCCGACTGGCTGGGGGCGAGGCCGGAGGCGGCAGAGACCGCTGCGGGCGTCGGCACCACGGCGGACCCGGGCGATAGCGCATCAGTCCTGCCCCACCGCCTGAGCCTCCAGTTCGTCAAGGCCCAGGGCCTGCGCTACGGCGAGAACCCGCACCAGGCGGGCGCCTTCTACCGGGAGGACGCTCCGCCGCCGGCCAGCATCGCTGCAGCCCGGCAGCTTCACGGCAAGGAGCTGTCCTTCAACAACATTAACGACGCGGACGGGGCCCTGGAGCTGGTGAAGGAGTTCGGCCCCCCCACCGCCGTGGCGGTCAAGCACACCAACCCCTGCGGGGTGGCCTCCGCCGCCACCCTGGCCGATGCCTACCGTCTGGCCCATGACGCCGACCCGGTCTCCATCTTTGGCGGCATTGTGGCTTTGAACCGACCCTGCGACGGTGATACTGCGCGCGAGATCGCCAAGATCTTCGTGGAAATCGTCATCGCCCCCGCGTTCACCGACGAGGCCATCGCCGTCCTGGGCCGGAAGAAGGATCTGCGCTTGCTGGCCACAGGGGCCTGGACGCCCCGGCTGCTGGAGGACCTGTCTGCAGCCGGTGCCGCCGTGCCCGCCTGGGACTACAAGCGCGTCACCGGCGGCCTGCTGGTCCAGGAACGCGACGTCTGGAAGGCGGCGCCGTCCTCCTGGCGCGTGGTGACCCGGCTCCAGCCCACGGAAGCGCAGATGAAGGACCTGCTCTTCGCCTGGAAGGTCGTTAAGCACGTCAAGAGCAACGCCATTGTGGTGGCCCGGGGCCAGCGGACCCTGGGCGTGGGCGCCGGCCAGATGAACCGCATCGACGCGGCGCGCTACGCCCTGGGCCGGGCCGCCGAGCAGGGGCGCGGCGCCGTTCTCTCCTCCGACGCCTTCTTCCCGTTCTCCGATGTGGTGGAGGCCGCCGGCGAGGCGGGCATTGCCGCCATCATCCAGCCCGGCGGGTCCATCCGCGACCAGG